>DASVMY010000249.1:0-30997 GCA_036384135.1 Caulobacteraceae bacterium | reverse complement strand
GCGCCCATCAGCACGTCCAGGCGGTTGAGCTGCGCGTCGAGTCCGGCCAGCAGCGGCGGGATGGAGGCGGCGACCCCCTCCAGCGCCGCCTGGCCCTGGTGCAGGTCGCGCTCGGCGGCGACGCCCTGGCTAACCCTCTGGTTCAGCAGATCCACCAGTTCGGTCTGGATGCGGGCCTGGCCGCGGGCCACCGCCAGCCTGGCCTGGTAGGCCCGCACCTGCAGATAGGCGTCCGCCGCCTCCGCCGCGACGCTGATCTTCACCGCCTCGGCCTGCAGGATCGTGGCCCGCGCGTCGGCCCGCGCCGCCTCGCGGCCACGGCGCAGGCCGCCGAAGAGGTCGATCTCCCAGCTGGCGGCGGCGCCGAAGTCGTAGAGGTTGGTCTCGCGCTCATAGCCCGGCAGGTGGCCGCCGATGGCGCCGATGGGGCTGAGCAGCGACTGTTCCTGGTTGGCCGCCGACGCTGCCGCGGCGCCGGACGGCAGCAGTTTCGAGCTCGCCACGCGCACCCGGGCACGTGATTGCAGCACCCTGGCGCGGGCCTGCTCCAGGTCCAGGTTCTGGGCCTGGGCCCGCTCGACGATCCGCGTCAGGCGCGGGTCGCCGAAGCTGTGCCACCAGGCCTCGAGGTCGGAGTCCGCCTGGGCTTGCGCGGGCGGCGCGTTGTGGAACGCCGGGGTCAGCTTGATCTCCGACCGCTGGTAGTTCGGTCCGACGGCATAGGCAGGGGCGCCGGCCAACAGGAGCGACAGCAGGGCGGAGACGGCGAGGGGGCGGTTCATCTTCGTACCTTTCGACATCAGTGCGCGTCGGGGGGCGGGGCGGCGGCGTTGAGGGGCGGCGGGCGGCAGAAGGGCGCCATCACCAGGGCGGCCAGGAACATCCAGGACATCGTCCGGAAGGTGTCGTTGAAGGCCTGGGTGAGGGCCATGCGTCCCACCACCCTGGCCAGCTCGCCGGAGGCCAGGTGGGCTGCTTGGGCGGCGTCTCCGCCCTGCTGCATCAGGCTCTGGGCGAGGGCGGCCAGGAACGCCGGCGCGTGCCCGCCCGCCTGGCCCAGGCCTTCGCCCATCCGCTCGGCAATGATGCGGGCGTTGTCCCCCAGCCAGGTGTTGACCACCGCGATGCCCACTGCGCCGCCGAGATTGCGCATCAGGTTGAACAGCCCCGAGGCGTAGCGCAGCTCCGCCGCCTCGAACCCGCCCAGCGCCATGCTGACGCTGGGCACGATGCACAGCATGATCGCGAATCCGCGCAGCATCTGGGGGCCTAGGAAGGCCCAGAACCCCCATTCGGGGGTCAGGTGCGAGGTCCACCAGAGGCTCGCGGCGAACAGGCTCAGCCCGATGGTGATGACGATCCGCTGGTCCACGGTCTGGGAGGCGCGGGCGGCGATCACCGTGCTCAGCACCTGGGCGATGCCGGTGACGAACACCGTCGTGCCGATCTCCAGGCTGTTGTAGCCCCGCACCCGACCCAGGAAGACCGGGATCAGATAGGTCGAGGAATAGAGGCCAAAGCCGATCACCAGGTTGAAGACGCAGGCGAAGGCGAAGGTCGGCTTGCGGAAGGGCGAGAGCCGCACGATCGGCCCGCCGGAGCGGAACGACCGCTCCAGGAACAGCAGCAGGGCGACGAAGGACAGCCACGCGCCGATGCAGATGGCCGGGTCGCTGAACCACTCGTGCCGGGGGCCTTCCTCCAGCACATATTCCAGGCCGCCCAGGAAGACCGCCATCGCCGCCAGGTGCGAATAGTCGATCTTCTTCAGCATGCCGAGGTTGGGCCGGTCGACCTTGATGACGGCGATCGACAGCAGGGTCACGGCGATGCCGGGCAGGATGTTGATGTAGAAAATCCAGCGCCAGCCGGCCGCGTCGGTGAGCCAGCCGCCCACCGTGGGGCCAAGCGTCGGGGCCAGCACCGAGACCATGCCCAGGATCGCCGGGATCATCGCCCGCTGCGCGCCGCTGAACATCGAAAACCCGGTGGCGAACACCGTCGGCACCATGGCCCCGCCGACGAAGCCCTGGATCACCCGAAAGGCGATCATCGACTGGATGTCCCAGGCCAGGCCGCACAGGGCGCTGGAGATCGTGAACAGTCCCGCCGACAGGGCGAACAGCCACCGCGTCGACAAGGCCTGGGCCAGGAAGGCCGAGAAGGGGATCATCACCAGTTCGGCCATCAGGTAGCCGGTCTGCACCCAGCTGATCTCGTCCGGCCCCGCCGACAGCCCCGCCTGCACATCGTTAAGTGAGGCGGCGACGATCTGGATATCGATCAGCGCCATGAACTGGCCGAACGCCATCACCGCGAAGATCAGGAACTTGGTCCGGGTTGGCAGGTCCATGGGGCTGACGCTGGGGGGATTGGCAGCCAGCGATGCGGACTGGGCCGGCGTCCCGGCGGAAATGCTTGCGGCTGTCATGGTCGCCCTCTTGCCGTCGCCCCCTTGCGGAATGGGCCTTCGTTATATTATATGTGTCATATAAAGGAGCCCGCAACCCCATGCGTTACGATGCAGAGCACAAGCAGAAGACCCGCGAGCGGGTGCTGAAGGAGGCCGCCAAGGCCATCCGCGTCCAGGGTCCGCACAAGGTGGGGGTGGCCGAGGTGATGGCCAAGGCCGGGCTGACGCACGGCGGCTTCTACGCCCACTTCACCTCCAAGGACGACTTCCTGGCGGCCGCCATCGGCCAGATGTTCATTGAGGGCCAGGCGCGCCTGGCCCAGTCGCTGAATGGCTCGACGCCGGAGGCGGCGCTTGGCGACTACATCGATTTCTACCTGTCACAGGCCCACCGCGACGCCCGCAGCGCCGGCTGTCCCCTGCCGTTCCTGGCGGCGGACGCGCCGCGCCTGGCCGAGGAGACGCGCCAGCGCTTCGCCCTGGGTGTCGCCCGCCTGACGGCGGGACTCGCACAGCCCCTGAAGGCCATGGGCCACGCCGACGCCGATGAGGCGGCCAGCTCCATATTGGCCGAGATGGTCGGGGCCGTGGCCCTGTCCCGCGCCGAGCCCGACCTAGGCCTGTCCGACGCCATCCTGGCCCGCTCGAAGGTCTCGGTCCGCCGCCGCGCCGGTCTCGACAAGCCGTCCTGATCGACCCCCCAAACAATCTTCCGGGGCGTCCTCCTCCCCGCGCAACGAGATATCGCCATGACCGACGCCATCCTTGACAGTCCCGCCGCCCGCGAGGCGGCGCCCGTCATCACCGGAGCGCCTGCAAAGGCCAAGGCAAGGGCAGGGGGCCTGCCGTTTTCCCGCCGCACCACCCTGGCGGTGGGCGTGGCCATCGGCGTCGCGGTTGCCGGAGCGGCCTACATCGTCATGCCCAAGGCCGCCGAAAGCACCGACGCCGCCTATGTCCAGGCCGACAGCTCGGTGGTGGCGCCCAAGGTGCGCGGCTTGGTGGCGCAGGTGCTGGTGGCGCACAACCAGACGGTCAAGCGCGGGGATCCCCTGGTGCGCATCGATCCGGAGGAGTTCGACGCCCGCGTCGCCTCCGCCACGGCCGATCTGCAGAACGCCCTGGCGGCGGTGGCGGCCGCCCGCGCGGCCATCGTCTCCCTGACCGCCGAGGAACAGCTGGCGGCGTCCAATGTCCGCGCCGCCCAGACCACGATCCGCTCCGCCGACGCCCAGAGCGAGCGGGCCCAAGCCGACCGGGCTCGCTATGACACCCTGGTCGCCACCGGCGCCGTGGCGCGCCGGGACGCCGACACCTACCGCGCCGCCGCCATCACCGCCCAGTCCGACGCCGACCGCAGCCGCGCCCAGTACGACGTCAGCCGCAACCAGGCCTCGGTGACCCAGGCCAAGTCCGCCAGCCTGGCCGCCAATCTGGCCGCCGCCCAGGCCGGTGTCGCCCGCGCCCAGGCGGCCCTGAACCTGGCGCTGCAGGACCAGTCCCACACCCTGATCCGCGCCCCCATCGACGGCGTGGTCGGCGACCGCCAGGTGGAGCCGGGCGACTATGTCCAACCCGGCACCCGCATGCTGACCATTGTGCCGCTGAACGCCGTCTATGTGACCGCCAACTTCAAGGAGACCCAGACCGGCCGGATGACCATCGGCCAGCCGGCGCGGATCGAGGTCGACGCCCTGCCGGGGGTGTCGTTCAAGGGCGAGGTGGAAAGCTTCGCGCCGGGCTCAGGCTCGCAGTTCTCCCTGCTGCCCTTCGAGCCGGGCACGGGCAACTTCACCAAGATCGTCCAGCGGGTGCCGGTGCGGATCCGCTTCGAGCCCGGTCAGGCTGACCTGGCGCGTCTGCGCCCGGGATTGTCCACCACGGTCAAGGTCAGCCTGAAATAGGAATATCAACCCGCGCCCGTCGAGTTTCGCCCCGTCAGGGTGTTTGCCCGCGCTCACGCCGAGCGGAACAGGGCGTTCAGCCTGGGGATCGGCGAATCCGCGCGGCGATGCCGGAAGATGTCGAGGGCCAGGCGCGGCCGGATCACCAGCAGCCCCAGCCAGACCCCCAGCACGCCCGCATAGCGGATGGACCCGGCCATGCGCCTCAACATCGAGCTTTGGGCTGAGCTTCGGGGCGAACCTTGCTGCGAAGGTTGGCTGAGAGGCCAGCCGCGGGCTTGAGGGGGGCAGGTTTCCAGGGCCATCGTGCGTCTCCTTGCGTGACGCGTGACCGTGACCCTGGGGTGCGACAATTCCGGACGCAGCGTGCGGCCCGGTTCGCTCAGGCAGCCCTGGACGTGGGCCGGTCGAGGGCTTTCAGGGCCGATTGGCTGCGATCGATCTCGACCCGCAGCGCCTGGCGCTGGGCCTCCACCTTCTGAAGGTGATCTTCGAGCAGCTGAACCTTGCGCTCGAGCTGTCGACGTCCGCCGTCCCGGGGATCATGGAGGTCCAGCAGTTCCTGGATGTCGATGACGCCCAGCCCCGCCCGTCGGGCCTCGATGATGAAGCGCAGGCGCTCATATTCGAATCTCGAGAACACCCGATCCGATCCGGACCGCGACGGGTTTACCAGGCCGCACGCTTCATAATAGCGGACGGCGCGGGGGGTCACGCCGAAGGCGCGCACGATCTGGCCGATCTTGTAGTGATCGGCGGATGCCATGGCCATTTATGCCCTCTCCTGCGATTGGCGGCGGGCGTCGCCGCGTTGTGGATGGACTGCGAAATTATCAACTCAACTTGCTGGCCAGACGTAAGGTCAGGCCGGTTAGGTCAGAAGACACTTCCCTTGAAAAACAGCACGTTGAATCTGGTGCGACTGTGGAATAATGATTTCACAGTCTCCAAATTTGCGGAATTGTGAAATTGACTGAGAAGCTGTTCGTTGGGCCGAGGGTGCGCCGCCTGCGCGAGCAGCGGGGCTGGAAGATCGAGGTTTGCGCCGCGCGGCTGGGCATTTCGACCAGCTATCTCTCCCAGCTTGAAACCAACGTCCGCCCGGTGACGGCGCGGGTGCTGCTGGCGCTGCTGAAAGTGTTCGACGTCGACGCGGCAACCCTGGATGCGGACGATGACCAGCGGCTCCTGGCGGACCTGCGCGAAGCGGCCGCCGACCCGCTCGACACCGGCCCCGCGCCGTCGCTCATCGAGCTGAAACAGATGGTCACCCATGCGCCCAACCTGGCGCGGCGGTTCCTGGCGGTGCACCGGACCTACCGGAAGACGGACGAGCGCCTGAAGCTGACCGAGGCGGCGGTCGGCCTGGACGGCTCCGCCCAGGCCCGCGCCCAGCTGCCGTACGAGGAGGTGCGCGACTTCTTCCACAACAAGGACAACTACCTGCACGACCTGGACCTGGCCGCCGAACGCCTGTCGGCGAGGATCGGTTTTGCCGGGCGAGAGTCCGTCGAGCGAACGCTGGAGCGCTATTTGCGCGAGGCCCTGGGGGTTGAGACCAACCGCGACGTCGAGGGCGCCGTCATGCGCCGCTACGATCCGGCGGCGCGGCGTCTCAGCCTCAATCCGGCCCTTCCCGTCGAGAGCCGCGCCTTTCAGATGGCCTGCCACATCGTCGGCGCGGAACTGGGCGAACTGATCGGCGCCGAACTGGCGGCGGCGGACCTTCGCAGCCGCGGCGCGGGCGACATCTGCCGGCTGAGCCTGATCAACTACGCGGCGGGCGCCGTGCTGCTGCCCTATGCGGCCTTCCGCACCGCGGCCCAGCTGCGCCGGCACGACATCGACCAGCTGTCGCTCGAGTTCCAGTGCAGCATCGAACAGGTCTGCCATCGCCTCAGCACCCTGCAGCGGCCCGGCGAACGCGGCGTGCCGTTCTATTTCGTGCGCCTGGATCCGGCCGGCAATATCACCAAGCGGCACAGCGCCACGCGCTTCCACTTCGCCCGGTTCGGCGGCACCTGCCCGCTGTGGAACATCCACGAGGCTTTCCGGGGGGATGGCGCGGCGCTGGCGCAGCTGGCCGAAATGCCAGACGGGGTTCGCTACCTGTGCATGGCGCGCAGTGTCCTGAAGCCGGCGACCTCGTCGGCCGATCCGCCCCGCCGCTATGCCCTGGGACTCGGATGCGAGGTCCAGTACGCCGACGCCGTGGTCTATGCCGACCGCCTCAACCTGGCCGGACCGCCGGCGCTGATCGGCGTCAGCTGCCGTATCTGCGAACGGGACGCCTGCCAGCACCGCGCTTTCCCGCCGGTGGACCGCCAGTTCGACGTGCCGCAACTCGACCGATCGACCGTCCCGTTCGCGCTGCAGCCGATCGGGCGCGGCGGCGTGGACGCGGAAGGCTAGGATAGACAGGCGTTTGCCGTTGTGAGATCGGTTCACCCTGCGAATTGACGGATTGAGCCCGCAAGAGAAGTGACTGAAAATCAATCACATAGGTTCTGTGTTGCGCCGCTCATGGACTGGACGGATCGGCATTGCCGTATGCTGCATCGGCAACTGAGCGGCCGTGCATTGCTCTATACCGAGATGCTGACCACGGGGGCGGTGCTGCATGGCGACCGTGCGCGGCTGATGGGCTTCGATCCGGCCGAGCAGCCCGTGGCGCTGCAACTGGGCGGCTCGGACCCGGCCGACTTGGCGGCTTCGGCGCGGATCGGCGAGGATCTGGGCTATCGCGAGATCAACCTCAACGTCGGCTGCCCCTCGGACCGGGTGCAGAGCGGCCGGTTCGGCGCTTGCCTGATGCGCGAGCCGGAACTGGTGGCGGAGTGCATGGCGGCGATCGGCGCGGCGGTGCGCGTGCCGGCCACGGTGAAGTGCCGGCTGGGCGTGGATGACCAGGCGCCGGAGGACAGCCTGTTTCGCCTCGTCGATCTCTGCGCCGCCGCCGGAGTACGGACCTTTGTCGTCCATGCCCGCAAAGCTTGGCTGAAGGGCCTGTCACCCAAGGAGAACCGGGACATTCCCCCGCTGGACTATGGGATCGTCTACCGGCTCAAGCGCGAGCGGCCGGAGTTGACGGTGGTGCTCAACGGCGGCGTGCCGTCGGTGGAGGCGGCGCTGGAGCACCTGGAGCAGGTGGACGGCGTCATGCTGGGCCGCGCCGCCTACCACGAGCCCTCGCGCCTGGGCGCGGTCGACCGGCTGGTGTTCGGCCGGGCCGGCCCCGATGTCGGCCCGGCGGAGGCCGTGGCGCGCTACCTGCCCTATGTGCGGGCCGAACTGGCCCGTGGAACCCACCTGGCGGCGATGACGCGGCATATGCTGGGTTTGTTCCACGGGCGGCCAGGCGCGCGCTCCTGGCGGCGTATCCTCACGGTCGACGGCGCCAAAAGTGGCGCTGGCGTGGAGGTGATCGAACGGGCCCTGGCGGCGATCGAAGAGGCTGCCGCACGCCTGCCAGCCATGGAGCCGGCTTAGTCCAACAAGTCGTAGGCCGGCAGAGTCAGGAACTCCTCGCAACGGTCCGACAGGCTCATGGCCGAGAAGAGCGTCACGGCCTCGGCGAAGCGGCCGGTTTCGTAGCCTGGCAGAGCCGCCTTCAGCGCCGCCATCTCCTCGTCCAGCAGGGCCCTGAACAGCGCCGGGGTCACCGTGCGGCCGTCGGCCAGGGGCGCCCGCTGCCGGAGCCATTGCCAGGTCTGGGCGCGGCAGATCTCTGCCGTGGCCGCGTCCTCCATCAGGCTGTAGAGCGGCACGGCGCCACGCCCGCGCAGCCAGGCCTCGATGTAGCGCACCCCCACCCGGATGTTCTCGCGCAGGCCCTGCTCGGTGCGCTCGCCCGCGTGGACCGTCAGCATGTCCTCGCGGCTGACCTCCACCTCCGTCTGCAGCCTGGTCAGCTGGTTGGGCGTCGGCATCAGGCGGTTGAAGACCTCCATGGCGACGGGGACCAGGTCCGGGTGGGCCACCCAGGTTCCGTCGTGGCCGGCGGCGGCCTCACGTTCCTTGTCGGCGCGGACCTTGGCGAAGGCGGCCTGGTTGGCGGCGGCGTCGTGCTTGACCGGGATCTGCGCCGCCATGCCGCCCATGGCGAAGGCGCCCCGGCGATGGCAGGTCTGGATCAGCTTGAGGGAATAGGCGGCCAGGAAGGCCGAGCCCATGTCCATTGACGCCCGGTCGGGGGTCAGGGCGGCGGGCTGGCGGCCCAGGCGCTTGATGTAGGAGAAGATGTAGTCCCAGCGTCCGCAGTTCAGCCCGGCGATGTGGTCGCGCAGCTCGTATAGAATCTCGTCCATGACGAAGGCGGCCGGCAGGGTCTCGATCAGCACCGTGGCCTTGATGGTCCCATTGGGCACGGCCAGGGCGTTCTGGGTGAAGACGAAGACGTCGTTCCACAGCCGCGCCTCAAGGTGCGACTCCAGCTTGGGCAGGTAGAAGGCGGGGGTGGCGCCGGCCATGATCTGGGCGCGGATGTTGTGGAAGGCGTAGAGACCGAAGTCGAACAGCGCTCCGCTGATCGCCTCGCCGTCCACGGCCACGTGCTTTTCCGTCAGATGCCAGCCGCGCGGCCGCACCATCAGCACGGCGGGCTTGGGTCCGAGGGCGTAGATCCTGCCGGTGACCTCGTCGGTGAAGTCGATCTTGCCGGCCCAGCGATCTTTCAGGTTTGCCTGGCCCTCGACCATGTTCGCCCAGGTCGGCGAGGTGGCGTCCTCGAAATCGGCCATGAACACCTTGGCCCCGGAGTTGAGAGCGTTGACGATCATCTTGCGGTCCGCCGGGCCGGTGATCTCCACGCGGCGGTCCAGCAGGTCGGCGGGGATCGAGGCGACTTTCCAGGCGTCTTCACGCACCGACTCGGTCTCGGGCAGGAAGTCAGGCCGCTCACCGGCGTCAAAGCGTTTCTGACGCTCGATCCTGGCGGCCAGCAGCTGGCGGCGGCGGGGGTCGAAACGGCGGTGCAGCTGGGCCAGGAAGGCCAGGGCTTCGGGCGTCAGAATCTCGGCGGCGCGGCCCCGCACGCGCCCTGGCGCCTCGGCGGGGGCGAGGGTTGCTGTATCGGCCATCAAGGGGCTCCAGCGATGTGGAAAAGGGGGAGGGCCTCCCCCCGATGCCGCGGGAAGAGGCCGCTCAAGAAAAAAGGCGGCGGCACGGCCGCCACCAGTAACCGGTCTCAGCCCCGAAGGCTGATGTTTTCGGTGACCAGGGAAGGGAGGGCGGCGCCCGCCGCCCGGAACCGTCCGCAAGGTCACCCGATCCGCCCCCGCCCTGATCTTGCCGTCGGCCGGAGGCACTGTCCGATTTCGACGGATAGACCTCTCAAAACCCTCAGGAAAGACGATCTCGCGAAGTTGATCCCGCTTCGCCGAGCGGGCGGATGAGACCTGCGACCGGCCCATGGACCTGGTCTCCGTCGCGGCCCGTCCGGCACGCACAAGCCTCGACGCACGGGCTCTAGAATGTGACACTGAGTCCACAAGAACCTTCGCGCGGCGGCATTGGATTGAGCCGCTGAAGCGGCCGGCGGTTCGCAAGAGCCGGGGACCGCTTCTAACATTCTGTATTCGGGGCGTATTTCCATCGCCGGGCTGCGCCTTGGGGAGTTTGAGATGTTCTACGGCCAGGTCGGCTCACTCGAACAAGGCACGGTCCAGGATTCGCGCCGAACGGCTGTTGACGGCCCGCCGGCGGCGAGGCGCCGCTGATGGACGCCAAGACTCCCGCCGCCGACCAGTCCGTCGCCGGTCGACCTGCTGGCGCTCCTGGCGCCGGCCCCCCGCACATGCGCGGCAAGCGCAACCTCACCGAAGGGCCGATCACCAAGACGCTGCTGATCTTTTCCCTTCCCGTCATGGGCGGCAACGCCCTTCAGTCTTTGAACCTCACCGCCAACCAGATCTGGGTCAGCCATACCCTGGGCGAGCGGGCGATCACGGCCCTGGGCAATTCCAACATCGTCATGATGCTGATGATCGGCTCGATCTTCGGGGTCAGCATGGCCGCCAACATCCTGATCGCCCAGTCGGTCGGACGAGGTGACATGGCCATGGTCAAGAAGGTCATGGGCACCGCCACGACCTTCTTCTTCGGCCTAGCCCTGATCCTGGCCGCTACTGGCGGCCTGATCGCACCGCGCATCCTGGACTTGATGCGCACCCCGCCCGACGCTCGGGCCGACGCGATCATCTACCTGCGTATCGCCTTCAGCGCGGTGCCCTTCATGTACTTCTTCGGCTTCATGCAGATGGCGCAGCGGGGCGCCGGCGATTCCACGACGCCCTTCTGGTTCATGCTGCTGGCAGTGGGGCTGGATGTCGTGCTCAACCCCCTGCTGATCCTGGGGATCGGACCTTTCCCCCGCATGGGAGTCGCGGGTTCGGCGACCTCCACCTTGATCGGGCAGGGGGTGGCGCTGATCTGCCTGATCATCCACCTCTATCGCAAGAAGAGCATCCTGCTGTTGCGGCCGGGCGAGTTCCATCTGCTCAAGCCGGATTTCGACATCCTGCGCTCCTTGGTGACCCGGGGCATCCCCATGGGGATTCAGATGGCGGTCATGTCCGGCGCCGCCGCGGTCATGCTGTTTCTGGTGAACCAGTATGGGACCGTCACCTCCGCGGCCTATTCGATGTCGTCGATGATCTGGAGCTATCTGCAGATGCCGACCATGGCGCTGGGCGCCTCGGTCTCCTCCATGGCCGCCCAGAACGTCGGTGCGGGGCGGTGGGACCGCGTGGCGAAGATCGCCAGGTCCGGCGTGATCTCGGGCTTGGTCGTGACGGGCCTGCTGGCTACGGTTCTCTACATCTTCAACGACCAGGTGCTGTCGTTGCTCCTCAAGGCGAACTCGCCGGCCCTGCCGGAGGCCCATCACATCAACACCTTGTCACTGTGGGGATTCGTGATCTTTTCGATCACCTTCGCCCTGTCCGGCGTGGTCCGCTCCACCGGCGCCGTCTGGGCGCCCTTGGCAATCCTGTTCATCGCCATGTTCGTGGTGCGCATTCCGTTCTCGATCTTCCTGCAGCCCGCCATGGGGGAGGACGCGATCTGGTGGAGTTTCCCTGTCGGGACCGTCACCTCGGCGGTGCTGACCAGCCTCTACTACCGCTTCGGCGGCTGGCGGAAGTCGCGGATGCTGCAGAGCGGACCCTATGGCCAAGCGTCCGACTCGGGCCAATCGACACCTGCCATGGACCCCCCTGAGGAGGACGAGGACGCCGCCGAGGTCATGGCCGCCAGTCGTCCAACCGCAAGCCAACCGGCGGCCTGATCATGGCGGACGGGTCCCTTTCCGTCACCGCCAAGTACGGGCGCAAGCGCGAGGCCATCCTGGCCGCGGCCACGGAGATCCTCAACCGCGAGGGCGTCAAGGGCATGACCTTGGCCAAGGTGGCGCAGAAGGTCGGCCTGATCACCACCAGCGTCACCTACTATTTCAAGAAGAAGGAAGAACTGGCCGCCGCCGTCTTCCTCAAGGGGATCGAGCGCATCGCCGCGGTGGTCGCCGAGGCCGCCCAGCGTCCGAAGCCTTCGGCGCGGCTGTTCGCCCTCCTGGACCTGTACCTGGCCATGAAGCGGCGCATCCGAGAAGCCGCCGAACCGGCCATCCCGATCTTCAGCGACATCCGCGCCTTGACGTCCGACTACCAGGGGCCGGTGCTGGGGGCCTATCTGGACCTCTTCCGCGACGTCCGCGCCCTGCTCAGCGAGGGCGGGCGACGGGGCAAGGCCCCGGGCACCGCCTTCACCCAGATGGTGCTGGAACAGCTGCATTGGCTGCCGGCCTGGGCGCACCGCTATGAGGTCGACGAATTCCCGATGATCCGCGACCGGATGCACGACATCCTGATGCACGGCCTGGCGCCGGCCGGCGCGGCCTGGGACCCGCGCGCCATCGATCCGGCCGCTATCGCCCCGGCCGTCGAGGCCGGGGGGCGCCAGCGCGAGGACTTCCTGCTGGCCGCGACACGGCTGATCAACCAGCAGGGCTACCGCGGCGCCTCGGTGGACAAGATTTCCGCCTCGCTGAACCTCACCAAAGGCTCATTCTACCATCACCACAACGCCAAGGACGACGTGGTGGTCTCCTGTTTCCACCGCTCGTTCCAGGTGGTCCGCAACGTCCAGGACGCCGCCCTGGCCCTGGCGGGCGCCGACGCCTGGACCAGGCTGGCCTCCGCCGCCGCCGCCCTGATGGAGTTCCAGCTTTCGCCGCGGGGGCCCCTGCTGCGTGCGTCGGCGTTAAGCGCCCTGCCCGAGGGCATGCGCGCCGGCATGGTCGGCATCTCCGACCAGCTCTCCGCGCGCTGGGCCCAGATGATCTCGGATGGCGTCGCCGAAGGCTCGGTGCGGCCGGTGGACCCTTTCATCGCCGCCCAGATGTTCAACGCCGGCCTGAACGCCGCCGCCGATCTTCCGGTCCTGCTGGGCGTGGTCAGCGCCCGCGAACTGGTGGACCTCTACGCCCGGCCAATGCTCACGGGCCTTGGGTCGGACTGAACAACACAGGAATTCCGAAGAACGACTTGGCCGCTGGCAAGGCACATCTAGAGCCTGTCCCGTTTTTGATGGAATCATCAAAACAGGGAAAACAGCATCGCTTCTTGAGTTTGCGCGGATCAGTTCTTCCAGCGCCGGGCGAAGTCCACCACCTGCTGGGCCACGGTGGTCACCTGCCAGGCGTCGCGCTTTTCCTTGAACTCTCCGGCCTCGTCATACAGACCCTGGGCGCTGTTCAGGGTCGCGCCCAGCGGCGTGGGCCAGCCCCGCATGGCATGGATGATCCCGCGCAGGGCGGCCAGGGTGGATCCCGCCGCCTGCCAACCGTCCGCCGCCACGATCAAGCCCACCGCCCGACCGTCGAAATAGGGCCGGCGGTCCTGCCGCAGCCCCTCCAGCGTATCGAGGGCGTTTTTCACCAGGCCGGAGATGGAGCCGTGATAGCCTGGGGTGGCGACGATCACGCCGTCCGCCTCGCTGACCGCCTTGAGGAAATCCGTAGCGCCGTCGCAGTCCGGCTCCGAGGGATTGTAGATCGGCAGCCCCGCCAGGAAGGGTCCGTCGAACAGGCGGGTGTCGGCGCCCGCCGCCTCGGCGGCTTCCAGGGCCTTCCGCAGGGCCTTCTCACTGGAGGAGGCGGGTCGGACCGTGCCGCCCAGACCGACGATAAGCGGGCGGCGCCCGTCAGACATGCTCAAACCCTCGACCCCCCAACCTTCGGTCCCTCGTGAAGCTGCCCGCTCGGAGGCCGCAGCGCCCTGACCCCGGCGTCTATAGCCCTCCGCCAGCCGCTTTGTCTTTACGCGAACGGGTGGGGATGTTTTCGCGGCGCGCCCTTGAACGGGCCGGGTTTCAGGCCGGCGCCGTTTCCTTGAGCTTGGCGTTCCGCGCCTTCAGTTCCTCGATCGCCGCGCCGTACTTGTCCAGCGCCGCATCCTTCAGCTTGGGCAGGTGGTAGTTGGGGAACAGATCCTGGTCGGGCCGGTAGTCCTTCAGCACCTGCTTGGCCACCGTGGCCTTGTGCACCTCGGTGGGGCCGTCGGCGATGCCCATCACCATGGCTGAAGTCATCATGCCCATGAACGGCATCTCATTGGACACGCCCATGGCGCCGTGCAGGTGCGCGGCGGTGGCGGCGATGTCGTGATAGACCTTGGGCATGGCCACCTTGATGGCGGCGATGTCCTTGCGCACCAGACTGTAGTCCTTGTGCTTGTCGATCAGCCAGGCGGTGTGCAGCACCTGCAGCCGGAACTGCTGCAGCTGGATCCAGGCGTCGGCGATCTGTTCCTGAACCACGCCCAGGTCCGACAGGCGCCCATCCCGGGTCTGGCGCGACACGGCCCGGCGGCACATCAGGTCGAAGGCGCGCTGGCAGGCGCCGACGGTGCGCATGGCGTGGTGCACCCGGCCGCCGCTCAGGCGGGTCTGGGCGATCCGGAAGGCGCCGCCGCGGGGGCCCAGCAGGGCTTCGGGACCCACCTCCACGTCGGTGTAGCGCATGTAGGCGTGGCCGCCGCCTTCACCGGCGCCGACGCCGATGCCGCGGACGATCTCGACGCCCGGAGTCTTGGTTGGGACCAGGAAGATCGAAGTCTTCTGGTGGATGTCCTTGTGGTCCGGATCGGTCACCGCATAGACCACCAGGATCGAGGAGCCATAGGCGCCGGAGGAGAAGTACTTCTCGCCGTTGATCACCCACTTGCCGTTCTTTTCAACCGCGCGGGTCTTGAAGGTGGTGGGGTCGGAGCCGCCGGCCGGCTCGCTCATGGAGAAGGCGGAGCGGATCTCGCCGTTCAGCAGCGGCCACAGCCACTTTTCCTTCTGCTCGGGGGTGCCGTAGTGGGCGATGATCTCGGCGTTGCCTGTGTCGGGCGCCTGGCAGCCGAAGATGGTGGGGGCCAGGCTGTTGCGGCCCAGCTTCTCGTTCATCAGGCCCAGCTTCAGCTGGCCATAGCCCTGGCCGCCCAGCTCGGGGCCTAGGTGGCAGGCCCACAGGCCCTGGGCCCGCACTTCGTCCTGAAGCGGCTTGATGAACTTTTCCCGGGCGCCGGAGACCATCAGATCGCGGCCGAGGTTGGAGAGGGGCTCGACCTTCTCCTCCATGAACTCCTCGATCCAATCGAGTTTCTTCTGAAATTCCGGGTCGGTTTCAAAATCCCAGGCCATTATCGTCTCCCTGTCCGCCTCCGGGCCTTCCGGCGACGTTTTAATTCGTCGTTTCTGATGGTTGGCACTATCCGGCGCCCAGGGGGCACGCGCAACGGCGGCGAACGGCTGTTTGAACGAATTTGAAAAGTCGGAATGTTGTCGTTGCGACGGGCCGCTTCGGCGGCGTGGTATGGCGCCGGCCGCATGGACGTTCGGGGGTGAGATAATGGAAAACGGCGGCAAGACCGTCAGCGTGAGCATGGCCGGCGAGGGCGACCGACCGCTCATCGAAAGCCTCTCGCAATTCTACATCTACGACTTCTCTGAGATGGAGCCGGCCGGCTCCGCCAACCTGGAGTTCGACAACCGTGGAGGCTTCGGACCCCTGCCCGGCATCGACGACTACTGGCGCGGCGACGGGTTCCACGCCCTGCTGATCCGTGTCGAGGGCCACCCGGCCGGCTTCGCCCTGGTCAACACCCACTCGCACCTGGATGGCGGCGAGGTGGAGCGCAACATGGGCGAGTTCTTTGTGGCCCGGAAACATCGCCGGCGCGGGGTGGCGGCCGAGGCCGTCCGCCAGGTGCTGGCGATGTTTCCAGGCCGCTGGGAGGTGGCGGTGGCGGAGCGCAACATGGCGGCCAAGGCCTTCTGGCCCTGCGCCATCGCCGCCGCGCCGAATGTTGCCGGTCTGGTTCGGCTGGAAGGCGACGGCGAACATTGGCGCGGGCCGATCTGGACGTTTCAGGCGGCCGCCGCCTGAGAGTCCGCCGCTCACCCTGGCTCGGTCAGCCGGCTTCCAACAACCTTCCGGCCGGCTGCGGTTCCTCGCCAATCAGCCGGCTGATTTCCGCCAGCAGGTTTGCCGGAGAGATCGGCTTGGCGACCACGCCGTTCATGCCGGCGGCCAGGTATTCGGTCCGCTGGTGGACCATGGCGTTGGCGGTCAGCCCGATGATCGGCGTCTGCCCCGCCGGGCCGCTCAGGCCGCGGATGGCGCGGGTGGTCTCGACGCCGTCCATGCGGGGCATCTGGATATCCATCAGGATCAGGTCGTGGGCGCCGCCGCGCGCGGCCTCGAGGCCCAGCACGCCGTCTTCAGCCTCCTCCACCGTGGCTCCCAGGCGGGTCAGGATGGTGCGGGCCACCAGCCGGTTCATGGGGTTGTCCTCCACCAGCAGGATGTTGACCCCCTCGAGCATGCCGTCGGCGCCCGCCGCCGCGGCGGTCATTTCGGCGGCGGGGGCTTCGAAGGCCAGCCAGAAGGTCGAGCCCTGGCCCTCGGCGCTGGTGAAGCCGATGTCGCCGCCCATCATCCGGACCAAGGCGCGGGTGATCGAAAGCCCAAGACCGGCGCCGCCAAAGCGCCGGGTGGTGTTGCCTTCGCCCTGGCGGAATCGCTCGAACAGATGGCTTTGCGCCTCGGCCGTCAAGCCGATGCCGGTGTCCTCCACCTCCACCCGGACATGGCGTCGCCCGTCCGGCGCGGGCTCGACGGCCAGCCGCACGGCCACATGGCCCCTGACGGTGAATTTGACGGCGTTGCCTACCAGGTTGAACAGGGCTTGGCGCAATCGGATCGAATCGGCCTCGATCCAGAGATCGCCGCAACGGGCGCCCTCATGGTCGCGACCAACGATCTCGCAGCGCAGGTCCAGCCCCTTGCCGCGGGCCTGACCGTCCAGCAAGGCCGTGACGGACCGCAGGACCTCGCCCAGGTCGGTCGGCTCCGGCGAAAGCTCAAGCTGGCCCGCCTCGATCTTGGAGAAGTCCAACAGGTCATTCAGCAACTGCGACAGCATCCGTCCGCAGCCGTTGGCCTGACGCATCAGCTCGCGCCCCTCGGACGAGATGGTCTCGGATTCCAGCAGGTGCAGCGCGCCCAGGACCCCATTCATCGGGGTGCGGATCTCATGGCTGACATTGGCCAGGAAATCCGCCTTGGCCCGATTGGCGCTCTCCGCCTCGGCCTTGGCCGCCTGCAGAGCCGCCCAGGTCGCCACCCGCTCGGTGACGTCCCGGCTGACATCGATCATGCCGACAGGAACGCCGTCCTGGCAGACCAGCTTGGCGCTCGACTGCAGCCACACCCAGTGGCCATCCTTGTGACGCACACGGACGGTGACGACTTCGGATCGGGAGGGTTCCTTGAACATTCGCCGGTAGGCGGCCACGGCGGCCTCGCGGCTGTCCGGATGCAGCATCGTCCGCCGCGCGACCCCGATCATCTCGTCCTGACGGTAGCCCAGCACGGAAAGGCAGGCGGGGGAAACATACTGGTGCACGCCGTCCAGGTCCGTGCGGGCGATGATGTCGGTGACGTTCTCGGCCAGGATTTCGAAGTCGTTCAAACTCTGGTTCAACCGCCGTTTCGACTCCTGGGCAGAAGGCGTCTCCACCGCCCGTCCGATGCAGAAGATCATCCCCAGACCCAGCGACAGCCAGATGGGCAGCATCCGGCGCCAGTCGAGTCCGTCCTGCAGGACGACGACGGTCAAGGCCGCCACGGCGGGCGCGGCGCCCGCGGCCAGGAAAGCCGCTGGAACGTTGTGGAACAACAGGACGAACACGCAGGCCAGGGCCGCCAGGATGACCGCGCCGGTGGCGTGGCCTTCCACGGTCCCCATGCGCCACATCAATCCGCTCAGCAGCAGCCACCACAGGTTCATCACCAGGAAGCTGGCGACGAAATTGCCACGCGCAGGCCAGCCGATGCGCGTGCCTCGCGCCGGGGCTCTCGTGGCGAGCCAGGACCAGATCTCGATCGCCAAGCCGCCGGCTGCCCAGGCCAGGCTGGCCGGCCAGCCGATGATCATCTCGGCCATCGCAGCGCCGAACAGGATCAGGACCGTTCGGCTCCGCCCCAGGGGGTGTATCAGCGCCGCGGCTTCGTCCAGCCGGCAGGCCAGGCCGGGCGCGCCGCACTCGCCTTCGCAGCCTAAGGCGGCGGCCAACCGGCCGGTGCTCGCAAGGCCCTGGTCTCCACTGGATCGTGTCATGGCGGCGGCTGTCCCAACCTCGCCGATCAACCATGGATCGTGACAGAGAATAGTAACCGCGGGGTGCGGCATATCGGCCCTGGAACGGGCCGCGCGGCGAACCGGCGGCCGGACCAAGGCCTTCGACCCCGGTTGACCTTGCCGCCATTCTGCCTTTGCGTACGCCGCGACAACACCACCCCCGCATCGCCGGAGCCACCCCATGACCAAGCCCGAAACCGTAGGCCTTTCGCGGGCGCGCCTGGCGCGGATCGACCAGTTCATTAAGGACAGGTACGTCGATCCGGGCAAGCTGGCCGGCGCCATCACCCTGGTGGCGCGCAAGGGCCAGATCGCCCACTTCGGCGTGGTCGGTCAGGGGGATGTGGAGCGCGGGACGGCGCTGAAGGAAGATTCGATCTTCCGCATCTACTCCATGACCAAACCGCTGACCTCCGTGGCCCTGATGATGCTGGTGGAGGAAGGCGCCATCGCCCTGGACGATCCGGTTGAGAAGTACATCCCCGCCTGGAAGGACCTGGGCGTGTTCGAGGCCGGGGTCGCGCCGGCTTTCCTGACCCGCCGGCCCACCCGGCCGATGCAGGTGGTGGATCTGATGCGCCACACCTCGGGCCTGACCTACGGCTTCCAGAACCGCACCAACGTCGACGCCGCCTACCGCAAGGCGGCCTTCGGCGGCGTGGACACAAAGCTGCCGCTGGAGGCGATGATCGCCGAGCTGGCCAAGCTGCCGCTGGAGTTTTCGCCGGGCGAGGCCTGGAACTATTCGGTCTCCACCGACGTCGTCGGCTATCTGGTTCAGGTGGTCTGCGGCATGCCGTTCCAGGACTTCCTGCAAAGCCGCCTGATCGGGCCGCTGGGCATGACCGACACCGGCTTCCACGTGCCGGCCGACAAGGCCGACCGCTTGGTGGCCTGCTATACGCGCAGCCCCAAGGCGGTGCTGGAGCTGCAGGACGATCCGAAGACCAGCAGCTATCTTGAGGTTCCGAGCTTCGTCTCCGGCGGCGGCGGCCTGGTTTCCACGGCTACCGACTACATGAAGTTCTGCCAGATGATGCTGAACGGCGGCGTGGCCGACGGGACCCGGTATCTCAGCCGCAAGACCATCGCCCTGATGACCGCCAACCACCTGCCCGGCGGCCAGGACCTGACGCAGCTGTCGCGGTCCCTGTTCTCGGAGGCCACCAACGCCGGCATCGGCTTTGGCCTGGGTTTCGCGGTGAACATGGATCCGGCCAAGGCCCTGATCTCGTCCTCCAGGGGCGAGTATTACTGGGGCGGCGCCGCCTCAACCGCCTTCTGGATCGATCCGGCCGAGGAGCTGGCGGTGGTGTTCATGACCCAGCTGATGCCCTCCAGCACCTACGCCATCCGGCGCGAATTGCGGACATTGGTCTATTCGGCCTTCGACGACTGACCCAACGGCAGTTTGGACTGGACGAAACGGCGATCGGACGGCATGCGTTCACGCGCCATGACCGACCCCTCCGCCCAGATCGAACGCCTCGTCATCTTCGGCGCCACCGGCGACCTTGCCGCCCGGATGCTGCTGCCGTCCCTGTATTTCCTGGACGCTGACGGCCTGCTGCCGCCGGCGGTGAAGGTGATCGGCTCCGCCCGCTCGACCATGGACCGCGCGGCCTTCGTGGCCCACGTCCGCGACGTCATGGACAAGCGCTCCGAGGGCGTTGATGAAAAGGTCTGGAAGCGGTTCGCGGCGCGCCTGGACTACTGCGAGGCCGACGTCACCCGCGGCGAAGGGCTCAAGGGCTTGGCCGCGGCCATCGCCGGTGCGCCCACGATCTATTACCTGGCCCTGTCGCCCAGCCTCTACGGCGCTGTCTGCCGGGCCCTGGACGAGAGCGGCCTAGCCTGCGGCGAATGCCGGATCGTGCTGGAAAAACCCCTGGGCCACGACCTGGCCAGCTCCCGCGCCATCAACGCCGAAGTGGCGGAGGTGTTCGAGGAGAGCCGGGTGTTCCGGATCGACCACTACCTGGGCAAGGAGACGGTGCAGAACCTGCTGGCCCTGCGCTTCGCCAACACCCTGTTCGAGCCGCTGTGGAACAACCTGGCTATCGACAGCGTCCAGATCACGGTCTCCGAGACCGAAGGCGTCGGCGACCGCTGGCCCTATTACGACGAGTACGGCGCCCTGCGGGACATGGTGCAGAACCATATGCTGCAGCTGCTGACCCTGATCGCCATGGAGCCCCCCGCCGACGCCGGCGCCGACTCCGTCCGCGACGAAAAGGTGAAGGTGCTCAAGTGCCTGCGCGCCTTCACCCCCATCGACGCCCAGCAGTTGAGCGTGCGCGGCCAGTACAAGGGCGGCGTGGTCGAAGGCAAGACGGTGAAGTCCTACGAGGAGGAGCGCGGCGGACCCAGCCACACCGAGACCTTCGTGGCCCTGCGCGCCGATATCGACAACTGGCGCTGGGCCGGGGTGCCGTTCTTCCTGCGCACCGGCAAGCGCCTGCCCGAGCGGCGCACCCAGATCGCCATCCAGTTCAAGCCCCTGCCGCACTCGATCTTCGGGGCCGCGGCCGACAACGACCTGATGTCCAACCGCCTGGTCATCGAACTGCAGCCCAAGGAAGACATTTCCCTGCTGCTGATGAATCGGCGCCCCGGCCTCACCGGCTCGCGGCTGCAGGCCCTGCCGCTCAGCCTGTCGCTGGACGACGGCGGCCGCCGGCGCATCGCCTATGAGCGCCTGCTGCTGGACGTGCTGGCCAACAACCCGGCCCTGTTCGTGCGCCGCGACGAGGTGGAGCTGGCCTGGGCCTGGATCGACGGGGTGGCCAACAGCTGGACCGACGCCGGCCACGCCCCACGTCCCTACGCCGCCGGCAGCTGGGGTCCGGCGGGCGCCTTTGCCCTGCTGGAGCGTTCCGGTCGGGCCTGGCTCGACGAATAGGACAGTTCCCCCATGCATCCCGTCACCGCGGACGTCACCGAGCGCATCGCACAGCGCAGCCGCGAGGCCCGCGCCGACTACCTGGACCGGATGCAGGGCGCCCGCGACTCCGGCCCGGCTCGCGGCAAGCTCTCCTGCGCCAACTGGGCCCACGCCTTCGCAGCGGAACCCGGCGACGTGAAGGCGGCCCTGCGCAATCCGAGCGCCCCCAACATCGGCATCGTCTCGGCCTATAACGACATGCTCTCGGCTCACCAGCCGCTGGAGCGCTATCCGGCCATCATCAAGGCCGCGGCGCGGGAGGTCGGCGCTACGGCCCAGTTCGCCGGCGGGGTGCCGGCCATGTGCGACGGGGTTACCCAGGGGCGGCCGGGCATGGAGCTGAGCCTGTTCTCCCGCGACGTCATCGCCATGGCCACCGCCGTGGCCCTGACCCACGACGCCTTCGACGCCGCCCTGATGCTGGGGGTGTGCGACAAGATCGTGCCGGGCCTGACCATCGGCTCGCTGGCGTTCGGCCACCTGCCGGTGATCTTCGTGCCCGCGGGCCCAATGACCTCCGGCGCCTCCAACGCCGACAAGGCCAAGGTCCGCGCCCTCTACGCCCAGGGCAAGGCCAGCCGCGACGAGCTGCTGGACTCCGAGATGAAGTCCTACCACGGCCCCGGCACCTGCACCTTCTACGGCACCGCCAACTCCAACCAGATGATCATGGAGATGCTGGGCCTGCACCTGCCGGGCTCGGCCTTCATCCATCCTGGCACCGACCTGCGCCACGCCCTGGTGGCGGCCGCGCCCAAGCGGGCGGTGCAGATCGCCCAGGCCTCCAACGACTACACGCCGATGAGCGAGGTGGTCGGGGTCAAGAGCATCGTCAACGCCATCGCCGGCCTGATGGCCACGGGCGGCTCCACCAACCTGACCCTGCACCTGGTCGCCATGGCGCGGGCGGCCGGGGTGCTGCTGACCTGGGAGGACTTCGACGACCTCTCCCGCGTCACCCCGCTGATCGCGCGGGTCTATCCCAACGGGTCGGAGGACGTGAACGCCTTCCACGCCGCCGGCGGCATGGCCTTCGTGATCCGCCAGTTGCTGGACGCGGGCCTGGCGCACGATGACGTCGCCACCGTCGCCGGCCCCGGCCTGCGCCGCTATCAGCGCGAACCGTTCCTGCAGGACGGCGAGCTGGTCTGGCGCGAGGGCGCGGCGCGCAGCCATGCGGCGGACATCCTGCGGCCGGTGGACGATCCCTTCCAGGCCGAGGGGGGGCTGCGCCTGCTGACCGGGTCGCTGGGCCGCGCCGTGATCAAGACCTCGGCGGTGAAGCCAGAGCACCGCATCGTCGAGGCGCCGGCCCTGGTGTTCGACTGCCAGGAGGACCTGCTGGCCGCTTTCCAGCGCGGCGAGCTCAACCGTGATTTCATCGCTGTTGTCCGCTTCCAGGGCCCCAAGGCCAACGGCATGCCCGAGCTGCACAGCCTGACCCCGGCGCTGGGGGTGCTGATGGAGCGCGGCCACAGGGTGGCGCTGGTCACCGACGGGCGGATGTCGGGCGCGTCCGGCAAGGTGCCGGCGGCGATCCACGTCACCCCCGAGGCGGCCAACGGCGGCCCATTGGCCTATGTGCACGACGGCGACCTGATCCGCCTGGACGCCGAGGCGGGCGCGCTGGAGGTTAAGGTCGACAACCTGCGCGCCCGCGAGGCGGCCAAGGCCCCGGCGGCCGGTCACGGCTATGGGCGGGAGATGTTCGGCTGGATGCGGGCGGGGGCTTCGAACGCCGACGAGGGGGCCAGCGCCCTGTTCGTCTGACCGGTTCAGCGCACCTCGACGACGTCTCCGCTCTGCGGCGCGCGGGGATAGTCGGCGAAGGGCAGGGTGATGTTGCTGAAGTTGATGGGAATCCCGGCGCAGCTCAGAATCCTCGGCGCGTCGCAGACCTGGAAGTGCAGGTGCGGCTCGGTGGAGTTGCCGGACGAGCCGACCCTGCCGATGGGCTGTCCGGCCGTCACGGCGTCGCCCGGTCTGACGGTGATGCTGCCCGGCTGCATGTGGGCATAGAGGGAATACTCTCCAGCGCCGTGGTCGATGAGGACGAAATTGCCGGCGACGGCGGTGTCGCCCTGGGTGAGCAGGGCCTGCTGGGCGGCAGCGATTCGTCCGCCGTAGTCGTCTTCGCTCTCGCCGGGACGGCGCAACTCGGCCGGATCCTCCGGCGCGGCGCCCGAGGCCGCGACGACCTTGCCGGAGGCGGCGGCCAGGACGGGAGCGCCATAGACATAGTAGTCGGTGAAACGCTCACCCGAGCCGCGATGGGACAGGTTGCCGTCGCCCAGGCTAGCGATGTCGAAGGCGAACTCCTCGGGCAGGCCCCAGCGGTGGCCTGTGTGCATCGTAGGGCCGACTGCCGCGAACCACCGGCCAGGACCGAGTGGGAAGCGGAAGACGGTTTTTGAGACCCCCGTCACAATGGGCAGGGCTCCGGTCGCCTGGATGTCGTGGCCGGGCGCATGGGCCTCGAACCGGACCCGCACCTGGTCTCGCGAGCCTTTGAAGGCAAACGGCTGCTGGGCGATGAGCAGGCCCTCGCTCGGCTTGATCGTCGGTCCGGCGGTGAGCGTCACGCCGGAGGGGACCAGCGCCTCGCCGCAGAATTGAAAGGCGACCAGCCGCAACATCCCCGAAGCCTGGAGCTTCGGTCCCGAGGCTCCGACCGACGCAAGCGCCGGGCCGGTGATACGCCGGGCGTCCGCCACCTCGCCGCCCTGCATGAGGTCGAACTCGACGGCGCTCAAATCGGCCGCCGCGTCACCACGGTTAATCACCACCACGTTCTGCAGCAGCAGGCTTTGCACACCGCGCCTCGATTCCAGCGGATAAGTACGCACCTGGGCGGCGGGGCAGAAACGGACTTCCAGCCTGGCCGCCGGCTGCGCCTGGGCGGCCGGCGCCAGCGAGGCAAACGCCGAGCCCAGTCCAGCCAGGATGGCGAAGCGATATCGTTTCATGGTTCCCCCGTGTGTTGTGGCGGAAACCTAGGCGGGCGAGGCCCCACAGCCACGTTAAATCGCGGCAAGGCGCAACGGGCCCATCAGCCCCTGAAAATCAGCCGCTTTCCCAGAGCCATTCCTCGCCGCGCGCCTCGTCGCCCTGGAACACGGGTGCGGCGGGAACGCCGGACACCCTGGAAGGCTGTCATCGGAAGTGGGCGCTCAGTGGGGAAGCGTGGCCAGGAAATCCAGGACCGCGGTGTTGAAGGCCTGCGGCTGGTCGATGTTGGCGGCGTGGCCGGCGTCGGGGATCACCACCTTGCGGGCGCCGGGGATCTTGCCGGCCATGTAGTCGGAGGCGGCTAGAAATGGGGTGTCGTTGGCGCCCACCACCACCAGGGAGGGGACGGCGATGTCCGGCAGGCTGTTGATCACCCGGGCGTCGCGCTGGATGAGCATGCCGCGGGCGGCGCGGGCCAAGCCCTCGGCGGAGCGGTGGGTGGCGGTCTGCATCTCGGCGCTGCCGGCGGCCAGCCGGGCCAGGCCGTCCTTCTCGTAGCGCTGGGCGGTCTGTAGGGCGTTCTGGTTCCAGCCCTCGCGCGGCTCGTCCCGCTTGTAGCCCGGACCGGTGTCGATGATCAGCAGGGCGCGGGTGCGGTCCGGGTGGGCCAGGTGGAAGGCCAGGCTCATGTAGCCGCCCAGGGACAGGCCGCCGATGATCGCCGTCTTGGCGCCCACGGCGTCCAGGATCGCGGCCATGTCGGCCACGGTGGCTTTCTCTGAATAGGCTTTCTGGTCGGTGGGATAGTCCGACTGGCCGTGGCCGCGCATGTCCCAGGTGATCAGCGTGTAGGCCTTGGAGAAGGGCGCGACCTGGCCGCGCCACATCTGGGAGGTGGCGGAATAGCCGTGCGTCAGCAGCAGGGGCGGGCCCTCGCCGTGGACCTCGTAGTAGATATCAACGCCGTCGCGGTTCAGCTTGGCCATGCCGCGTCCTCCACCAGAGCCTGTCTCGTTTTGATGGAATCATCAAAACGAGACAGGCTCGATTCTTTAGTTTGCGAGCACGATTCAGAGTTTTGTCGGTTCCGACAAAATTCATCGTGCTCTGGCGGACGTCTGCCGCATCCGTCGTTGCCGATAGTGTCCGGGAAAGCCCGGCGGGCGACAAGGGCTGGGCGGACTGAGCACCGTAAATCACCGTATTTTACGGTGGGGCCGTCCCGTGACCGCCTTGGGCGTCCGGCCAACCAGCCGCACAGACAGGAAGACAGGATTCGCGTTTGAGGCAAGGGGGAGGAGCGCTCCAGCTCATGATGATCGGTGACACTCTGGAGCGTCCAGCCGCTCCTGGGTGACAGCTGCGAAAATCGCCGGACGCCCCTGAAGCTCCCTTCCCCCTTGCGGGGAAGGGTTGGGGATGGGGGTGTCGACGCAATCGCTGCTGATTTCGCTGCATAGGTTCTTTGAGGGAAATTGGTGAGGGTGGTGATGCACCCCCACCCCCGACCCCTCCCCGCAAGGGGGAGGGGAGATCGCGGCGCCGCGTCCTAAGCCCCGACGAACACCCCGGTCCGCCGTTCGTTCACCGAGCGCACCCCCTCGGCGAAGTCCTTGGTTTCGCGCAGCCAGGTCTGTTCGATGAGTTCGTGGTCGGTCTGGGCTTTCACGGCGGCGGCGAGGTCGGCGCGGAAGGTTTTGCGGGTGGACTGTACGGCCAGGGGGGCGTTCTCGGCGATCTCCCTGGCCAGGCGGATGGCGGCGGGGCGCAGGTCGTCCAGGGGCGCGATCTCGTCCACCAGGCCCCAG
Organism: Caulobacteraceae bacterium; assembly: GCA_036384135.1. Lineage (GTDB taxonomy): Bacteria > Pseudomonadota > Alphaproteobacteria > Caulobacterales > Caulobacteraceae > Acaudatibacter. The sequence continues at coordinate 5,294 of DASVMY010000249.1, read as the reverse complement.
GCCAAGGCTTCCTCGGCCTTGATGCGGCGGCCGGTGAGGCACATCAGAAGCGCCTTCTGCTGGCCGACCACGCGGGGCAGGGTGTGGGTGATGCCAAAGCCCGGGTGGAAGCCCAGTTTGACGAAGTTGGACACGAAACGGGCCTCGGGCGCCGCGACGCGGAAGTCGCCCACCAGGGCGAGGCCGAGGCCCGCGCCCACGGCGGCGCCCTGAACGGCCACGATGATCGGCTTCTTGATGGAGAACAGCCGCACGGCCTCATGATAGAGCGGGTTGATCCCCTGCATGCCCGAGCCGCCGACCCCGGTGGGGGAGGCCAGGTCCGCCCCGGCGCAGAAGGCCTTGCCCGCCGAACAGACGACGCTGGTGCGGATGCCCTTGTCGTCGTCGGCCTCGCCAAGCGCGTCGGCCAGGGACCGCATCAGCCCGACGCTGACGAAGTTGTTGGGCGGCCGGTCGATCTCGAGGATGACCACGTGGCCGTCGATCCTGGCGGAAACCTCGCCGTACTGCTCTCTCATTTCCGTTCCTCAATCCCTTCTGTCATCCCGGACGAAGCGGCGCAGCCGCTGAAGATCCGGGACCGCCGCAGGCGCTGCCGCCTGCTATTTTCTTGAACCCATAGCGCTTCCGGCGGTCCCGGATAAGCGCTTCGCGCTTTCCGGGATGACAGCCGGGAGGGGAGCTATTTGCGGGTCCCCAACAGGTTCCTGGCCACCACCCATTTGTGCACTTCGGTGGGGCCGTCGTAGATTCGCATGGTGCGCAGTTTCGACGCCATCAGCTGCAGCGGCATTTCCTTGGTCATGCCCATGGCGCCGAAGGTCTGCATGGCGCGGTCGACCACCTCCCAGGCCATCTCGGTGGCGTAGGACTTGATCATCGAGATTTCCAGGCGCACGTCGCGGCCCTGGTCCAGCTTCCAGGCGCAGTCGTAGGTCATCAGGCGGGCGGCGTGGATGCGGGTGGCGGCGTCGGCGACCCACCACTGGATGGCCTGGCGCTCCGACAGCGGCATGCCGAAGGTCACCCGCTGGGGGGCGTATTCGCAGATCATCTCCAGCGCCCGCTGGGCCATGCCGATGGACCAGGCGGCCATCTGCACCCGGCGCGTGCCCAGGCGCAGCTGCATGGGGGCGAAGCCGTTGCCCTCGGTCCCCAGGAGTTTCCAGCCTTCGACGCGGCAGTCTTCCAGGGCGACTTCATAGGTGGCGGCGCCGCCGATCATCGGGATGCGGCGCAGGACGTTGAAACCGGGCGTGCCCTTGTCGACCAGGAAGGCGGAGATGCCGCCGCGGGAGCGCTTTTCCTTGTTGGTGACGGCCATCAGGATGGTGAAGTCGGCCTCGGCGGCGCGGCTGATCCAGATCTTGCGGCCGTTGATGATCCAGTCGTCGCCATCCGGCTCGGCGCGGGTGATCATGCCGGCCGGGTCGCCTCCGGCGCCGGGCTCGGAGATGCCGATGGCCGAGATGGTCTCGCCGCGGACGTAGGGCTCCAGATAGGCGACGCGCTGGCGGTCGGTGACCGTGGCCATCAGCATGCGCAGGTTCGGGCTGTCCGGCGGCAGGGTGTAGGGGGTGATGGTGCGGCCCAGCTCCTCCTCCACCCCGACCATGGCCACGGCGGGCAGGTCCGAGCCGCCGATGTCCTCCGGCGCATCCAGGCCCCAGAGGCCCAGCGACTTGGAGACCTCGTCCAGGCGCTTGTTCTCGGCCGGTCCGATGGTCAGGCCCTTGCCCTCGGCCTCGCGGGCCAGGACGCCGGCTTCCAGGGGCATCAGCTCGTCCTTCACGAACCGCGCCACCAGGTCCTTGAGCATGCGGTGCTCTTCGGAAAGCTCGAAGTTCATGGCGTTGTCTCCCGGCCGTTTGTCTAGCGCCGGCCTTGATCGTCGGCGAGGACGTTGTGCGCGGCGGCGTGACAAGATACTAGGCGAGGGAGAGCCATATTGCCCATATGTGGCTATCTAATACACATATGTGAATTGGAGTGACGTCGCGGCGCCATGGCGGAGGATGCGGTCAAATCGGCCCGGCGGGTGTTCGAAATCCTCGAATACTTCGACCGTGAGCGCCGGCCCCTGGCGCTGAAGGAGGTGCTGGACGGCCTGGCGTATCCGGCCTCCAGCGGCTCGGCCCTGATGAAGTCGCTCGTGGCCCTGGGCTACCTGGACTACGACCGCGAGCGGCGGACCTATTTCCCGACCATGCGCATCGCCGTCTTGGGCGCCTGGGTGCACGACGCCCTGTTCGGCGACGGGGTGTTGTCGGGGTTGATGGACCACCTGCGCACGGTCAGCGGCGAGACGGTGATCCTGGCGGCGCAGAGCGACCTGCATGCGCAATATGTCCACCTGATCCACTCGGCCGAGCCGCTGCAGGTGTCGGTGCCGCCGGGCGCGCGGCGGCCGCTGGCGGCGTCGGGCCTGGGCTGGGCGCTCTTGAGCCTGAAGGACGACGCCGACATCGAGAAGCTGCGCCGGCGGATCAACGCCGAGGCGCCGGCGGAGGCGAAGCTGAGCCGCGAGTGCCTGGCCGAGCGCATCGCCGAGGTCCGCGCCCGCGGCTACGCCTTTTCCAAGCACACCGTGTCCGAGGGCGTCGGGGTGATCGGGGCGGCCCTGCCGCGCGGCCGGTTCGGCCGGGACTACGCCATCGGCGTCGCCGGTCCGGTGGAGCGGCTGGAGCGCAAGGAGGCGCTGATCGTCGACGAGCTGAGGGATGGGATGGCCAGGTTGCAGATGGGGCGGTCGCAAGGATGACGGGTGCGCCGCGCCGATCCGGAGTTCATAGTCACGCGCAAGCGGCTGCAAGCCGCGCGCGCTTAAATGAGGGATAGGGAAACATGTCGGCCAAGACGCGCCAACTCGCCACCGAGAACACCGGCCCGCTGAAAGGTATCCGGGTGCTGGACATGACCAGCGTGGTCTTCGGCGCCTACGCCACCCAGATGCTGGGGGACCTGGGCGCGGACGTGATCAAGGTGGAGTTCCCGGGCGGACGGCGGGGCGGCGGCGGCGACATCATGCGCTGGGCCGGCCACGCGCCCGAGGGCACGGCGGACGACCTCGGGCCGATCTACATGACCATCAATCGCAACAAGCGCTCGGTGCTGCTGGACCTGCGCGAGAAGAAGGCGGCGGCGCAGCTGCGGCGGCTGATCAAGACCTGCGACGTGTTCGCCGCCTCGGTGCGGTACGATGGGTTGAAGCGCCTGGGACTGGACTATGAGGCGGTCAAGGCCATCGCGCCCGACATCGTCTACGTCCATGGGGCGGGCTACGGCGCGGCGGGGCCCTATGCGGGGGAGCCGGCCTATGACGACCTGATCCAGGCGGCGTCGGGCCTGACCGACCTGCTCAACCGCACCGACGGCAACCCCAAGCCGCGCCACCTGCCCAGCCTGATCGCCGACAAGGTCAGCGGCCACTTCATGGCCCAGGCGATCCTGGCGGCCCTGTTCCACAAACAGCGCACCGGCGAGGGCCAGTTCGTGGAGGTGCCGATGCTCGAGTGCATCACCACCTTCAACCTGGCCGAACACTTCTACGGCCACGTGTTCGACCCGCCGACGGGGCCGTGGGCCTATCCCCGCGTCGCCAATCCGGAGCGCAAGCCCTTCCCCACCCAGGACGGCTACATCGGCCTGCTGCCGTACACGGATCATCAGTGGGACCAGTTCTTCGAGGTGGCCGGCTGGGGCGAAACCTTCGCCAAGGACCCGCGGTTCGCCGACTACAAGATCCGCGGCAAGCACATCCGTGAGCTCTACGCCTTGGTGGACGAGGTGACCCGCACCAAGACCACCGACGAATGGCTGACGGTCCTCAAGCCGCTGTCGATCCCGGTGGTGCGGATGAACCGGCTGGACGACCTGCCCAGCGATCCGCACCTGGCGGCGGTGGAGCTGTTTCAGCGCTTTGAGCACCCGCAGGTCGGGCTCTACTATAACCTCAAGCCGCCGGTGAACTACTCGGCCACCCCGGCCAACATCCGTCGCCACCCGCCGCGGCTGGGCGAGCACACCGATGAGGTGCTGGCCGAGCTCGAGACGGAGTTGGGGACCGAGCGCGAGATAGCGGAGTAGGCCTGGAATCCTGGGCCAGCCAGAACAGAGGAAGCGCCCATGCGTCTGCGGCAAGTGGCCCTGATGGCCCACAGGATCGCGCCGGTGGCCGGTCAGCTGGAGCATGTCTTCGGCCTGAAGGTGGCCTTTCGCGATCCGGGCGTGGGGGTGTTCGGCCTGGCCAATGTGGTGATGCCGGCGGGCGGCGAGTTCATCGAGGTGCTGGAGCCGATCGCCGACGACGCTTCGGGCGCCCGCTACCTGGCCCGGCGCGGCGGCGACGCCGGCTACATGGTCATCCTGCAGGACGCCGACGCCCTGGCGCACAGGGCGCGGCTGGAGGCGATGGGCGTGCGCCTGATCGCCAAGAGCCGCGACGGCCGCTACCGCTACACGCACTTCCATCCCGGCGACACGTCGGCGGTGCTGCTGTCCATCGACAGCGTCGAAGGCGATCCCGACTGGCGCGAACCCTTGAGCGACTGGCCGCCGGCCGGCGAGCAGTGGCGCGACCACGAGAGTGAGGTCACCCTGGGGATCACCGCCGTGACCATCCAGCACCGCGATCCGCAAGTCGCGGCGGAGCGGTGGTCGGTTCTGTTGGACCGGCCGGTGGTGCGCGATGGCGAGGCGTTTGAGCTGGCCCTGGAGGGCGAGGCGATCCGCTTCGTGGCCCCGGTGGACGATGACGGCACAGGCGTGGTGGGGCTGGAGCTGGTGGTGGACGACGTCGAGGCGGTGCTCAAACGCGCCGAGGCGATCGGGGTGGCGACGCCAGGCGGCGAGGTGCTGATCGGCGGGGTGACGTTCTCTCCGGTGTCGGGGGTTTAGAGGGTGGTCTCAGAGGTCTGAACCGCACACCGCCCCTCTCTTCCCCCACCACCATTGCGTTCACAAAAGTCAGAAAGTCTGCATAATATCAGAAGGTTAGAAGATTGTCGGCAGTCGCCTCGACAGCCCTTCTCCCCTTGCGGGAGAAGGTGGCTGCGAAGCAGACGGATGAGGGGTCGCGCCGGCGATTGTGGATTATTGTCAGCAGCTTAGCCCGATGGGTCTCGTCGACCCCTCATCCGACCCGCTGCGCGGTGTCCAGTGGAGAGATGGGTGACAGTTTAGCCCGGACACATGGGTGACAGTTTTCGGCCGAGGTGGTCGATGAGCCCGATGGGCTGGTGGTAGAACCACAGACGCCAGCCGTGTTCGACCTCCTCGATCGCCACGCCCTC
>DASVMY010000248.1:0-15441 GCA_036384135.1 Caulobacteraceae bacterium | reverse complement strand
GGTGATCCAGGGCGTTCACGCGGCGCTCGCCAGCATCCGCCGGGACGAGCACGGCGCCTTCGCCGGCCTGGCCGCGGGCCTTGCCTACAGCGCCCCGGCGCGGACCTATTTCCGCGACGGCTACTGGACCCTGCAACTGCTGCTGCGCCTGGCGCCGGACGTGGCGCTGGCCCAGATCGACCTGCTGGCCAAGGGCATCCAGCCTGACGGTGAAGCGCCAAGTGGCGTGATCCTGAGCGGCCCGGCCCAGTCGGCCGCGTGGGAGGCCCGCCGGGCGTCGGGGCGGCGGCTGTCGGCGGCGCACCGGCGGGAAGGCGACTGGTGGAGCGACCACTTCGACAGCCCGCTGTTCTTCGTACTGACAATCGGCGACTACGTGGCCGCCACCGGCGACGACACACCGCTGCGTGGCCACTGGAGCGCCATCGCGGCCATCTTTGAGCGCTACGCACGGTTGGCCGGGGCCAACGGCGGCCTGCCCGCCAAGCCGCGCCACGACCGGGACTGGGCCGACAACGTCTATCGCGAGGGCCTGGTCGCCTATGACCTGGGCCTCTGGATCGGGGCCCTGGAGGTCATCGCGGACCGGGGCGCCACCCTGGACGCCGATCTGGCGCAAAGGGCCGGGGTGATGGCCGCGGCGGCCAAAGACCAGCTGGAGCGCCTGTGGGTGGGCGGCCACTACGCCGACTACCGCCGCGCCGACGGCTCGGCCGAGGCGCATCTGAGCCTCGACAGCCTGACCCTGCTCCGCTACGGCGCCGTGCCGGAGGAGCGGGCCCTGGCGGTCCTGGACGCGGCCCGGACAACGCTGGAGAGCCGCCGCAACACCGCCCAGCGCTGGGGCGACTGGGGCATGCTCTGCGCCTTCCCGCCCTTCGCGCGCCAAGCCGACGTGCGGGCCAAGAGCGCCTTCGCCTTCCGTTATCACAACGGCGCCGACTGGCCCTGGCTGGACGGCCTCTACGCCCGCGAGCGTCTGCGCCGAGGGCTGGACGACTGGCGCTACCCCCTGACCCGCTGGTGGGAGACTTGCCTGGCGCGGGGCTGGGCGGGGCCGGTGGAGTATTTCTCACCGCCGTTCGGGCGGGGGTGCCTGCTGCAGGGCTGGAGCAGCTATCCGGCCGCCGTGGCGCTGGAGTTCAGCGGGGTGGTGTTGGTGGGGGATGTTGGGGGGTGAAGTCGGCTTAAGTTGGCCGCAGGCGGTTGACCTCCCTTCTGCCCCCTCGGGGGAAGAGAAGGTTCAAAGGGCGCAACCGTTCTAGCGGCCGCGCCTCCGCCCCTCCAATATGCCCCCAGCCAACCGCGGCCCAGGACAGAGGAGCCCCCCATGATCGACCTGATAATTGACTCCCGCCGGCGGGACCTGGGCGGGTTCGAGGTGGGGCGGGTGCTGCCCTATGCGCCGCGGCGCATGGTCGGGCCGTTCATCTTCTTCGATCACATGGGCCCCATCGACTTTCCGCCCAACATCCCGCGCAGCGTCGACGTGCGGCCCCATCCCCACATTGGCCTGTCCACCGTCACCTACCTGTTCGAGGGCGAGATCACCCATAAGGACAGCGTCGGCTCCGACATCGAGATCCGGCCGGGCGAAGTGAACTGGATGACCGCCGGCAAGGGCATCACCCACTCTGAACGCTTCGACGGCCTGCGCGCCAGCGGCGGGCCGATGCACGGCATCCAGGCCTGGGTGGCCCTGCCCGACGGCCAGGAGGAGATCGACCCCGCCTTCGCCCACCACGGGGCCGAGGACCTGCCCACCTACCAGGGCGACGGCCTGTGGGCGCGGCTGATCGCCGGCAAGGGCTTCGGCGCCCAGGCCAAGGTCAAGACCCACTCGCCGATGGTCTACGCCCATTGGCGGCTGGACGCGGGCGCCAAGGCCGGCTTTCCGGCCGAGTATCCCGAGCGGGCCCTGTTCGTGGCCTCCGGCGAGGTGGAGATCGACGGCCAGCCGCTGGAGACCGGCCAGATGGCGGTGTTCAACCCCGGCGAAACCATCACCGTCACCGGCGTCGCGAACGGCGAGCTGATGCTCATCGGCGGCGAACCCGTGGGCGAGCGCTTCATCGACTGGAACTTCGTCTCCTCGTCCAAGGAACGCCTCGAACAGGCCAAGGCCGACTGGCGCGCCCAGCGCATGAAGCTGCCGGACCTGGACCACGACGAGTTCATCCCGCTGCCGGGATAGGGGATGCCCCTACGCCTCGCTCAGCGCCCGCCTGGCCTGCTCCCAGTACTGGGCGCCGGTGATCAGGGTCACCAGGGCGGCCAGCCAGAGCAGGGAATGGGCGACGATTGTCAGGTAGGCCAGCAGGTCCGAGGTCGGGGAAAGCCCAAACGCGGCCCAGGCGATCACCAGGATCTCTCCCCCCAGCGCCACCAGCTGCAGGGTGGTCTTCCACTTGGCCAGCAGGGTCACTGGCAGTTTCACCCCCTTGCCCGCCGTCACCTCGCGCAGGGCGCTGACGGTGAACTCGCGGAACAGGATCAGGGCCGCGGGCAGGACCACGGCCGGGTTGGCCCCCTCGCACAGCAGGCCCAGCACCGCCCCGCAGACCAGCACCTTGTCGGCGATGGGATCGAGGATGGCGCCCCAGATGGTGGTGGCGTTCATCCGCCGCGCCAGCCAGCCGTCGAAGAAGTCGGTCACCGCCGCCACCACAAACGCCCCGAACGCCCAGCGCTGCAGGCTCTGCTGCAGGGGCAGGGTCAAGGTGTCGCTGAACCACGGCACATCGCCCGCCGCCGCCGCCAGGGCGAAGAACATGAACATGGCGAGCGCCAGGCGAAGGCCGGTGAGCAGATTCGGAACGTGCCTCATGGGGCTAACCTAGCGCGGTCTTGGGAGCCTTGGTCCCCCAAATTTTTGACCAAGAGTTCCGCCTCTGTTCTATATTTCCCGCTCATCCCGGCGAAGGCCGGGAACCAGGCAAAACCCACAGCAGGCAAGATTTCAGGTGTTCTACACCTACCTCCTCGCCAGCGGCCTCAACGGCACGCTCTACGCCGGCAGCACCGAAGACCTGATCACGCGCGTCCAGTTTCACAAGGACAAGCACTTCCCCGGCTTCACCGCCAAATACGGCGTGGACAAGCTGGTCTGGTACGAACTCCATCCTTCCCGAGACCAGGCCTTCCGCCGCGAACGCCAGATCAAGGAATGGCGCCGGCTCTGGAAAATCCATCTCATCGAGCGTGATAATCCCAACTGGCTCGACCTCTCCCTCGATCTTGAGCAACGGCTCATGGACGAGGAGGTCCAGAGCGTGTGGCAGGAGTTGCCTGGGGGCCCGGCCTTCGCCGGGGTGAGCGGGAATTGGGGGGATGGAATAGGCTCATGGCGAGGAAGGTCCTGATCATCGGCGGCTCGGGCCAGATCGGCCAGGCCGCGGCGCGGGCCTTGGCCGCCGCCGGCTGGGCGGTGACCGCGGCGCAGAAGCGACCCGAGGCCCTGCCGGCCGAACTGGTGCGGGCGGGGGTGAGTTCAGTGCGGCTGGACCGCGAGGAGGCCGGCGCCCTGGTGCGGTTGGTCTACGGCGGCTTCGACGCGGTGATCGACACCGTCGCCTATGACGACCGCCACGCCCGCCAGTTGCTGGAGGTCGAGGGCGACGTCGGCGCCTTCGTGGTCATCTCCTCGGCCAGTGTCTACCGCGACCAGGAAGGCCGCACCCTGGACGAGGCGGCCCAGACCGGCTTTCCCCAGTTCCCCGTCCCCATCGGCGAGGACCAACCGACCACGGAGGCGGGGTGAACGCCATCCGGTTGAGTGTCAATCGGCCCCTCGAGCCTGTTCTTCCTGTTTTGATGGAATCATCAAAACAGGAAGAACAGGCTCGATTCTTAAGTTTGCGAGCACGATTCAGACATTTGTCGGTTCCGACAAAAGTCATCGTGCTCTAGTTCAGGAACCAGGCCCGGGTCTCGGGGTCGGCCGGGAGCAGGGTTTCCAGCTTCAGGTCCTCCAGGCCCGGGTCGACGCTCATGCCCACGGTCGCCACCAGGGAGAACAGCTTCAGGTCGCGGCCGTCGATGCGGAAGTGCAGGCTGATTACCGGCGCGCCGGGTCCCAGGTCCGGGGCCTTGGCGCAGGCGTCGGCGACGCCGGGCAGGTCGAAGATCTCCAGCAGCAGGGCCCGGCCCTCGCCGTCGTCCAGGCGCCGCGCCACCTCCACCTCGATCAGCCCCACCAGCCGCGCGGCCACCTCGCGCCAGTTGACCAGGGCGCGGCGCGGGCCGTCGGGATGCAGCAGGGCGGCGACCACATTGGCGCTGGTGGGGGGACCGAAAGCCGACAGGAACCGCGCCGCCGAGCCATTGGCCTGCTGCAGGTTCCACAGCCGGTCGACGATCATCGCCGGGAAGGGATCGTGCCGCTCGATGATGAAAGCCAGGGACTCGTCGATCGCCGCCCGCGCCTCCGGCGTCCACGGCGCCATCGAGGTCGGGGCCACGAAGCCGGCGGCGGCGAACAGCCGGTCCCGCTCGCCCCGGGGTATGGTCAGGGCGTCGGCCAGCTTCTCGATCGACGAACGCGTGGGCTTGGACCGCCCGCTCTCCAGGAACGAGACGTGCCGCTGCGACAGCTCCGCGTCCAGGGCCAGGTCCAGCTGGCTGACCCGCCGCCGCGCCCGCCAGGCCTTCAGCAGCGAGCCGAAGGCCTGGGACTCCATGAGGGACTGCCCAACTGGGTTCTGCATGGGGGACGCTCCATCGGATACGTCCCCCTTCTAGGCCCTGCCGCGCTGCGAGACGATTACCTGGCGGGTAATCAGGCCGCCGCCATCAGCCGTTCGGCGTCGGTGGCCTGGACGCTGGGCCGGGTCTTCATCCGCTCCAGCCAGGCGCCCAGCCGCGGCCAGGCGCCGATGATCTCCCGCCCCTCCGCCGAGGCCGGCAGGAAGTCCAGGTGCGGCAGGACCATCAGATCCGCCAGGCTGAGCGCGCCGCCGGCGAAGAACGCCTGGTCGCCCAGGATATCGTCCAGGGCCTTGGCGCAGACCTGGGCCGGACCGATCGCCGCCGCCACCGCCGCCTCGTCCACCGGCAGGCCGAGCCTGGGACACATGATCCGGTTCCAGCCGATACCGGCGCTCATGCTGGGCATGACGTACGCATCGACGATACCCATCACCTGGTTCATCCGCGCCCGCGCCTTGGGGTTCTTCGGCTGCAGGGACGGCCCGTCAAAGGCCTCGTCCACATAGCGGATGATGGCGTCGGTCTCGTAGAGCCAGAAGCCGTCGTGCTCGATCCAGGGGATGCGGCCGAAGGGCTGGCGGGCCAGGTGCTCGGGGCCCTTGCCGGCGCCGATGGCCATGGCGGCCAACCGATGGGGGACACCTTTCTCCTCGCAGGCCAGCAGCACCTTGCGCACATAGGGGCTGCCGGGAACGCCGTGAATGATCACTGGGGACATGACATCAACCTCCTCTGATAAGTTGCTGTACCTATTGAGCTTCGACGACGGACTTGTAGGATTCCAGGATCAAACCCCAGCCGTTGGGGCTGTCGAAGGTCGCCCGCGCACCCTCCGCGCCTTCGCCCAGGCGCTCCAGATAGCGGTGCTCCAGATCGACCCGGGTGCGGCCGTCCTCCACCGCGGTGAAGGTGACGTCCACCTCGGTGGTCAGGTCGGGATCGTAGGTCCAGGTCGTGGTCACCCGCCAGGCGATCACCACCCGGTCTGGCGGCGACCAGACCAGCACGTCGCCCCAGTGGGCCTCCGCGTCGTCCTCGCCCACGCCATAGCAGCGGCCGCCGGCGCGGGGCTCGATCACCGAGGTCTTCAGCGGGGTGGAACCGATGGTGTGGGTCTTGGGCCACCACAGGCCGATGTCCTGGGTGAAGACGGCGAAAGCGCGGGCCGGGTCGGCCGCCACGGTCACCGACTTGCGCACCGGCGCGGGCTTGATGGTCAGGCTCATTTGGGTGGATCCTCCCGCTCGGGCTTGGGCTGCAGCTCGTTGTTCTGTCGGTCTATTTCGGCGGCGAAAGCGTCCAACGCGGCGGTCCAGAACCGGTCCAGCCAGGCCCGCATGGCGCCCAGGCCCGCCGGGTCGATCTGGTACACCCGCCGCGCGCCCTCAGCCCGATCGGTGACCAGGCCGGCGTCCTTGAGCACCTTCAGGTGCTGTGAAACCGCGGGCCGGCTGACCGGCAGGCCCTCCGCCAGGTCGCCGACGGCCCTGGGCCCGTCGGCCAGCCGCTCGAACACCGCCCGGCGGGTGGGGTCGGCAAGGGCGGCGAAGGCGGCATTATTGTAAGCCATTACTTACCGTAAGCTCTCACTAACAGATGAGTCAAGACCTCGGCCGCTTCCGTTGGCGCCCCTTGCCCGGACTCAGGAACGGCGCCTTTGTGCAACCCTGACAGTTTCGAGTGAGGTTCGTTCTTGAAATCGCTGCTTGCGCTCGCCCTGGCCCCCCTGTTGATGGCCGCCGCCCCCGCCCCTGCCTCCGGATTGACGCCTGGCCCCCTGCCCCCGGCCGCCAACCAGGCCCTGGCTCACGACGCCCTACGCGACATGGTCGCCATCCGCTCGGTGCACGACGTGGGCACCGCGGAGGTGGCCAAGGTGATCGAGAAATACCTGCGCGCCGGCGGCTTCACCGACCAGGACATCACCATCGTCGCCGACCCGAAATACCCCAGCCAGGTCAACGTCGTCGTCCGCCTCAAGGGCAAGGGCAAGGCCAAGCCGATCCTGTGGAACGGCCACGAGGACGTCGTCGAGGCCAAGCCCGAGGACTGGACCCTTCCGCCTTTCCAGCTCACCGAGAAGGACGGCTTCTTCTACGGCCGCGGCTCGTCGGACATGAAGCAGGACGACGCGGCCATGCTGGCCTCCCTGGTCCGCCTGAAGCAGGAGGGCTTCGTTCCCGACCGCGACATCATCATCGCCTTCACCGCCGACGAGGAAGTGGGCCTGGAGCAGGACGGCCCGGCCTATCTGCTGCGCGACCACCGCACCCTGATCGACGCCGAATACGCCATCGACACCGACGGCGCCAACGGCGAGATCGTCGACGGCAAGCGCATCGCGCTCGGCATGGAGACCGGCGAGAAGACCTACGTCACCCTGCTGCTGGAGGTGACCAACCGCGGCGGCCACTCCTCCGAGCCGCGCCCGGACAACGCCATCTACACCCTGGCGGCGGGCCTTGGCCGCCTGGCCCACTTCCAGTTCCCCTACAAGCTCAACGCCTCAACCCGGCTCTACTTCCAGCGCGAAGCCGCCCTGCAGGATCCGCAGATCAAGGCCGACATGCTGGCGGTGTCGGGCGCGACGCCGGACCTCAACGCCGCCGCCCACCTGGCCAAGAACCCCGGGATCAACGCCATCCTGCATTCCACCTGCGTGGCCACCATGCTGTCCGCCGGGCACCAGGAGAACGCCCTGGCCCAGCGCGCCACCGCCACGGTCCAATGCCGGATCATGCCCGACGAGACCGCCGAACAAACCCGCCACACCATCGAGTCCGTGGTCGACGACCCGGACATCCACGTCACCCTGCCGCAGGCCGTGGTCTCCGGCCCGGAATCGCCGCCGCCGCCGGCCCTGCTGGCCAAGGTCCAGAAGGTCACCGACAGCATGTGGCCGGGCGTGCCGGTGATCCCGTCCATGGGCGCGGGCGCCAGCGACGGCCTCTACTTCCGCGGCGCCGGCATCCCGACCTACGGTATCAACGGCGTCTTCGAGAGCGAAAGCCGCATGCACGGCCGCGACGAGCGCGTGGGCGTGGCCGCCTTCTACGAAAGCGTGGAGTTCACCTACCGGCTGATGAAGGAGACCAGCAAGGTGAACTGACCCCGGCGACGCCCATAGTCGCTCTCTATCGGCCCGAACATATCAATCAATTGGACCTATGATCGGTCAGGCGCGATCCTCAGCCAACCCCTGAGGAGCCAACCTATGTCCGACAAGTCGCCCCCCACCTTGACCACGACCGCCGGCGCCCCGATCGCCGACAACCAGAACTCCCTGAGCGCCGGCCCCCGCGGCCCGCTGCTGATGCAGGACTACCAGCTGATGGAAAAGCTGGCGCACCAGAACCGCGAGCGCATCCCCGAGCGCGTAGTCCACGCCAAGGGCTCCGCCGCCTTTGGGACCCTGACCGTCACGAAGGACATCAGCCGCTGGACCAAGGCCAAGGCCCTGCAGCCGGGCGCGCGGTCCGAGGTGCTGCTGCGCTTCTCCACCGTGGCCGGCGAGCGCGGCGCGGCGGACGCCGAGCGCGACGTGCGCGGCTTCGCGCTGAAGGTCTACACCGACGAGGGCAACTGGGACCTGGTGGGCAACAACACCCCGGTGTTCTTCATCCGCGACCCGCTGAAGTTCCCCGACTTCATCCGCACCCAGAAGCGCCACCCGGTCTCCAACCTGCGCAGCCCAACGGCGATGTGGGACTTCTGGTCGCTCAGCCCAGAAAGCCTGCACCAGGTGACGACGCTGTTCTCGGACCGCGGCCTGCCGCAGGGCTACCGGCACATGCACGGCTTTGGCAGCCACACCTACAGCTTCATCAACGCGGCGAATGAACGGGTGTGGGTCAAGTTCCACTTCAAGTCCCAGCAGGGGATCAAGACCTGGACCAATGCGCAGGCCAACGCCGTGATCGCCAACGATCGCGAAAGCGCCCAGCGCGACCTCTTCGAGGCCATCGAAAGCGGCGACCACCCGCGCTGGACCTTCAGCGTCCAGATCATGACGGAGGCCGAGGCGGAAACCAGGCCCTATAACCCCTTCGACCTGACCAAGGTCTGGCCGCACGCCGACTTCCCCCTGATCGAGGTCGGGGTGCTGGAGCTGAACCGCAATCCGGACAACTACTTCGCCGAGGTGGAGCAGTCCTCGTTCAGCCCCTCGAACATCGTGCCGGGCATCGGCTTTTCACCGGACAAGGTGCTGCAGGCGCGGATCTTCGCCTATACCGACGCGCACCGCTACCGGATCGGCACGCACTACGAGGCCCTGCCCGTGAACCGGCCCAAGTGTCCGGTGCATCACCAGCACGCCGACGGGGCCATGCGCTTCGACGCGCCGCCGCGCACCGAGGCCTGGTACGAGCCCAACTCCTTCGGCGGGCCGGTGGAAGACAAGACCCGGGCGGAACCGCCCCTGCCCTTGGCGGGCGCGGCGGATCGGTACGATCACCGGGACGGCAATGACGACTATAGCCAGCCTGGCGCGTTGTTCCGTCTGATGAGCCCGGACCAGCAGCGTCAGCTGTTCGAGAACATCGCTGCGGCCATGCAGGGCGTGCCCGAGGCGATCCAGCGGCGCCAGATCGCCCACTTCGACAAGGCCGACCCGACCTATGGCGCAGGCGTCGAGGCGGCTCTGGGACTTTCCAACTCCGCGGCGGGGATTGCCGCGGAGTAGGCGGCGACAGCGAGAGCGCCGTCCTGGCCTCCTTGCGCGAGCAGGGGGGCCTTTTTTTGTTCAGGCCGCCAGGTCTTCGGTATCGATCTCCTTCAACGTCGCCGGGGCATAGCGATGCCCCGCGGTCATTCCCGCGATGGCGTCCACCGCGGCCATGGTCTCGGCGGACAGGACCACGCCCGCTCCGCCGGCATTTTCGCGCATGTGGTCCGGCGAGGTGGTGCCGGGGATGGGAATGACGTGATCGCCCTTGGCCAGCAGCCAGGCCAGGCAGAGCTGGGCGGGGGTGCAGCCGGCGTCCTTGGCCAGGGCCTCGAAATGGGCCAGCAGGCCCAGGTTGCGGCCGAAGTTCTCACCCTGGAAGCGGGGCATGTTGAGGCGGATATCCCGCTCGGCGAAGCCATCAGGGCTGCGCACGCCGCCGGCCAGGAAGCCGCGGCCGACCGGGCTGAAGGCGACATAGGCGACACCCAGCTCAGCGCACGCCTGTAGCGTCCCCAGCTCGGCGTTGCGGGTCCAGGGGGAGTATTCACTCTGTAGGGCGGTCACCGGGTGAACCGCGTGAGCGCGGCGTAGGGTGTTGGCGGAGACCTCCGACAGGCCGATGGCGCGGATCTTTCCTTCCTTCACGAACTCCGACAGGGCGCCGACGCTCTCCTCGATCGGCACGCGCTTATCCCAGCGGTGCAGATAGTAAAGGTCGATGCAGTCGGTCTTCAGCCGCGTCAGGCTCTCCTCGAGCGTGATGCGCAGGGTATCGGCGCGGCCGTTGATCTCGCGCTGGCCATCGGCGTTGCGGAAGATTCCGCACTTGCTGGCCAGGGTGAAGCGGTCGCGCTTGTCGCCCAGCACCTCACCCAACAGGGTCTCGTTGGCGCCAAAACCGTAGAGCGCCGCCGTGTCGAAGAAGGTGTAGCCCGCGTCCAGCGCCCCCAGCAGCACCTGCTCGGCCACGTCCCGCGTCGGCGGCGACCCATAGGCGTGCGACAGGCTCATGCAGCCCAGCCCAATGGCCGAGACGGTGAAGGGTCCAAGGGCGCGAGTCTGCATGGGCGTCTCTCAGTCGGAATCCAGGGGTGGCCCAGGGGTGGCCCGGGGATGGCCTTGTCTCTAGGCGGAGCCGGCGGGCCGGGCAATCCACTGGCCCGGCCCTTGCCTGGAAGAGGTCAGAACCCCCGCCGTCGCACCAAAATGAGACAGACGCTTCTATGGCGACACATCAGTTCATGCGGTCCGAATACCCCGCCCTTGGTCGTGATGCGCCCAGGGGTGAGGCGCCCGCTGCGCCCAAGCGCCATCGAACCACGCTGGAGACCGCCCTGATCGCTGCCGGGGCGGCCGCCTGGGTCTGGTGCCTCTACGAAATCATCCTGCTGTTCGCGCGGTAGATTTCTCCCGGACGTCCCTGAACACAGACGTCCAACTCGAGCCCCTCCCCCCTGCGGGGAGGGGTTGGGGTGGGGGTGTCCGCGCGAACCTCCGAGAGTATCCCGCCGGGATGCTCCCCGACTGACAACCGTCGGCGCTTCACCCCCATCCCCTGCCCCTTCCCCGCAAGGGGGAAGGGGTTGAGCCCCATCCGGCCTCCTCGGCTCAGGACCTGGTAACCCACCCTACCCCGCCAGCACGTCCTTCGGATCGGCGACGTTCAGCAACGGCTCGCCGGCCAGGTATCGCTTCAGATTGTCCAGGAACAGGGTCTCGTTGCGGGTCCACTGACCACTGGTGATGCCCGACGCGTGCGGCGTCAGGGCCACGCGCGGGTGGTTCCAGAACGGGCTGTCTTCCGGCAGCGGCTCGGTTTCGAACACGTCCAGCACCGCATGCTCTGGCTTTCCAGCGTCCAGCGCCGCCAGCAGGGCGGGCTCATCCACCAGGCCGCCACGGCCGACGTTGACGATCACTGAGCCGGGCTTCATGGCGCTGAGGAAGGCCGCATCGACCAGATGCCGTGTTTCGACAGTCAAGGGCGTGCACAACACCACCACGTCGGCGTGGGGCAGCAGGTCCGGGATGGCCGACATCGGCGCGATGTTGTCGGCAAGGTCGTGCGGCGCCTGGTTACGGCGCACGCCGGTTATCCTGGCGCCGAAGCCCTTGGCGCGCTGGGCCACCGCCTGGCCGATGGCGCCAAAGCCGATGACCAGCCATTCGGAGTCCAGAATCTCGCGGAAAGCCAGCCGCCGCCAGGCCTTCTCCGCCTGCGCCGCTCGCCGCTCCGGGCCATGCTGGAAATGGTCGATGACGCCCGCCAGAACGTACTCCGCCATCCCCAGCGCCTGGCCGTGGCTGGTGCTGAGCTTGGCGCCCTTCTGGATGATCTGGCCGAAGACCGGGTTGTCGAAGCCGGCGGCGGCGCTCTGCACCCACTTCAGGGCCGGCGACTTCAGCATGGTGACCATGAAGGGCCGCACGGCGGGACTGACGAACACCTCGTGGTTGGCCCAGACCGCCTCCGGATGGGCCTCCTCGGCGGTGCTGGCCTGGCCGGTCACAGTGATCTCGCCGGCGTCGTTGACCAGCACCGGGTCGAAAGTTACGCCCAGGGCGGCGAACTTTGCCTCCAGCCGGCGATAGGTCGGTTCGTAGATCAGCACGCGCGTCATGGACGGTCCCTGTTCTCTTCCGTGGCGGGCCTTCCTAAACCGCGATCATGTAAAGCGCGACCGGCATTCGACCGCCGGGATCACTGAGCCCCTTTCAGCCGCCGCCTGCCGGGGGCTAAACCATCCGGCGCCTAAAGCGCGTGGAGACCGACCATGGACGCCCCCGACCTCAAGACTTGGATCGGCCGCACCGAAAGCGCGGTGGACGTGGCGACGCAGGCGCCTCTGGACGGCCTGGCCGCCCTGCTCGACCACGAGACCCCGCCCTGGCCGGCCGGCGCGGCGCCGCCGCTGGGTCACTGGCTCTATTTCCTGCCTCACGCCCGCCAGTCGCAGATCAGCGAGGATGGCCACCCGTTCCGCGGTGACTTCCTGCCCCCGACACCCCTGCCCAGGCGGATGTGGGCCGGCAGCCGGCTCGAGTTCCACAGATCCATTCACCGTGGGGCTGCCTTGGAGCGCCACTCGCAGATCGCCGACGTCAGCGAGAAGACCGGGGCGAGTGGGGCGATGTTGTTCGTCACCGTCCGCCATGCCATCCACGCTGACGGTGAGTTGGCCGTCAGCGAGGAGCACGACATCGTCTATCGCGAGGCGCCCACAGCGCCGACCCCCGCTCCTGGCCCCCCTGCGCCGACGCCCGCCTGCGGCCACGCCCGGACCCTGCGGGCCGACCCCACCCAGCTGTTCCGCTTCTCGGCTCTGACCTTCAACGCCCACCGCATCCACTATGATCGCGACTACTGCCGCGACGAAGAGGGGTATCCCGGCCTGGTGGTGCATGGCCCCTACCTGGCCACCCTGCTCATGGACCACTTCCTGCGCCATCGGCGAGGGGCGCGGGTCCGCCGCTTCGCCTTCCGGGCCCGGCGCCCGATCTTCGACATCGCCCCCTTCACCCTGTGCCTCAACGATCGGCCCGAGGGCGCGGAGCTGTGGATCGCCGGCCCCGACGGCCAGCCCTCGTTCACCGCCACCCTGGAAGCCGCCGATGTCCTATGACCTGCTGAAGGGCCTGCGGGTTGTCGAGGGGGCGTCCTTCATCGCCGCCCCCAGCTGCGGCCTGCACCTGCTGCAGATGGGCGCCGAGGTGATCCGCTTCGATCCCATCGGCGGCGGCCCCGACTATGGTCGCTGGCCCCTCTCTCCCGGCGGCGGCAGCCTCTACTGGGAAGGTCTCAACAAGGGCAAGAAGTCCATCGCCCTCGACCTGTCGCGACCCGAGGGACGGGAACTGGCCCAGCGCCTGGCCGCCGCGCCTGGCGACGATGGCGGCCTCTTTCTGACCAACTATCCGGTGGACGGGTTCCTGGGCCACGACCGCCTGGCCGTGCTTCGGCCGGACCTGATCTCGCTTCGGGTGATGGGCTGGGCGGACGGCCGCACGGCGGTGGACTACACCGTCAACGCCGCCCTGGGCGTGCCCCTGATGACCGGCCCGGCCAGCCTGCCCGCCGACGAGCCGGTGAACCACGTCCTGCCGGCCTGGGACCTGATGACCGGCGCCTACGCCGCCTTCGCCTTGCTCGCGGCGGAACGCCGCAGGCGGGCCACCGGCGAGGGTCAGGAGATCCGCCTGCCCCTGGCCGACGTCGCCCTGGCCTGCCTCGGCCACATCGGCCAGATCGCCGAGGTGCTGGTGGGCGGCGCCGACCGGCCGCGCTATGGCAACGACCTCTTCGGGGCCTATGGCCGCGACTTCCGCCTGGCCGACGGCGAGCGGATCATGATCGCCGCCATCACGCGGCGCCAATGGTCGGGGCTGCTGGAGGTCCTGGGCCTGACGGAGGCGGTCGCGGCCCTGGAACGGGACGTGGGGGTCCGCTTCGGCGCCGACGAGGGCGAGCGGTTCAAACACCGCGATCGCCTCACGCCCCTGATCGAAGCGGCCCTGGCCGCCCGCACAAGCGACACCCTGGCCCCCCACTTCGACCGCCTGGGCGTCTGCTGGGCGCCCTACCGAACCACCCTCCAGGCCCTGCAAGACCCCCACATCCTACCCCCCGACTCCCCCCTGTTCGCCACCATCGCCCACCCCAGCGGCCACGCCTATCCAGCCCCCGGCGCCGCCGCCAGCCTGCCCGGACAGGACCGCGCCGCGCCCACCCCCGCCCCACGCCTTGGCCAGCACACCGACGAGGTCCTGGCGGAGGTCCTGGGCCTGGCGGACAAGGAAATCGGCCGCCTGCGCGACGACGGCCTGGTGGCCTGACCGCGATCCTGAACGGACGCCAGGACCCGATCCCATTAACGAAATAGAGGAATTCCGAGCGTCACTGTGGCGGAGAAATCGGAGAAGCCGGCGCTGGCCGGAAGGAGCTTCGCCCATGACGCCCACTACCCTTCCCTCGGCCGGCGCCGAACTGGTCACCGTCGCCATCGGCGAGCAGCAGTTCGCCATCGACATCATGTCCGTGCGCGAAATCCGCGGCTGGACCGCCTCGACCCCCCTGCCCAACGCCCCCAGCCATTTCCTGGGCATGATCAACCTGCGCGGCTCGATCCTGCCGGTGGTGGACCTGGGCGCCCGGCTGGGCCTCGGCGTCACCGGGGCCGACCGCTCAAGCGTGGTGATCGTGGTGCAGATCGGCGCGCGGCAGGTCGGCCTGCTGGTGGACGCGGTGTGCGATATCCTGCAGCTCACCGACGGGATGCTGCAGCCGCCGCCGGACGTCGGCGCGCCGGAGGTCAACGAGTTCGTCGCCGGCGTGATGACCACCGACCACGGCATCGTCAGCCTGCTGCGCCTGGACCACATCATCCCGGCCGAAGAGCGCGAAGCGGCCTAGCCGCGGCGCCCCCGGGGGCGGGCTAATACGGCGACAGTTTACTTTCTTAGCTTCGCTAAAAAGTAAACTGTCGCCGTATTAGCCCGTCCAGGGTCACGCCGCCTCCCACCAAATCGCCTTCAGGCCCTCAAGGGCCGCGGCCTCGCCATCGGTCACGCGGGCGGTGATCTTCCGCAGTTTCAGCGCGTGAGCATAGAGCCGCGCCAGGGCCGCATCGCCGATGATGTCCACGCTATCGCCCTCTCCGCGCACCTTCTCCCAAAGGGCCCCGATCTCCGCCCCGATCAGTAGGCCCGACAGGTAGGATTCGACGCCCCCCGCGGCCAGTTCGCCGGCAAGGAAACGGCCACGGGCGCTGAACAGCCGGCTGGCCAGGGCTGAGCCGTCGCCGGCCGCCATGACGCCAATACTGAACGCCGTCATATCCTCGCCCGCCAATTCCCCCTCGGTCGGGGGCGAGCGCAGGACGCTGTGGGTCTTGAGCAGGGCGAAGAGCTCGCCGGTCATGGCGGTGATGAAGCGCGCGATCTTGCCGTCGGCCACCGCCACCCATTTGGCGTGGGTGCCGGGCAGGCAGAGCACCCGCCAGCCCCGGCGCCGCGCCGGATCGCCAGCCAGCCAGCCCAGCACCTGGGTCTCCTCGCCGCGCATGACG
>DASVMY010000247.1:0-3287 GCA_036384135.1 Caulobacteraceae bacterium | reverse complement strand
ACCAGCACGGTCAGCAGGCCGTCCTGCAGGGTGGTCGAAACCCGCGCCATGCCGCCGGTGGCCAGGGCGCCGGCGGCGATCTGGGCCAGGTTCAGCAGGGCCCGCGCGGCGGTCTTGGGCAGCTGCGGCGTCTCCACTGCCCACTCCAGCTCGGGGCGGACGTGGGCGAAGACGCCCCGCGCCAGGCCCTCAAGCTCGCGGGCGTCGAAGGCCTCGGCGCTGGCGTAGGCGCCGAAGGCCACGCGGGCGAAGGTCAGGGTGTCCACCAGCTTGCGCGCCGAGCTGGCGATCAGGTCCATGGCCTCGTCGCGCATGTCCTTGGCGCTGGGGTCCTCCAGCAGGTCCAGGCCCGAGACGATGCCGCTGGCCGGGCTCATGAAGTCGTGACAGAGGCGCGCCGCCAGCTTGGCCGCCAACTCCTCGGCGCCAACAGCGGGAGCAGCGAGCGGGGCCGCGGGATCGGCGGGGTCGGGGAAACTGTGGGCAGCGTCGGTCATCGGCGGCGACCTTCACCTGATTTGGGGCTTTGGCAAACGGTGGGCGCCCCGTAAGAAGGCGCCGATGAATTCCTTCTTAGAACCAGGCGTCATCGTACGCCATCCCGACCGCGCCGACTGGGGCGACGGCCAGGTCCAATCGGTGGTCGGCCACAAGGTGACGGTGAACTTCGAGAACGCCGGCAAACACGTGATCGACGCCGACATCGTCCACCTGACCCTGGTCAGCGCCGATCCGAGGCCCGACGCATGAGCACCGATGTTGGCGACGCCCTGGCCGCAATCGTGGTGGAGGCCGCACGGCTGATCCTGCCGCTGTGGAAATCGGGCCTGACCGTGCATTCGAAGGCCGACGAAAGCCCGGTCACCGAGGCGGATCGGCAGGGTGAGGCCCTGATCCTCAAGCGCCTGTCCGAACAGTTCCCGGGCATCCCGGTGATCTCCGAGGAGGACGCCAGCGAGTTCGGCACGCCGGACACCATCGGCGAACGGTTCTTCCTGGTCGACCCCCTGGATGGGACCAAGGCCTTCGTGCGCGGCGACCCCAACTTCACGGTCAACATCGCCCTGGTGGAGCACGGCCGCGCCGTGGCCGGCGCCATCGCGGCCCCGCCCAGCGGCGAGCTGTGGTTCACCCGGGGGGGCAAGGCTTTCAAGCGCGGCTTCGACGAAGTGGCGACGACCCCGGTGCGGGTGCGGCCCTGGCCCAAGGGCGCGGCCGTGGCCCTGATCAGCCACACCATGAGGGAAGAGACCGCCGACAAGCTGGCGGCGGAATACGGCTTCGACCTGCGCGAGCCGATGGATTCCTCCATCAAGCTGTGCCGCATCGCCGAGGGCGCCGCCGACATCTACCCCCGCCATGGCGCGACCATGGAGTGGGACGTAGCGGCCGGCCAGGCGATCCTCGAGGCCGCCGGCGGCGCCATGCTGACCCACGACGGCCAGCCGTTCCTCTACGGCAAGGCCTGCGACGGCTTCAAGAACGGCTGGTTCGTGGCGCGCGGCGGCTAGATTCTCCTACTTCCGCGTCCAGCCGCCGTCCAGGGGGCGGTAGTAGTAGCCGGAGGGCAGACGGCTGAGGACCTGGGCCGCGGCGGCCTGGGCGGCGTTCAGCTCCGAGACGCCGGTCTTGGCGGCAATGCTCTGGTAGGCCTCGGTGCGGCCGGCGTTGATGGTCGCCACGGCGGCCTTGAGCTGGGTGTCGGAGGAGGCCGAGACGAAGCCCAGCAGGCCGTCCCCCTGTTCTCCGACGATCCCCCTGGCCTTGGCCGCATCGACCACGGACTTGGCGGCGGCGATATCGCCCCCGCCCTGGGCCAGGGCCGTGCCGGCGGGCAGGGCCGCGCCCAGGGTCAGGCCGGCGGCGGCGATCGCCAGAAGGGTATTGCGCATCGACATGGCGGCGTTTCCTAGAAGAGGTTCGGGTTTTGCTGGATCAGGGTCTGGACTTCCTTGTCCAGACGGATGCGCACATCCGCGTCCAGCTTGGCGTTGATGGTGATCGGGTCGATCTTGACGTGGATCGTCGGCGCGCAGGCGGCCAAGGAAACGAGGCCCAGGGACAGCAGGCCGGCGGCGAGGAGCGGGGATCGGCGGTTCATGAGGGGGCTGTTCATGGGCGGTGGAAGTCCTTGTTCGAGGGCAGTCTAGCGATGGCGTCACTGAACGGGAACTGAACCGCGCGCCCCTGAATCGCGAGACGCCGCGGTGTCGTGCTTCCAGATATTGGTCAGCGCCGTGACCAGTTCATCGAAATTCAGCGAGGTGTCGAGGTTCAGGTTGATCGGGGTGTCGGAGGGCAGGGGGATCTTCTTCTGGAAGGCCGCGCCGTTCAGAAGTTCCGACAGCTTGAAAGTGTCCTGCTGTTTGGTCGGTGGGTCGTAGTGGCCCTTGATGGCGAAGATCATGCCCAGGCGCCCGGCCGGCCGGCTGGCGACGTCGGCTTCCAGGGTTTCGAAGGACAGGTTCTCGAGGGCCTCATAGGCCAGGTCCTGCACCGCGTTCACCGCTGGGCCGGAGGACGAGGCCTCGCCGCCGCCCATCTTCAGGCCGGTCAGGGCCTTGCGGGAGATGGAGATGCGGCCGGGCCGCACGGCGGAGATGTGCCCCTGCAGGAAGTGGAAGCCGCCGGGACCGATCTCGAAGGGCAGGCGCCCCACGACCACTATCTGCACCTTGACGCTGTCGGCCAGGCTGGAGCCGGCGACCAGGTCGCCCAGGTCCACGTGGTCCAGCACCAGGGCGCCCTGGATCGTCCCGTCGCCGCCGAAGGGGACCTGCATCGGCTCCAGATGGATGCGGCCCTTGGCGGCGCTGGCCTCGGCGGTGTCCAGGGTCAGGCCCTGGCCGTTGAAGTCGAAGGTGGCCTTGACGCCGTCGACGGCGGCAACCGCGTCGATGCGATGGACGGTGAGCGACTGGTCCGGGGCGCTGACCAGGGGCGCCAGGCTGGTGAGGCGGATCTGCCCCTCGATCGCCTGGACGGTTCCCAGCGGGCTCTTGAAGGTCAGGCCGTTGGCGCCGACCACGCCGCTGCTGGTGAAGCCCTGGTCGGTCCAGTCGAAGCGGCCCGTGAAGCTGACCCGGCCCTCCGCGTCGCGGGCGAAGGCGGCCAAGGGGGTCAGGATGGCCGGCTGCAGGCCGTTCTTGGTGAAGACCAGGGCCTGGGCCTCAATGTCGGCGTGACCGACGCCGGTCTTCAGGTCGTGCGCCAGGGTCACCATCGCCAGGTCCAGCCTGCCGGGGGTGAAGGCCGTGAACCGCCCGCTCACCGTCCGCCCGGCGAAG
>DASVMY010000246.1:0-12056 GCA_036384135.1 Caulobacteraceae bacterium | reverse complement strand
CACGGGTGGTGAGCACCACCGGTTCGGCAACCGCGAACGGCGCCGCGGCGGTCGGCTCGGGAATGGGCGCCTCCGGAGTGGGAGTCTCGGGAGCGGGCATCTCCGGGATGGCCAGCGAGGGCTCGTCGAAGAGCGCCTCATGCGCAGCCTCGACGGTGGAGTCGGCGACGGGCTCAGCGGCGGCTGCGCCGAAAAGCTCGGATTCCAGGGCCGGGGCGTCAGGCGCTTCAGCGGACTGCAGCAGAGGCTCCTCGAAGAGCGCCTCGGTCTGCGGCGCGGCGATGGCGGCCTCGTCCTCATCGAAGAGCGCTTCCTCTTCGAAGATCGCATCGAGCTCCAGCGCGGCGGCGGTCTGCTCGTCTTCCTCGAAGTCGAAGGGCGCCAGCGGCCCGGCGTCGATAGGTTCGGCGTGGACCGGCTCGGCGTCGAGGTCGCGGGCGGCGGCGGCCAGCAGATCACCGACGGGGCCCGGCGCGGACTCCTCGGCGACGGCCTCGGCCAGCGGCTCGGCGGGGTAGACGTCGGGGGAGCCGGCGTCGGGGGCGTAAGCCTCGGCCGGGAAGGCGTCGGCGGCGACGAAGTCTTCTTCGCTGAAGGCGGCCGGCTCGGCCTCCCAGGCCTGGACGACCGCGGCGGCGGCGTCGACTGGAGCTTGGACGACAGGGGCTTGGACGACTGGGGCTTGGACGACCGGGCCATAGGCGACCGGGCTGCTCACCACCTGGCGATAGGCGGGCGCCGCATAGGCCACCTCAGCGGGGGGCGGGGGCTGGAAAGAGGGGAAGTCCTCCTCGACGAACAGTCCCTCGTCGGCGTCGAAGGCGTTGCGGCGGTCGGGAAGCCGGCGCTGGGTGTCGGCGGACAGCTTCTCAAGCTTCTCGCGGGCCTCTTCCAGCAGCTTGGCGGTGCGTTCTTCGCTCTGGCGGATACGGTCGGCCAGTTCACCGCTGGTGCGTTCGTGGCGCTGGCTGATGCGCTCGGTGACCCGGGCCACCTGCTCGCCGACGTCGTCGATGGCCTGGGCGGAGCGGCGCTCTGAATTGGAGATGCGTTCGGCCAGGCGTTCTGAGATACGGGCGATCTCCACGCCGAGCTTTTCCAGGGCCTGGGCCTGAACGGTGTCGGCCCGGCCAAGCTTGGTCTCCATGGCCTGGGCGATCCGCGCCACCTCCCCGCCGACCTGCTCGATGGCGTCAGCGCTGCGATGCTCGACGACATTCACGCGACGGCTCAGGTTCTCAGCCATGTCAATGACTTCGCGGCCCATCTTCTCGATGGCCTGGGCCGAGCGCTGTTCGGCGGCGCGCACATGTTCGGACATTTCCGAAAGCGTGCGGTCCATGCGGTCGAAACGGGTGTCGGCGGAGATCTTCAGCCGTTCGGCCATTTCCGCCCGGGCGGCGTCGACACGGCTGGTGAGGTTGGCGGCCAGGGTCTCAAGGCGGGCGTCGATCTGGTTGCCGGCGGTCCCACCGCCTTCGACCGAGTTCAGACGGCCGTCGAGGGCGGCGAAGGAGGCGCGCAGATCGGTGAGCGCGCCGGAGGTCTTGGCCTCGGCTTGCTCCAGACGCTGGCCCAGGCGGCTTACCACCGCCTCGACGACGCTCTCGCCGCGGTCGTTTTCGAAGCGGTCCACCCGCGAGCGCATCTCGGCCAGGGCGTCGCGGGTGCGGCTTTCACCATCGTAGAGATGGCTGGCGACCTTGCCCAGGGCGCCTTCCAGCGAGCGGAGGGCCTCGGCGGAGCGTGGCCCGTTGGCCTCGGCTTCGATGCGGCGCATGCGATCAGCGACGCGGGCCTGTTCGGACTGGACCTCCTGAACGGCGCCCTCGAAACGAGCGGCCACGGCGGTCTGTTCGCGCTCGGTGGTCTCCAGCCGGGAGAGCACGCCGCGGACCGTCTGGTCGACGCCGCTGATGGCCAGGGTGGAGCGGCGCTCGGCGGCCTCGATGCGTTGTGACAGGCGATCCAGCGCCTGGGCCACGCGGCTGACCTCGTCGGCGGGATGCTCGGGAACCTCGATCCGGGACGGGGCGGCGCGGTCGCCGCGGGGCGTTTCCAGATAGGCGGCGTCGCCCGCGGCGGGGGCGAAATAATCTTGAGAGATGGCGTCCTCCGGTCCGTCATCGGCCAGCAGACGGTCGACCCATTCACTCAAGGACATGCCCGACTGCCGCGCGAGGTCAGCGGCGACCTCCCGTGACCTCGAGTCCAGACCCTTGTGGTGTTTGGGCGCCCCCGCGCTCATCCGAATCGCTCCGCATACCCCTCCGTCGACGGTATCGACCGAGCCCTTGTGTGTAAACGCGGCGGAGGCGCTAAATATAGCGTTGCCACGAGAACCCGTTCTGGCTACGGCGACCCTTGCGGAGACACTCTTTTTTCGGATCAGTACGGTTAACGATGTCTTACCAAGAGGCTGGGAGCCGTTAACGGCATGGGGTTTGGACTGACCGCCGGCCTGGCCGCCGCAGCCCTGGCGGTCACCGTGCTGTTCGCCTGGCTCGGGGCGCGGCCGATCAAGCTGATGAGCGCGCCACGCCTTGTGCCGTACCGGATTCTGATGCTGTTCAGCTTCACCCTGGCGGTGATGCTGGCGGCCCACCTGGTGGGCATCTTCAAGGGTTCCTGAGCCGGGGCCGGGCGGCGCGGGGCGGCGGAAGGCTGCTTACAACTCCGAGTGACAAGGTCGCCGTGCGTCGTCGCGCCACAGCATCGACGGGGTCCAGACGCCGCGAAAACTTCGTTGGGCCTGTAATCGCGGGTTCGATTTGGGGGTCGGGGCAGATGAAAACCGATTCCGGGGGCGCGGTGGAGCCGAGATTGACCTCGCTCGGTCCACACCCCGTCACCCCGGACAAGCCGCGCCAGCGGCGCCGATCCGGGGCCGGCCAAGCCAGCTCCTCGCTGGAGGTCGGCTTTGAACGGCGTGGCCGGCCCCGGCTCTTCGCTGCGCTTCGGCCGGGGTGGCGGGGTTTTAAGCCGCCACCTTCGGCGCCTCGGCGGGGCGGTCGGCGGTCTTCGGGGAGCGGCGGGTCAGGCCGACCATGCCGCCGCTGGAGAGCAGGCCCACGTCCGCCAGCAGGATCGGGATGGCCCACTTGTGCGGCGCGGCCAGGTAGCGGGGCTGCCAGACCGGGTCGTATTTGTCCTTGTAGCGGCGCACGCCGCGGAAATTGTAGATCTCCTCGCCGCGCTCGAAGAGCAGGTTGCCGACGCGGGACATGATCGGCGCCAGCGGCCGGTCTTCGAGGCCGGCCAGGGGCGCCATGCCGAACTCGAAGGCCTCGAACCCCTGCTCACGGCCCCACTGCAGAAGCTCGACGAACAGGAAGTCCATGACGTTCTTGGGCGCGTCGTCGGAATAGCGCATCAGGTCCATGGAGAAGCTGGCGCGCTTGTGAGCTAGCCACAGGGTGGCGAAGGCGACGATCCTGCCCTCGGACCGCACCACGGCGACGGGGAACTCGGCCACATAGGCCGGCGTGAAGCCCCCCATGGAAAAGCTCTTCTCGCCGCCGGCGTGATGGCCCAGCCACTGGTCGGAGATGCACTGCAGCCGCGCCATCAACTCGGGCGTCAGGCCGGCCTGGACGACCTCGAACGCCGCCCCGCCCTCCCCGGTCTTGCGCCAGTTGCGGCGCAGGGTCTCGCGGCGACGGCCTTCCAGGGAAAAGCTGTCCAGCGGCACGGCGGCGGACTCGCCGGTCTTCTGGATCGAGAAGCCCAGCTCCACCAGGTCGGGCAGGTCCTCGGGGCCAACGCCGTAGATACCCGGCCGGGCGGCGTGGGCGTCGGCCAGTTCGCGGAAGCGCCACAGCAGCTCCAGCCGCTCGTCGCGGCGCCCAACCGGCGAGCCGAGCGCGATCCAGGAGCGGCCGCGGACGCCGAACATCAGGAAGCTATGGCCGCTCTCGGAGAAAATGAACCGCTTGTCGCCCAGCAGGGCTAGGTTCGAGGCCGGCTCGGCGCAGTCGGCGCTGGCCAGTATGGCCCGCACGCGGGAGAAGTCCGGATCGTGGTCGCCCACCACCCGGGGCGTGGCGGGGGTGGCCAGCAGCCGCCAGATGCCCACGACCAGCAGCAGGATCGCCGCCCCGGCGAAGGCGCGGATGGCCCGCTCGGCGTCGGCGTCCGCCATCATCCGCACCCAGGAGACGTTGGCATAGTCGGCGTGCTTGAACGACCAGTAGCCCACCAGCCCGGCCCCGACGACGGCGGCCACGCTGGACAGCAGCCAGCCGGGGGTGATCTCCATACGGCTGAGCGCCGCGGTGCGCGGGAAGGCGGCGTGACAGGGCAGCAGCAGGCCCTGGATGGCCAGCAGCGCCACCGACTCTTCCCAGTTGAAGCCCTTGAACAGGGCCAGGGCGGCGGCCAGCGGCAGCACCACGGCGGTGACCACCCAGGCCCCGTCCAGCCGGCGCGACAGGCCGAACGCCAGCAGCACCAGCACCAGGCCCAGGATGCTGGACAGGAAGTGGCTGATCTCGATCAGCACCAGGGGCGCCCACTGGGCCAGCCACAGGAAGCGCATGGGGTCGGAGGGCGTGGCGCTGGAGGCCAGCAGCATCACGCCGGCGGCCGCGGTCAGAAGCGCCAGGGATGTGGGGGCGCCGGCCAGGATGGCCGGGCGGAACTCACTCAGCCAGCGCATCGGGCTCCTTCGGGAGTCACCTTTGGGGAAATCATCGCCTTCTATACCGCCTTTAAGTCCAACTTACGACGCCGCGTCGCGTCCAGGTGGTCCAGGACCCTTAGCGCGGCGCCAAAACCCCTCGCCTTCGCCCTTGCCCGGACTGTGCTTGGCGCTAAGGTGCCGGGAAAATTCGAACGGGTGTTTGGAGGACCCTGCCATGGCCGATTTCGGCGCCGGTGACCTGGATACCTTCCGCGCCGAGTTGCGCGCCTGGCTGGAGGCCAACTATCCCGCCCCGCTCAAGGACGCCAAGGCCAGGACCGACCCCGAAGCGATCTGGGGCGGCCGCGCCTTCGCCGGCAGCGACGACCCACAGATCCAGTGGCTGCGCACGGCGGCCGAGAAGGGCCTGACCGCCCCCGCCTGGCCGACCCAATACGGCGGCGGCGGGCTGACCTCCGAACAGGCGCGGATCGTCGAACAGGAGCTTTCCCGCGGCCAGTACCGCCAGCCCCTGGCCTCGTTCGGCGTCTGGATGCTGGGCCCGGTGCTGCTGGAATATGGCAATGACGCCCAGAAGGCCGAGCACCTGCCGTCGATCACCCGCGGCGAGATCCGCTGGTGCCAGGGCTATTCGGAGCCGGGCGCCGGGTCGGACCTGGCGAGCCTGGCCACCCGCTGCGAGGACAAGGGCGACCACTGGCTGATCAACGGCCAGAAGATCTGGACCAGCTACGCCAACAAGGCCGACTGGTGCTTCTGCCTGGTGCGCACCGACACCACCAAGAAGCACGAGGGGATATCCTTCGTGCTGATCGACATGACCACGCCGGGGGTCGAGACCCGCCCGATCAAGCTGATCAGCGGCGAGAGCCCGTTCTGCGAGACCTTCTTCACCGACGTGAAGATTCCCAAGCAGAACATGGTCGGCCAGCTGAACGGCGGCTGGGAGATCGCCAAGCGGCTGCTGCAGTATGAGCGCCAGAACATCTCCGGCGGCTTTGGCAGTGGCGGCGGCGCCGGGGGCTCCGCCGGGGACCTGGGCCAGATCGCCAAGAGCTATATCGGCGTCGACGAGACCGGCGCCCTGGAGGACGCGGACCTGCGCGGCCGCATCACCAAGAACAAGATGGACTTTCAGTCCTTCTACCTGACCCTGGCCCGGGTGGCCGCGGAGTCGCGGGCCAGCAACGGCCCCAGCGCCGCCACCTCGATCATCAAATACGCCGCCGCGTCCCTGGCGCAGGAGCGCTCGGAACTGATGATGGAGGCCATGGGCGCCCAGGGCCTGGGCTGGGAGGGCCAGGGTTTCAGCCCCACGGAACTCACCGCCACGCACGGCTGGCTGCGCTCGAAGGGCAACTCAATCGAGGGCGGCACTTCGGAGGTCAACCTGAACGTAGTTTCCAAGCGGGTGCTCGGATTGCCCGATCCGAAGTGATCGGCCCGCAGTAAGTTGGTTGACCTCAAGTCGTTGCTCTTGCGCGCAATTTCGGCGCGGACGTAAGGTTTTTCGTTTTCCAGATTTTTGATTTCCGGAGCGGATTGTCATGGCGGATTTTGGCGGCGACGCCGAGGCCTTTCGGGCCACGGCGAAGTCTTGGCTTGAAGAGAACTTCCCCCAGGCGCTGAAGGCCGACCCGGCCGCGCAGCTGGCGGCCGCCATGGGCGGGCGCGAGAGCCCCGAGGCCAGGCTGTGGCGCGAGCGGATGGGCGCCAAGGGCTGGGGCACGCCCACCTGGCCGACCGAATACGGCGGCGGCGGCCTCTCCCGCGCCGACGCCCGCATCCTGGCCGAGGAGATGGCCAAGGTCGGCGCGCGCAACCCCATCGGCGGCATGGGGGTGATGATGTTCGGCCCCACCCTGCTGGAGGTCGGCACGGAAGAGCAGAAGCAGCGCCACATCCCGCCGATCGTCCGCGGTGAGCTGCGCTGGTGCCAAGGCTATTCCGAACCGGGCTCGGGCTCGGACCTGGCCTCGCTGCAGACCAAGTGCGAGGACAAGGGCGACCACTGGCTGGTCAACGGCCAGAAGATCTGGACCAGCGGCGCCAACCTGGCCGACTGGTGCTTCTGCCTGGTCCGCACCGATCCGAAAGCCAAGAAACACGAGGGGATTTCCTTCGTGCTGATCGACATGCACACCCGCGGCGTCGAAACCCGGCCGATCCTGTTGATCAACGGCACGAGCCCCTTCTGCGAGACCTTCTTCACCGATGTGAAGGTCCCCAAGGAGAACCTGATGGGGCCGCTCAACGGCGGCTGGACCATCGCCAAGCGCCTGCTGCAGTTCGAGCGCGACAACATCTCCACTACCCTGGGCGCCGGCGGGATCGGCTCGGCCGCGGCTCCGGCGACCGTGGACCAGATGGCCAGGGCCTATGTCGGCCTGGACGAGGACGGCCGCCTGGCCGACGCCGACCTGCGCCGGCGGATCATCGACC
This sequence comes from Caulobacteraceae bacterium, assembly GCA_036384135.1. Taxonomy (GTDB): domain Bacteria; phylum Pseudomonadota; class Alphaproteobacteria; order Caulobacterales; family Caulobacteraceae; genus Acaudatibacter. The sequence continues at coordinate 4,972 of DASVMY010000246.1, read as the reverse complement.
ACCGCATGGAGAACCAGGCCTTCCAGCTCACCGTCCGCCGCGCCGCCCTGGAGGCGAAGTCCAACCAGGGGCCCAGCGCCGCCACCTCGATCATGAAGTACGCCGGGGCCAAGATCGCCCAGGACCGCACCGAGCTGATGGTCGAGGCCATGGGCCACCGGGGCCTGGGCTGGGAAGGCGAAGGCTTCGACAAGGATGAGCTGGCGACGGTGCGCTCCTGGCTGCGCGCCAAGGCCAATTCCATTGAGGGCGGCACCTCGGAAGTGAATCTGAACGTGGTCTCCAAGCGTGTGCTAGGCTTGCCAGACCCCAAGTAAAACAACGAGGCGCCCGCTCATCGCGGCAGGACGCCCAGCCTTAAGAATTTGCACCAGGGAGAGATTTAAGTGGCTGATTTTGGAAGCGAATTGGAACATTTCCGCGCCGATGCGCGCGCGTGGCTGGAAGCGAATTTTCCGCACAGCCTGCGAAACGACCCCGAGGCGGCGGAGTCCGTGTTGACCCCGGAAAAGCCTACCGGCGACCGGGCGCTGTGGAAGGAGCGCATGGGGGCCAAGGGCTGGGGCGCGCCGACCTGGCCGGCCGAATACGGCGGCGGCGGCCTGCCCCCGCAGCAAGCCCGCATCCTGGCCCAGGAGATGGACAAGATCGGCGCCTACAACCCCATCGTCGGCATGGGGACCAGCATGTTCGGCCCGACCCTGCTGGAATACGGCACCGACGCCCAGAAGGCGCGCCACATCCCGCCGATCGTGAAGGGCGAGCTGCGCTGGTGCCAGGGCTATTCGGAGCCCGGCGCCGGGTCGGACCTGGCCTCGCTGCAGACCAAGGCCGAGGACAAGGGCGACCACTTCCTGATCAACGGCCAGAAGATCTGGACCAGCGGCGCCCAGTACGCCGACTGGTGCTTCTGCCTGGTGCGCACCGACCCCACGGCCAAGAAGCATGAGGGCATCAGCTTCGTGCTGATCGACATGCACCAACCCGGCGTCGAGACCCGCCCGATCAAGCTGATCGCCGGCTCCTCGCCGTTCTGCGAGACCTTCTTCACCGACGCGGTGGCCAAGAAGGAAGACCTGGTCGGGCCGCTCAACGGCGGCTGGACGGTGGGCAAGCGCCTGCTGCAGCATGAGCGGTCGGGCCAGGGCGGCTCGCGGATGATGGGCGGCGGCGCCTCCATCCCCGACCTGGCCAAGAAATACATCGGTACGGACGAGAAGGGCCGGATCGCCGACAGCGACCTGCGCACCCGCATCGCCGGCCACATGATCAACGCCAAGGCCCACACCCTGACGCTGCAGCGCGCCCAGGCCGAAGCCCGCGGCAACCTGAACCCCAGCGCCACCACCTCGGTGATGAAGAACTCCGGCACCTGGATCGGTCAGGAGCGGGCCGAGCTGACCCTGGAGATCATGGGAACCCGGGGCCTGGGCTGGGAAGGCGACGACTTCGACAAGGACGAGCTGCAGGCGGTGCGCGGCTGGCTGTCGGGCAAGGCGACAACGATCTTCGGCGGCTCGCAGGAGATCCAGAGCAACATCGTCTCCAAGCGAATCCTGGGTCTTCCCGACGCCACCCGTTCCACTTAAACACTTGTTTCGAGAGACTACGCATTTTTCGAGGAGAGATTTGAATGGCTGATTTTGGGGGCGACATTGACGCCTTCCGCAACGACGCCAAGGCCTGGCTGGAGGCGAATTTCCCGCCTTCGCTGAAGGGCAAGGGCGGTGCGATGTACGTCGAGGGGGCCGAAGACGGCGGCGCCGACGTCAGGGCCTGGACCAAGGCCATGGGCGAAAAGGGCTGGGGCGTCCCGACCTGGCCGAAAGCCTACGGCGGCGGCGGCCTCTCGGCGCAGGAAGCCCGCGCCCTGCAGCAGGAGATGAACAAGATCGGGGCCTGGAACCCGATCGGCGGCATGGGTACGATGATGTTCGGCCCCACCCTGCTGGAGTACGGCAACGAGGACCAGAAGCAGAAGCACATCCCGGCCATCGCCAAGCAGGAGGTGCGCTGGTGCCAGGGCTTCTCCGAGCCGGGCGCCGGGTCGGACCTGGCGTCGCTGTCCACCAAGGCCGAGGACAAGGGCGACCACTTCCTGGTCAACGGCTCCAAAATCTGGACCTCCGGCGGCCAGTGGGCGGACATGTGCTTCTGCCTGGTGCGCACCGATACGAGCAAGAAGCACGAGGGCATTTCCTTCCTGCTGATCGACATGCATGACCCGGGCGTGGAAGTGCGGCCGATCAAGCTGATCGCCGGCGCCTCGCCCTTCTGCGAGACCTTCTTTACCGATGTGAAGGTGCCCAAGGAGAACCTGGTCGGGCCGCTGAACGGCGGCTGGACCATCGCCAAGCGCCTGCTGCAGCATGAACGCAGCGGCCTTTCCAGCGGCGGCGGTGGCGGCGGCGGCATGTTCGGCGTCGGCGGCTCCGCCTCGGCCATGGCCAAGCAATACGTCGGCGTCGACGACAAGGGCCGCATCGCCGACAGCGACCTGCGCAGCCGGATCACCAGCCACGAGATGGACGCCCGCGCGTTCCAGCTCACCGCCTTTCGCATGATGGCGGAGTCGCGGTCCAACTCGGGGCCCAGCACCGCCACGTCGATCATGAAGAACGCCGGCACCAAGGTCGGCCAGGACCGGGCGGAACTGACCCTGGAGATCATGGGTCACCAGGGCCTGGGCTGGGAAGGCGACGACTTCAAGCCCGCCGAACTGCAGGCCGTCCGTGGCTGGCTGGGCGGCAAGGCCACCACCATCTTCGGCGGCTCGGCCGAGATTCAGAACAACATCATTTCAAAACGGATCCTGAACCTGCCGGATCCCCTCAGCAATTCGAACTAAGGGAAAGAAACGACCATGGCCGTTCTGACTGAAGAACAAAGCATGCTGCGCGACGCCGCGCGCACCTGGACCCAGGAAAAGTCCCCCGTCACAGCCTTCCGCAAGGTGCGCGACGCCGGCCTGCCCCTGGGCTACGACCCCGCCGCCTTCAACGAGATGGCGGCGATGGGCTGGACCGGGGTGATCATCCCCGAGGAATACGGCGGATCGGACTTCGGCTACCTGAGCCTGGGCCTGGTGCTGGAAGAAACCGGCCGCACCCTGACCGCCTCGCCGATCCTGTCGTCGGCGCTCGCCGCCGCCAGCGCCATCATCCTGGGCGGCGCGACCGCGCAGAAGGAAGCCTGGCTGCCCAAGATCGCGTCGGGCGAAGCGGTGGGAACCCTGGCCATCGACGAAGGCCCCCACCACAACTCGTCCAAGGTCGCGGTCAAGGCCGCCAAGGCCGGCGCGGGCTACACGGTCAGCGGCGCCAAGACCTTCGTGCTCGAGGGCATGGCCGCCAATGTGTTCGTGGTCTCGGCCCGCACCTCCGGCGCCGAGGGCGACAAGGACGGCATCAGCCTGTTCCTGGTGGCCGCCGACGCCAAGGGCGTGTCACGCAAGGCCCTGAAGCTGGCCGACAGCCGCGGCGCGGCCAATGTCAGCTTCGACGGCGCCGCCGCCGACCTGCTGGGCGAAGAAGGCAAGGGCTACGACCTCCTGGAAAAGGTCCTCGACCGCGCCCGCGCCGGCCTCGCCGCCGAAATGCTGGGCTCCGCCGTCCAGGCCTTCGAGACGACGCTCGACTACCTCAAGGTCCGGGTTCAGTTCGGCCAGGTGATCGGCTCCTTCCAGGCCCTGCAGCACCGCGCGGCCAAGATGTTCACCGACCTGGAACTGGCGCGCTCCTGCGTCGAGGCCGCCCTGACGGCCATCGACAACAACAGCCCCGACGTTCCGGAACTGGTCTCCCTGGCCAAGGCCAAGATGGGCGACACCCTGCATCTGGTCTCCAACGAGATGGTCCAGATGCACGGCGGCATCGGCATGACCGACGCCCATGACGCCGGCCTGTACCTGAAACGCGCCCGGGCGGCGGAAGCCACCTATGGCGGCCAGTCCTACCACCGCGACCGCTACGCCCGCCTGCAGGGCTATTGAGGCCGAGGGGGCGTACACGGCTTCGCACGTCCCCGTGACTGGCGAGCCTGAAACGCCTGTCAAGCTTATGAATTTCCAGAGTTTCAGCCCCGATCGGACCTGTCCGGTCGGGGTTTTTTCCGACGGAACAACAGCCCGCCTGGGGTGTTGAAGCATTGACCATTAATCTCGGAGGTCGCCATGCAGATCGATATGAGCAATCCCGCCGATGTGGAAATGCATCTGTGGGACTGTATCGAGGCCAACAAGGTGGGCATGCTGAGCCTGGGCGGCGGCGGTCTGCCCCACGCCCAGCCGATGACGGCCTTTCCTGAACGCACCCGCCGTCAACTCTGGTTCTTCAGCCGCACCGACACCGATCTGGCGCGTCAGGTCCAGGGCGGACGCCACGCCCTGTTCACCTTCCAGCACAAGGATCTGCACGTCTCCATGACAGGCGAGCTGCACCTGCAGCACGATCCGATCCGCATCGAGCGCTACTGGAACGCCATCGTCTCGGCCTGGTATCCAGGCGGGCGCAGCGACCCGACCCTGACCATGCTCTGCTTCGAGTGCGAAGACGCCCAGGTGTGGCTGTCCGAGGCGGCCCCGATCCGCTTCGCCTGGGAGATCGCCAAGGCCAACGCCATGCATCACCTGCCCGACGTCGGCGGCCGGGTGCATCTGGATTTCCACTGACGGGGGGGAGCGATAGGAGTTCCGGCAGAGAGCCGGCCTACGCGAGTTAGGCCCCTCCCCCTCGCGGGGAGGGGTTGGGGTGGGGGCGCCAGCGCCAATCTCCCAGGCTATGCTCTCCGAGCTTTGACGAGCCGGCGTTCCAGCGAACACCCCCACCCCCGGCCCCTCCCCGCAAGGGATTCCTCTGCGAAACCGCGCCTGGACGCTGGCCCTGGTTTTTGAGGGGTGTTTTTGGCTGGGTGGTTGGCTGGTGTTTTGGGTTTTGGGGCGGGTTGCGGGCTCCTGGGCTTTGGAGGGGGTCAG
>DASVMY010000245.1:0-3010 GCA_036384135.1 Caulobacteraceae bacterium | reverse complement strand
GCCCGCCACGGCTGGGACGTGGCGCTGACCGCGCGGCGCCTGGACCGGCTGGACGCGCTCGCCGCGGAGCTCCGCCAGCGCCACGGTGTCGAAGCCCTCACCCTGGCCGCCGACCTCGCCGACCCGGCCGCACCCGGCCAGCTGATCGACGCGATCAAGGCCCAGGACCGCGTCGTCGACGGGCTGGTCAACAACGCGGGCTACGGCGTGCCGGGCGCCTTCGACACCCTGCCCTGGCGCGAACACGCCGATTTCATCCAGGTGATGACCACCGCCCCCTGCGAACTGGTCCACCGCGTGCTGCCCGGCATGCGGGCGCGCCGCTTCGGCCGGATCTGCAACGTCGCCTCCCTGGCCGGGCTGATCCCCGGCGCGCCGGGCGCCACCCTCTACGGCGCCTCCAAGGCCCTCATGGTCCGCTTTTCCCAGAGCCTGCACCAGGAGATGGCGGGCGCCGGGGTGCATGTCAGCGCGCTCTGTCCCGGCTTCACCTATTCCGAATTCCACGACGCCAACCAGACCCGCGCCCAGATCAACGACACCGTCCCCGCCTGGCTGTGGATGGGCGCCGATGAGGTCGCCGCCGCCGGCTACGAGGCCGCCGAGGCCAACCGCCCCATCTGCGTCACCGGCGCGCCCAACAAGGCTCTGGCGGCGCTGGGCAAGATCGTTCCCGACGAATGGGCCATGGCCCTGATGTCCAGCCAGGTGAGCCGGTTCCGGAAGGTGTGATCTCCCCCTCGCGGAGCGAGGGGGAGTGGCGAGGGTGAGGGAGCGCCAGCGACCGAAACCCGCCGAGGGGGAGAAGTGCGCAGGCAAACCCCGAAGTCAGCGCCGACCTCAAGTCGTACAGCCGGTGGGTGTCTCCCCTCCGGCGCGCCTCGCCTGTTTCGCGGGCTCGCGCACGCCACCTCGCCCTCGCCTGCGCGAGGGGAGGATCAACAACGCCAGCCGGGCGGAGAATGGGGCCTCACTGATACGGCGTCGCCACCCCGCGGCGGACTAGGCCGATGGTGGAGTCGGCCAGGCCGGCCATGATGAACTGCACCGCCATGGCGCAGAGGATCAGGCCCAGCACCCGGATCACGATCACCATACCGATCCGGCCCAGGGCCCTGGTGATCCAGCCGGTCATCCAGAAGGCGATCAGCACGCTCGCGGCGATGGCGCCGATCACCCCCAGGCCGACGGGAATGCCGATCCAGCCCATCTGCTTGGCCTCGCCGGCGTAGATCACGGCGGTGGAGATGGCGCCCGGCCCGATCAGCAGCGGCATGGCGAAGGGCACGATCATCCCCTCGAAGCGCTTGCGGGCATAGGCGCGGGTGGAGAGCACCTCGACCTCCTCGCCGGCCTCGGCCATCACCTCGGCGGTGTCGCCGCGGGCCATGTCCAGGCCCATGAGCAGCAAAAGGATGCCCCCGGCGATACGGAACGCCGGCAATGAAATGCCGAAGAACTTCAGCAGCGACAGCCCGGTCAGGTAGAAGAAGCTCATGAAGATGAAGGCGAACAGCGCGATATAGGCGCTGGTCAGACGCCGCCCGGCCGGCGGCGCGCCGTGCGTCGCCGCGGCGAACAGGGGCACGTTGCCGATCGGATCGATCAGGGCGAACAGGGCGACGAAGAAATTGACCGCGAATTCGGTTGGGTTCATCCTTGCGGCTTAGCCGAAAACTCGCCGCTTCGCACTTGGGGACCCCGCATGCCCGCAACCCTGCGCCACGCCGCGCCCGCCAATGACGCCGCGCTGGCCGATCCCCAAGTTGCCGATCACCGCCTGATCGTGGCCCTGGACCTGCCCACCCGCGCCGAGGCTGAAAGCCTGGTCGAGATCCTGGGCGACGCGGTCAGCTTCTACAAGATCGGCCTGCAGCTGTTCGCCACCGACGGCATGGCCATGGCCAGCGACCTGCGCGCCCGCGGCCGCAGCCTGTTCCTGGACTGGAAGCTGCACGACATCGGCACGACCGTGGAAAAGGCCGCCGCCGCCATCGTCGGCACAGGCGCCTGCGACCTGCTCACCGTCCACGCCCACCCCCAGGTGTTGAAGGCCGCCGTGAAGGGCCGCGGCGGGGAGACGTCGGCCAAGATTCTCGGCGTCACCGTGCTCACCAGCCTCAACGGCCAGGACCTGGCCGAGATGGGCTACGGCATGGGGGTCGAGGCCCTGGTGGAGCGCCGCATCCGCCAGGTCCAGGACGCCGGCGCCGACGGGGTGGTGGCCAGCCCGCACGAGGCGGCCCTGGCCCGCCGCATCGGCGGTCCCGACTTCCTGGTGGTGACGCCGGGCGTGCGCCCCGATTGGTCCAGCAAGGACGATCAGGCCCGCGCCGCCACGCCGGCCGAAACCCTGGCCAACGGCGCCAGCCACGTCGTCGTCGGCCGCCCGATCACGGCCGCCGCCGATCCCAGAGCCGCGGCGCTGCGGATCGCCCAGGAGATGCGGGGGTAGGCGAGGGACGCGGGTCGGAACAGGGAAGGGCTGGCGGCCTCGCCTGCCCACTCGCCGCCTAGAAATCAACCGCCACGCCCTTGCGCTCCCAGTCGCCGTAGCGTGTGGGTTCGGGTCCGGCGGGGCCGCCCTGTTCCTCGGTGGCGGGTGGGTTTGCCTCGGCCCGCGCGCGCCGGGCGGCGGCCTCTTCCAGGGCGCGGCGCGCGGCGGGGGTCAGGGGTTTTCCGGGGGCGGCGCCGGGGGGAAGGTCATCGCTCATGATCGCCGCAAGTTAGGCTCTCGAGCGCCGCCGCGCCAGAAGGCGCCCTTGCTCCGACGGCTGGAACCGGGCAGGGGTCGTCGGTGACCGATACATCAAGACCCCCTGGAAGACCTCCCGGCAAACCCCGCGGCAAACCGGCCGGCAAATCCCACGGCAAGGTTCACGTCAAAGCGCCTGGCAAATCCACGGCCAAGGCTGAGGCTCGCCCCGCCGTCGATCCCGCCATCGACCCGGCCCAAAATCCCGCCCTGGCCGCCCGCGCCGCCGCCGTCGACATCCTGGACGCCGCCCTG
>DASVMY010000244.1:0-16492 GCA_036384135.1 Caulobacteraceae bacterium | reverse complement strand
CAGTCCGGCGTCCACTTCGGGCGCGGCGTCGGGAGCGTGCGACGTAGCGGGCCTATAGACCGTGCGCGCCTCGGCCTGGGGAATCGCTCCGCCCCGCGCCTCGATCTCGGCCAAGGCTCGCCGCAGGGCCGTCGCCATGGCGTCGGCATCTTCGAACCGGTCGTCACGGTTCAGCGCCAGGGACCTGGCCACTACCGCCCGCATCGGCTCCGGCATCAGGGGATCGGCAGGGGCCAGCTCAATACCGTCGTGCAGGAGCTTGACCATGACCTCTTCGAAGCTGCGCCCGGCGATCGGGGGCCGCCCGGTCAGCAGCTCGTGCAGCACCGCTCCGGTTGAAAACAAGTCCGACCGCGCATCCACCGGGTCGCCCCGGAACTGTTCGGGCGACATGTAGCGCGGCGTGCCCAGCACCGAGCCAACCTGGGTCAGGTGGGAGGTGGAGATGTGGGATATCCCGAAGTCCATGATCTTGATCTGCCGATCCGCGGTCAGCAGCATGTTTGACGGCTTGATGTCCCGGTGCACCACGCCCAGGGCGTGGGCGCAGCTCAGCGCGTCCAGCAACTGCAGCACGATGGGAGTCGCGCCGTAGGGTCCCATCCCCACGCCTCGGGGCAGAGCCTCGTCCAGGGGCGGGGCGTCCACATATTCCATCACGAAGAACGGATTGCCCTCGTGCGAGCCGAAATCATACATCGCCACGATATTGCGGTGCATGCACCGGCCCGCCGCCTGAACCTCACGCCGGAACCGTGCCAGGTAGTCGTCGCGGTGACCGCTCTCCAGAAGGTCGATCCGCACCAGCTTGATCGCCACGGGCCGGTCGATCTCCGGGTCGTGGCCCTTGTAGACGACACCCATCGAACCTCGGCCGAGCATCCTTTCGACCTGATAGCGTCCGACGGTCTGAGGGGTGTCACTCATCGAGGGTCACGGCCGGGCGGCCCCTCACTCGTCCAGGAGCTTCATGGCGTTGGCCAGACTGCGCCGCATCCGGTTAAAGGATTCGGCAAGGGAGGCGATCTCGTCCTTGCCGCGCACGGGGCACTCGGGAACATCCGTGCGACCCAGGCTCACGGCATTGGCCATGGTCGCGATCTCGCTGGCCGGCCGCACGATCACCAGGCTCAACAGCACATTGAGCGCGACAATGGTCACCAGGAACACGAAGGTCAGCCCGGCCAGGAAGTAGAGGAACGAGTGCCTGGCCTGCTCCAGCGGCACGCGCATCGGCACCGAAACGATCTGGGCGCCCACCACCTCGCCCATCTTCCAGCCGAAGCCACCGTTGGCCCCGTAGAGCGCCACCATGGTCTGGGGGGCGCGGTCCGGCGTCGAATGACACTGCAGGCAGTTGGGATCGTTGACCCGGATCGGCTTGGAGACGGAAAGCACCGGTCCATCGGACGTGTCACGCTGGCTGACCAGCTGCAGGACGCTGGGGTCTGCGCGCATGCGGCCGATGATCTGCGCCTCCCATTCGGCGGCATGGTCGGCGGGATTGGTGGGATTGAGGGCGGCGTCCTTATAGCTGTAGTCCGGCCACGTCTTCTGCAACCGCCGGAACTGATCCTGGACGGCCAAGAAGGGAATGGTCTGAGGGGCGAACTGTACGCCGCTGGTCTTGCTCAGGAGCGGCGCCACTTCCTGCTCGGTGTAGGCGCTGGCGCCATCGCCGACGCTGGCCATCAACGCGGCTTGCTGAAGCACTTCGCGGCGCGCGCCATCCAGCGAGATCTTGTAGGCGAACGCCGCCGCAAGCCCCAGGCCCACCGCGAACGCGGCCAGCATCGCCAAGTTGAACTTGGTTTGAAGTTTCATGGTCATCCGCCCCTCGAACGGACCCCACTACAGGCTGGCGTGCCCGGCAGGTCAACCGCCTAGGCGACTCCGCCGCCGCCCCAACGTCTGACGTCAAGGCTCATGCTGCCCGCCCCCGAACAGGCGCTCAAGCAGGTTGGTGCGGCGCTTGGGAGGGGCCGTTGCGGCGGCTGGGCTCGCCGCCGAGGACGGTGCGGCTGTCGGTGGAGGAGCTTCGACGACGGCCTGTGGCGAAGCCGCCGCGCTGGTCGGCGAGACGGCCACGCGTCTTTCCGGACGAGAGGTAGTGACCTCGATTTTCGGGCGCGCGGCGGCGACGCTGCACGCCGTCGCTTCAGTTCGCGCCTTGGCGAGCGCCGCCTGCACCGTGGGGGTCGCAGGGCCGCCTGACGCGTCGTTCACCAGCGGCGCAAAATCCACCAGCGCGAGCGGCCGATAGCTGACCGCCAAAATGGTCTGCGCCTGGTCGCCGCGCCGCGCCTGCTCCCTCGTCAGGACATCACGCGCTTCACCGAGCGCGCTTGCCGTGCGGCCGTAGCAACCGGTCAGCTTTGGAAGGGGCGGCGTTACGGCCGCCTGGCTTCGAAGCGCCGCCGAGTAGGTCAGCACGGAGGCGCGCGCGTCGGCCTGCCCGCCCCGCTGGAAGCTCCCGCGCACCGACGCCATGAGCCGTGCGTCCGAGGCGGCCAGTTGATCTTCCAGTCCCTGCAGGCGCTTGCTGAAATCATCGACTTTGACGGGATCCGGACGTTCGTCATGTGCGGCGTCAACAGGCGGCGCGACAGGGTTGACGGCGTCGCTCGCGACGGGATTGGCCATATCGCCTGCCGGCGTGCCGGCCGCGGGCGGACGGGCGCCCTGCGATTTGCCGCACCCGACACACAGGAGCGCGGCCAGCACCGAGATCCCGCATGAAACCCTCCGCCAAGACCGTCGCACGCCCACCTCCCTGCCTGCCGCGCCTGGCCGCATCGGTGTTGTCAAGTTAAGCCCAAATGGAACGCCGCGAAGGGGTCATATCAAGTGTCTCGCCAAAAATGACGGTGGAATACGGTGAGACGGCGAGGGCGATTCCAATGTTGTCCACCCAATCGTCGACCTGCGACAGTGTACAAAGCCTCACCAGCTTTGTAGTCTCGTCTTGAGATGACCCTTGGCGCGAACCCGGTTTCGGGCAGTCGCGGCGGGGTGGTCCGAATTCCTCTGCGATGGCTCGCCATTCGGGAGATTGGGCCGGGGGCAAGATGGAACAGGTGAACCTGGGAAAGCGTGTGGCGAAGGCGCTGGCCGTGAGCGAGCGCATCGTGGACGCGGCCGAAGTTTTGTTCGACAAGAAGGGGGTCGCTGCGACCTCACTGGTGCACATCGCCGCCGAGGCGAAGGTTTCAACGGGCACCGTCTTTTCATATTACCCGGCCAAGGCGGACCTCATTAAGGCCATCCTTGAGCGGCAGCCCACCAAGTTCTCCTTGAAGGATCTGTCATCCGGCGCGGTGTTGACGCCCGAAGACGCGATGGAACAGATCAAGGCGATCATCGGGCGCGCGGTGGAATCGGCGACCAAGAACGCCCAAGGCGTGGGGGCGGCGTGGAGCGCGGCGCAGATCGACGCGAAGTTCGCCAAGTGGTGGGAACGCGAGCAAAGCCGCCGTTGGAATGAGTTGAAGACCTTCACCACGCTTTGGGCGGAACGCGGTCTGCTCAAACCCAACCTGACCGCCGTGCAGGCGACGGACATCCTCTGGTCAATGACCGGCCCACTGGTCTTCCGAGCCTTCGTCCGGGACAGCGGGTGGAACGTCGAGCAGTACGAGGTCTGGCTCAAGACGGTCCTGTACCGTGAGGTGCTGGGCGTCGGAACGCCGCCAGAATTGCGTTGAGCTGAGCGAAACCACGCACAAATCACGGTTCAGATCGCGTCGATCTGAACCGTGTTCTAGCGGCGTGGCTGTTGGCCCACGCCTGGGGCGTCGGCCGCCCTGGGCGCCGATACCGGCGGCGCGGCGACTCGTGGCGACGGCAGGAGTGGGCGTTGCTCCGCCGAGGCGATCGCCGCCTTCTTCTGTTCAGGCGCCGCGTTCGAGCGCATGGCATAGGCGGCAAAGCCGAAGTTGGCGACCGTCACCATGCCGGCGATGGCGGCGCAGATCATGGCCCAGCGCGCCGAGCGGCGAGAATTCCGAGCCAGCAAGGCCAGTTCCGCGGCCACCGGCGCGGCCAGGAACGCCGCGCCCGTCAGGCGGGCCATGGCCTTGTCGTTGAGCCAGCGCAGGGCATAGGCGCGCGCACCGCCCTCATAGTAGCGCCGCTCGACCCGGTCGTTTACCTCGACCTCGCCCAGGGCTTCGAATTCGGCCTGAAATGCTCGCCGCTCATCCATGACTGTACGATGCCACAGGAACCAACGACAGTCGACCAAAAGCAAACAAGACCCTAGCGAACCGCTTCGCCGGAGGCGCACTTGGAAAACCAGATCGATTGCTGCGAGCTTAGCCAACTCGCGAGAGGCGCGGCCCCCCGTTGTTCAGTATTGCCATGGCGCCGATCTCCGCTGGGGTGACGCTTTGGATATTGCCCGCCGGTACGGAGTCGAGACCCGTCAGCCCTGAGCAGGTCAGAGCGCGCGCGAAACCCACTTTTGGTGTGCAAAGAACAAGCTTGACCGTTCGATGAACGCGTTCATGGAACAATGTTACTCTGGAATTCCTGCCCCAGGCGACTAGAATGACCGGCATGGCCAGCCACCATCAGATCATCGCCGAGTTCGAAGAGGCCGGAGAAACCGAGGTTCAACGGCGGGTGGCGGCGAACGTCTACGATGGCGAACACCTGGCCCATGCGCTGTACTGGCTCAACGAGCTTTCCGTCGCCCGCACCTTTGGTCCCAAGCCACCACAGGATCCCGAGGCGGAACGCCGAGCCGCCTATCGTCAGATCGATACGCTCATTCGCGCCGCCGCGGCAGCGACGGTCGCTGTGGCTCTGATCGGGTTGGCGCTGGTCGCTTACCAATCCATCGCCCGCGCCAACGCAGTTCACCCCCCGCCCTCGCGCGCCGCCGCGGCCAGCCATCTGGGGTGAACGCGGTTCGATGCGGAGCGCGCGCGGGAACGAACCGGGGGCGGCGCGGCCGGCCGTTCACCGGGGCTTCATGACCTGGGGCGTATAAGTCCGCGTCGCCTTACGGCGGACAGTCGACCAGGAAGCCCCCTGGCCGATTGATTAATTCGGGCGACGCGGCGGCGCACACTCGCGCCAAGGCGTCGAGCGTAACCAGGCCTCGGCGGAATCCGCCGGGGCCTGGCCTTCGGATGGCCCACTCCAAAGAGACCACCAGGTTGCCCCACCGGCGACCAACGGTGCGCGACCGCGAATGACGGTCAGGCGGCGCCCTCTAGCGATAGAAGATGTGCCCGCCGATCTGGCGAATACGGGTGAGGCTGGGACCCCAGTATGGCGTCATCCAGGCGGCGTGAAAGTGGGTGGCGTCTTTGAGCGGCTTGAAGACAAAGCCATGCAGCGCCTGGGTGGCGATGGCGTGGGCCCTGTCCCAGGCCGCCGGCTCGATCGGGCGGTCCATGGAGCCGTCACAGGCAAACGAGAACTGGCATGTCCCCCCTGCCGAGCGTTGGAAGACCACCCCGCAGACGTCGGCGGGATAGAGGCCCTGCCGGGTGCGGTTGATCACCACCTGGGCCACGCCCTCCTGGCCATCGAGGCTCTCGGAGCGGGCCTCGTAGTACACCGCCTGGGCGAGACAATTGACCGGGTCCTGCACATCCGAAGCCGACCAGTCAGCGTCGGCGGGCCCGATCCGGATGACCGCACCTTCGGCAATCGGCTGCAGTGTCTCCCCGCCGATCAGGGTGCGGATCACCATGGCGCCGCCGGCGCTGGCCGGCGCAACGGGGGTCTCGCCAGTAACGGCGGCGGCATTGGCAAGCGCCGGCGCGATCAAGGCCGCGACGGCCAGGAGTACAGCGGCTCGCATCACATCCCCCTCCACCCGGCGCCCAATCGATGAACTATAATGCCGAATAGAGCCCCTCCTATTCAAGGCATTCAATCGGTTTCAGCCCAGGGAGGGACCGGTTCGCGTAGATGGCGAGCCGCGCGAACACCGGCGCTGAACCTTGTTGACAGGTCGGCCCCTATCCAAAAAACCCCTAGAGCGCCGCCGACATTTCTGTAGCGTCAGGCCATGACGTCTCTGATTCAGTATGCCGAGCGCGGCCGTAACGACTGGTGGCGCTATCTCTGCTGCACCCCTTTGGCGCTCGTCACGGCGACCCTGCTGGGCGTCGGGATCGTCGTCCTGCTGTTCCTGGCGCACGCCATCCCGCCGGACCTGCAGGAACAGATGACCCACCCTACCCGGCCCGCCGTCTTCTTCACGGCGACCGGCGTCAGCTTCGGCTGCCTGCTGATCGGCTTCATCGCCGCAATACGCCTGCTGCACGACAAGCGGTTCGGCGACCTGCTGGGCGACTGGCGCTGGCAGGCGGTCGCCGTCGGCGCGGCGGTCTGGTTCGCCGTTCAGGCCCTGGCCGCCTTCGCCGATTTCGGACTGGCGCCGCGCAGCTTCAGCCTGACCGCGTCGGGTGCGACGCTGACCCTGCTTCTGACAGCGGTTCCGGCGCTGGCGGCGCAGACCTTCGCCGAGGAACTGGTGTTCCGCGGCTACCTCACCCAAGGCCTGCTGCTGGCCACCCGCCGGCCGCTCCCGGCGGCCCTCATCAGCGGGCTCATCTTCGGCGCCGTCCATATCCCTAACGGGACGCCCCAGGCGGTGAACGCGGCGGTGTTCGGGATCGCCACCGCCTACATCGCCATCACCACCGGCAGCATCGCCTTCAGCTTCGGCCTGCACTTCGTGAACAACCTGTTCGGGGCGGTCCTGGTGGTGTCGGCCAGCGACGTGTTCCGCGGCGCGCCGGGCCTGTTCAGCCAGAACGCCCCGCAATTGATGTGGCAGGACGTTGCCGTGCAAGGGTTTCTGATTGTGCTGGTCGCCGCCCTGGTGGCGTGGCGGTGGCGGCCGGCGCCAACCGTGGCGGACGTGTTCTGACCCTAGGCCGAGGCCGGCGGGGCGTCCCTTGCATCGGCAAATCGCGGAGGTTCCGCCGCCACGTCGCTGCTTTCCGCTGGCGCCTGGCGCAGGAGGACTTCGCCAAGCATCGCGGCCAGCCACGACGCGTAGCGCCCGGCGGGCCAGCCGCAATCGGCGATGAAGGACTTGATCGCAGCCGGTCCCGTCATGGTCCACAGCAGGTCCGTGGCCTCGGTGACCGACAGGCCGGATCGCAGGATCCCGGCGGCCGACCAGCCGGCGACGTAGGACTGGAATTCGTGCCAGCGGGCGGCTTCCTCGCGTTCCCACCAGTTGGCGAAATCGGGATCGCTGCGGGCGGCGCTCCAGGCGGCGCTCAGGATTCCATCGGCGGACGAGCAGAGTTCGACCATCCGCTGAACGACCTCCCGCAACAGGTCCGACGCCCGTTGCTGGTCCGTCAACGTCGAGGCAGGTGAAATGTCGTCTGGCAGCCCACGGTGGAAAGTATCCAGTATGGCCTTCAACACGGAAGGTTTGGTGCGGAAGGTCGTATATATTGTGCCGGTCGACATCTTTGCTCGCTCGGCGATCATGTCCATTGTCGTGGACGCGTAACCGTGGCGTTCGAACAAGCTCCGGGCGGCGTCGAGAATGTCTTGCCGTGTGGAGGCTGACTGCGCTTCTCGCCGCGCGGACCTGTAGGCGCGAGCCATGCCGCTTCTCCCATCATCCTAGGGAACTGTTCGTCTGGCCAACCGGCCGCCAGCGGCCTCGAAACCTGGTATCCCCAGGGACAGAGTAGGCGTTTTTCAACAAATATGGCACGATTGTGAAATTGTCGACTCCCCAGTTGGCCTGCACATCTTGAGTACTCGCGTAGAGGTTTGGTCGAGGACTTGCCTTCAATCGCGGCTGTCGGCGCCCTGTGCCGGGCAATAGGGGGAAACCCTAATTCGATCAGGTCGATAGTAGATGGAATTGTCGGCTCGGCGCGTGACAATCTCGACTTCCCGGCGATTTCATGCGAAGTTAACACCATGCCGAATTCACAGACTATGCTTGTGGAATTCGAGACCTTGGGCGAGGTCGAGGTCAGCAACCGCGTTGACCACAAGATTTACGACGAGGCCACGCGCGCCTACGCCATGCGCTGGCTTAACGACAAGGCCATGAACCGGGTGAGGACTGCCCAGGCCCACGCCGACTACAACGCCCACTCCCCGGCTGACTTGGCGATACACGTACAACGCGCGGCCAGGGCGGCGATGATTGCGGCGACGGCGGCCATCATCGCGGCCATCGTGTCGGGGGGAGCGGCCTATCTCACCCTCAGCCGCCCCGCCCCGCCCCCGGCCCCGATACATCAGCAACTTCAGTCACTTACCGCCCCAGCCAAGCCGCCGGCCGGCCCGCCGCCGCATCGTCACGGGCATCGCCACAAGGCTGCGATTGCTACTCACAACACCCCCGCTCAGTAGCCACTGGAGGTGCGTTCAACCCCCATTCGACCCCCGCAACGCATCCACTCCGCCCCTATTCGTTGGACACGGATAACAATGAATTCCGACTTGTGGTATGAACCTTGCGTGGCCAGCGCCAGAGCGCGTTGATTGGGGGCTACCGTCGTGGAACGCGAATATACATCGAGAGACAACCTGGCGGGGCGCCTGCTGCGCCGCCTGGCGCGTTTCCTCCGCAACCGCGACGGCAACATCGGCCCGCTGATGGCGCTGCTGATCGTGCCCATGGTCGGCGCGCTGGGCCTGGCGACCGAGGCGTCGAATTGGTACCTCACCAACCGCGCCTCACAGAACGCCGCCGACAGTGCTGTCCTGGCGGCTGCGAACAATCAGGACACCACCGTCTACATCAGCGGAACGAACTCTTACAAAGGCTATGAGTGGGCCGCTCTTTCGGTGGCGAAGAACTACGGATTCATCCCGGCGGGGCTCACCAGCGGGTCAGCCGACACCACCATCTCGACGGTGAACGGCCAGACCTGTCCCGACGGCGTCACGCTCACCTGCTATAAGGTCACGATCTCCAGGAAGCTGCCGATCTACCTGACGGCAATCACCGGCTTCACAGGAAACACGACAACCAGTTCCGGCGCTCGCGCGCAACAGGTGTCGGCCTCGGCCATGGCGGGGCCGAAGCAGATATCCGCGCCCGACTGTGTCCTGTCGCTGGCGACGACCGGCACGGGCATCCAGACCAACGGGGCGCCTAAGGTCGACCTGAGTGGCTGTAACCTGCAGTCCAACTCGACGGGCTCGAAGAACCCCAACTATGCGGCAAACTGCAACGGCAACAATCTGAACGCCGACAGCGTGTCGGTGGTTGGCACCGACAGCGGCTGCGGCAACGTCCAGATCTCAGGCGCCCCAGCAGTCTCCGACCCCTACGCCGCCAAGGCCAGCAGCATTCCGAAGGACCCCTGCGGCAGCTACGGACAGGAATCCGCCGGCACCGCCGTCAAGCCAACCGGAACGCTCGGCGCCACGGCCTATCCCGCCAAGACCGGCTATTACTATCTATGCGGCGACGTCCAGCTGGCTGGCGACGTGACGATCAGCAGCAGCCAAGTGGTGGTCATCTACAACGGCCAGCTTGACCTCAACGGCCACCAACTGCTGTCGGCCTCGGGCGTGGGCGTCACCTTCATCTTCGCCGGGACCAACACGGTCGGGTCGGGGAAGAACGCGTTCACGCCCTTCCACAACTTCGCCGACAACTCCAGCGGCTCGAAGGGCACCCTCAATATCGCCGCTCCAACAGTGGCCAACGAACCGACAGGCGGCCCGTGGGCCGGCATGGCAATTTATGAGTCGCCGGTTCAGGTCGATTCCACCGGACCGCTGGCGACGGCGCTGACGGATCAGAAGGTCACGAACAAGTATTACAGCCTCGACATCACCGACGCGGGGTCCAGCCCAATCCTGCTGATCACCGGCGTGACCTACCTGCCCAACGCCGACGTGACGGTCAGCGGCGCCATCGACCAGGCCACCAACGGCATGACCTGCTTTGTCCTGGTGGTGAACACACTGACCCTCAACGGCAACGGCTCGATCTTCCAGCACAGCCAGAGCCAGTGCAACCTGGCCGGCGTGACCCAGGTCTACAGCACGACCTACCGCCAAGTGCTGCTGCAATGAGGGCGCTTCGTTCCTATCTGGCTGACACGCGCGGGGCCGCGGCCCTGGAGTTCGGCCTGGTGCTGAGCATGCTGACCCTCCCGATGCTCAGCGTCATCGACATCGGCATCTACACCTACGACAAGATGCAGCTCCAGAACGCCGCCCAGATGGGGAGCCAAAGCGTCTGGGCCACCTGCACCACCGATGCGACTTGGCCAGTAACGAAGTACTGTTCAGCCGCGCAAACCGCCATCACCAGCGCTGCCCAGACAACGTCGCTGGGAACGAATGTTACGGTTTCCACGACCGTCGAAGGGTACTACTGCGTGGACGGCAATGGCGTCCCACAGCCGATCGGCTCCACCGGGACCTTCGCTTCGCCCCTGACGGCGACCGCGCCCACCAGCTGCGGCTCCGGCACTTGGACCAGCAAGAAGCCGGCGGACTATATCTCGGTGACGGCGGCCTACACCTACACGCCGGTGTTCAGCGGCATCTCGGTCGCCAGCCTCCTCACCCCAAGCCTCACCAGCACCTCAACGATCCCGGTGAAATAATGGTGCGCAGGTTCGCCTTCTTCCGCAGCGACCGCGGCGCCGCAGCCGCGGAGTTCGCCCTGGTGGCCCCGATGTTCTTCGCCCTGGTGTTCGGGGTCATCAACTTCGCGGCCCTGCTGTTCGCCTATGTGAACCTGCATTGGGCCACCGAGAACGCCGCACGGTGCTATGCAGTCAACACCACCGTCTGCACGAGTGCGACCACCACTCAGACCTATGCGGCGAACCACTACCAGGGGCCGGGTATTTCAGCGAGCTTCGTGGCTACGACCACAGGCAACTGTCACAAGACAAACGGGACCTCAGACGGTCACAACGTCACGGGGACGGGCGGCTACACCATCAATGCAGTTCTCGCCACTCAGACGATATCGCTGTCGAGTGCGGCGTGTTTTCCTTAAGGGGGTCTGTCGCGAAACTCCCCTCCCCCTTGCGGGGAGGGGTCGGGGGTGGGGGTGCAAGCACCACCGTCGCCGAAGTGCCCAAGAACCTACGCGGCGAGATCAGCAGCGATTGAGCTGACACCCCCATCCCCAACCCTTCCCCGCAAGGGGGAAGGGAGCCTTCAGGGCAACCCACCCCACCCCTAAAACGGCAGCTTCCCGATCAGGTTCAGGCTGAAGTGCGCGGTCACCGCCGGCAGCAGGATGATGAACTCCACCAGGGCGGTGGCGTAGAGGCCGGCCAGGACGGGGCGGCCTTCGCGAAGGTTGAACACAACCCCGGCCAGCAGCGGGCCGGAAACCGGTCCGATCAGGAAGAACGGCAGCACCCGCTTGAAACCGGCCAAGGATCCAATCCCCCCTGCTCTGTTTCAACAGGTGGCCCCAAGTCAGCCGTAATGTCCAGAAAAATTTAGACTTTATTAACCTTACCCACAAAGAAAAACGCCGGTTTTCTATTTCACCGTGCGCGACGTTGCGGCCGCTGCGGGCGGCGGCGGCGGTTGAAAACCGTCATAGACCTGCACCACCGCCCACTTGTCGGCATAGAGCCGGCGCCAGCCGGGGGTGTGGTCCAGGTGGGCGGCCAGCGGGCTTGCAGGCGTCAGGATGGTCCACACGACGCCATAGCGCCTCAGGACCTGGTCGGTGGCGGACGGCGATTTCACCGCCGCCGTATCAACGTATGTCTGCACCAGGGCGTCGCCGTACATGTCGGCCCGTCCATCGATGAAGGGCCGCACGCCCTCAAGCACGAGCCAACCGCCGAAACTGTAGTCGTTAAATACGGGCCGGGCAGCGAGTTCCGGTGGGACATACCGCAGTGCAGTCATTGGAACGACGAGCGAGTCGGTGCGGACAAAGGGGGTCAGGAGCCGCCAGGTCGCGACACCCAAGACCAGGGCGACCGCCACTGCAGTCGCCGCGGCGACCTCGGACAGGGGGGGCCATGCGGCCGGCCGAGGATCTGCGGCCGCCCGCTCCGGCTCCAGCGCACGGCCCAGAGGCGCAGCCAGGAGCAAGGGAGCCACGACCGCAAGGATTATTTCCTGCCGGATGTGCTGAAGCGTCATGTGCAGCAGCAGCAGCAGCAGGCCGAGGCTGGCCCAGCCCACCCGCACGCCGCGATAGAGGCAGATGAAGAGGGTGAAGATCAGGGCCAATTCGAGTGACGAGAACTGGGTGAAGGAAACGGCCGTCCATTCACCGATGGATTGCAGCGTCTTCATGCCCATGACGCGGAACGGAAGGACAAGCCCCTCCACGCCGTTGGGTGTCACGAGCGCCGCTGCACCAGCCGCCGCCAGGAACGCTGCCCAGCGCAAGGCGACCGGCAGGCGCGCCCCTTTGGCTTCCACCACGGCTTCCAACGCGAATGGGCATGCGAAGGCCAAGCCGAAAACGTAGCTGCCGTGCAGGTTGGCCCACAGCACCATCATGGGCAGTAGCCACAGGCTCGGGGTCCGCGACCCGTTCCGCGCCCTGAGTAGCTCGATCATCCATAGCGCCAGCAGCGGCAAGGCGAGCATGTGCGGGCGCGCCATCAGATGAGGCCGCAGGAGCGCGAAGATTTCACCAAGGCTGGCGATGACGGACAACGTGCCAAGCCATCGCGTCAGCTCCCAGGCAAGCAGGGCGAAGGTCGCGGCGGCGCAGGCACCGGTGAGCAGCATGACCCCATTCCAGCCCGCAACGGCTTGGACGAGGGCCAAGATGACCTCCGACAACCATTCGTGCGGCACCCACGGGTGCCCAGCCATCGTGTAGGAAAAGGGATCGACGCTAGGCACGGCGCCGTGGACGAGGATCCAGCGGCCGGTCGCCACGTGCCAGTTCGTGTCACCGTCAGCGAACGCGAAACGGTTCACGACGCAGAAGGCAAAGACTGCCAGAGCGGGTAGTAGGATGAGCGACAAATCTCTTTGCCAGCCCATCGCCACAGCCGGTTTTGAAGACATTTGCTTGGCCCCCATCCCCGCACCACGAGTCGGTATTGTTGCAGGCTGACCCTTGGCCTGCCAAGCTCAGCTATTGGGTCGTCCGGCTTAGCCGCCGCCGGCGGACCAATCGGAACTACTTGGCCGGGAGGGCCTTGGTGACTGAGCTTACCTCGGCCCTGACTACCCGTTGGACCTGGATCGCGAGTCGTTGGGTCGCCGCCGCGGTCACGACACTGATCGTCGTTGCATTGACCAGCCTCCTCTGGCGACGCCCCCACTTCGGACCGGACTTCCTGGTCTTCTGGACCGCTGCGCAGCTGCCGATCGGCGCCGTCTACGTGTTCAAGGTCATACCAGGCCATCCCCTGCCTCTGGTCTATCCGCCGACCTTCTTGCTGCTGCTACAGGCCTTCTCAGGGATCAGCGCGGCCGCCTCCTATTTGATCTGGGTTGGCGCCTCGACCTTCGCCTTCGTGGCGGCGGCCGCAAGCGTGGCGCGCCGGTGGGCGCCGCTCGTGATGCTGGCCCCTCCGGTGGTCTTCGCCGCCGTGACGGGTGAGACCTCCCTATTGATCGGCGCCGCCTTGCTGGGCGGTCTGGCGAACCTGTCGTCACGACCGCTTCTGGCCGGGCTACTGTGCGGCGTGGCCTTGAGTTTGAAGCCGCAGGCGGCGTTCCTCCTGCCCGTCGGTTTGCTCGCCGTAGGCCAATGGAGAGCTTTGGCCGCAACGCTGGCCACGGGCGCGGCGCTTTGCCTTGCCGCAGCGATCGCTTTCGGCCCTTCGATCTGGCTGACCTGGCTCAGGATATTGCCGGCCTTCATGGCCTTCGAGGCAAACGCGAAACTAGAGACGGTCGCCTTGGCCCCCCATGCCACGCCGTGGCTGAGGCTGGCGCTCGTCGCGGCGGGGTGCGGCCTGACCTGGTGGGCGTTCCGCAGAGACGACTTGGCGATGCGCCTGATCGCGGTGGTGGGAGCGAGCATGCTCGCCGCGCCGCACGCTATGGCCTACGACGCAGCCATGATGGCGCCCTGCGCGCTGGGATTGCTGCTCAGGCGAAGTTGGGCGCGGATACCCGCAGCGGCTTTCTGCCTAGGCGCGGCTACGAACCCCGCCGCCCTCCTGGCCTTCGTTGTTCTGACCGGAACAGGCCTCCTGCAACGCCTGGATCGCGTCGTTCCATTTCCATCGCTAAGCCTGCCGAGCCTGAAGCCACGGGACGAGGCGCGGTGAGCCACGAGGCGAACGCACCCGCCGGCATAGCGAACCGATCCTGTCCGGCGCGCGCGTGGCCGGCGGCCGCGATCGTCACGATGGCAGTTGCAGTACTTGGCACAAGTTTCTGCTTCGCAGGCCTTCCCAGCGACTCAGAACCGCTCAATCTCGTTTGGACGACCCAAGTCGGCGACGCCTTCGCACATGGAGAACTTTATCCGCGGTGGCTTCCCAGATCGTTCGGCGGCCTGGGCGCTCCGGTCTTCTACTTCTATCCGCCGCTAGCCTTCTTCCTTTCAGGCGTATTGAAATTCGCGGGCCTCTCTGCCGAACAGGCCGTCAACGGGGCTGCCCTCGTAATTTTGGTGGCGTCAGGGTCGGCGATGTACGCTTGGCTTCGCCATCGAGGCACACGGCCCTTGCTCGGGGCGCTGATCTATATGGTGGCACCCTACCACCTTGTGGATTTCTATGCTCGAGGCGACCTGGCGGAATTTGGCGGGTTTGTATGGTTGCCGCTCATCGCTCTCGGCCTCGACGGGCTGCGCAAGCCTTGGGGCGCCCCCTTGCTAGCCGTTGCATGGGCGGCCCTGATCCTCACGCACCTTCCCACCGCCGTTCTCGCCACCGTATTCCTGATCTGCCCGCTCGCTCTCCTGGCGATATGGAAAAACCAGAAGGTCATCCTGCCGGGATTGGCCGCCGCCACTCTGGGACTCGGCCTCGCCGCCATCTATCTTCTGCCGGCGCTGACGCTGCAGTCCCACGTGAATATGGACCTCCTCTGGACCGAGAAGTACCGCACCGAGAACTGGTTCATCTGGAAATGGCGGAATCCACCCCTATTTCTTCTCTGTCTTCCACTTGCCGCCGCATCGGCGATCCTCGTTTCTCTCCGGGCGCGGTCCTTTTGGAGTGTCCTCACCGTAACAGCGGCGCTTGCCGCCTTCGGCCTGTTGCCGATCTGGGCCATTCCGCCTCTGAACAAGATGCAATTTCCCTGGCGAGCCTTGGGGATCATGGAATTCGCCGCCGTAACCGCCCTGGCCGCCGCGCCGCCAAGACCGATTGTCACCGCCGCCGCCATTGCGCTGGCCATCCAGTCCTATGGCATGACGGGCCTGATCGTATGGGCGGCGATCGGCTTTCCGAAACCTTGGTACGACAAGATCTTGTTTTCGATGGATGACGCAGTCGAGTATCTTCCCGCGGGTCTCGCCGCGGCGGGCATAAGGCGCCTGCCGAACTTGGAACGGTATCAGCGGCTTCCGGCCGCCAATCCCGTCATCGTCGTGCAAAAGCCGGGCCCCATGACGCTGCGCCTGGCGGCATTCCCCATCTGGCGGATCACCAGGGATGGTAAGCCCGTCGCCTCCCATGGCCCCTTACTGACATTCGACGGGACGCCGGGTGTTTACCGCCTTGAACGGGTCGCCACGCCGCAGGAGACGCTTGGCGCTATGGTCAGCGCCCTGGCGCTGCTGGCGACACTCAGTTGGTGGGCCGTTTCGCACCGGCGCGGGTCGAGGCCATAGGTTCAGCTCCAGCACCCCGTTAGACACATATAAACTCTGTCGTGGCGTACTGATCGCGTGACAGAGTCCGCGGCACAGCCCCTCCTCCAGGTCTCCAACCTGGCCAAGCGCTACCCCTCCGGCGGCGGTGTGGACGACGTGTCCCTGTCCGTGGCGCCCGGCGCCATCACCGGCTTTATCGGCGTCAACGGCGCGGGCAAGAGCACGACACTGCGCTGCGTGCTGGGCCTGGTGCGGCCGGACGCCGGCGAGGTCCGGCTGTTCGGGCGGCCGGCTGACGGCGCCGGGCGGCGGCGGGTGGGGTTCCTGCCCGAGGAGCGGGGGCTGTTCCCCCGCGACCGGGCGCGGGACGTCATCGCCTTTCACGCCAGGCTCAAGGGCATGGGGCGCAAGGCCGCCCTGGCCAGCGCCGACCGGCTGCTGGAACGGATCGGCCTTGGTGGAGGAGTGGGGGGGGGGCGGCAATCGGCGCGGATCGAGACCCTGTCCAAGGGCAACGCCCAGAGGGTGCAGATCCTGTGCGCCCTGGCGCATGGGCCGGACCTGCTGATCCTGGACGAGCCCCTGTCGGGGCTGGACCCCATCGCCCAGAGCGAGGTGCTGTCGCTGTTCGCCGAGTTCCGGGCCGGCGGCGGGGCGATCTTGTTCTCCACCCACTCCATGGCCGCCGCCGAGACCCTGTGCGACGCGGTGGTGGTGCTGGCCGGCGGGCGCACGGTGTTCGAAGGCCCGGTGGCCGAGGCCAGCGGCCGCGCGCCGCACGGGGCGGTGGTGGTGACCGCC
>DASVMY010000243.1:0-2760 GCA_036384135.1 Caulobacteraceae bacterium | reverse complement strand
AGGCCCGGCAACTGGCCGGAGAGCCCCTCACCGACGAGATTCAGCGCCGCCACTGGGCCGTGCGCGCCATCCTGGGCAAGGTCGAGGCGGCCATGGCCGAGGCCGGGCACGAGAACGCCTCCCGCCTCAGCCGCCGCCAGGCCACCGAAGCCCTGCCCCGCACCCTCTGGCGCGTGCGCAACGACGTCGTCCAGGTCAGCCGCGCCCTCGACGGCGCCGAGTCCAGCCCCGCCCTCGACCACATCCGCCCCGCCGCTTTCGCCGCCCTGACCGCCTCAGCCGACCTCATTCGCCGCTGCGAGGCGGCGGCCGCCGCCGACCGGCACGTGGACCTGGGCGCCTGGGACGTCGACCAAGCCGACCTGGCCGCCGCCGTCGAACAAGCCCGATCCGGCCGCCTGACCCACACCCTCTCCTTCGAAGGCGCCGGCCGCTTCTACGGCCTGGTCTTCGCCCTCCAGGCCCTGTCCCGCAACCTCGGCGACCTGGTCGACCGGATCGATGAGTTGAGTGGCGTGGCGGAGGTCGCGGCCTGAAACCGTCACGGTTCCCCAAAACCCTGTCATCCCGGAATGCGCGCCAGCACATATCCGGGACCGCGGCATGCGCCGATGATCGCAACGCCAGTGCTTCCGGCGGTCCCGGATAAGCCGCTCTGGCGGCTTTCCGGGATGATGGGCTCTAGGTTGCCCGCCCGTACAACACCCGCGCCCGGTCCTCGAAGCACGCCACCAACCTTGCCACCGCCTTGTTGAAGTTCGCCGCCAGCAGCGCCTGCAGCAGCCGCGACTTGAACTCGAAGTCGATCTCGAAGGTCAGCTCGGCGCCGGCCGGATGCTCCTTGAACGTCCAGCGGTTGGTCAGCCGCCGGAACGGCCCCGACAGCAGCTCCACGTCGATCTGCCGCGCCGCCGCGTTCAGCCGCACCGCCGTGGCGAACCGCTCATGGACGATGGAGAAGCCGACGTCCGCCTCGGCGTCGAGCGCGGTCACCTCCTGCGACACCTGGCGCCGGTTCCACGACCGCAGCCGGTTGATCCAGGGCACGAACTGCGGATAGCGGTCGACGTCGCCCACCAGCTCGAACAGCTGCTCGGGGGTGTAGGGCAGGATCCGCGTCAGGCTATGGCGCAAACGAGGTCAGGCCGCCGCGTCTTTGGCCCGCCGCGCCGCCTGCAGGCGGGCGAAGTCCTCGCCGGCATGGTGGCTCGAGCGCGTCAGCGGACTGGACGACACCATCAGGAAACCCTTGGCGTAGGCGATGGTCTCCAGGGCCTTGAACTCCTCGGGGGTCCAGAACCGGTCGATGGGGGCGTGCTTGCGGGTGGGCTGCAGGTACTGGCCGATGGTGATGAAGTCGACGCCGGCGGAGCGCATGTCGTCCATCACCTGCATCACCTCCTCCTTGGTCTCGCCTAGGCCCAGCATAAGGCCGGACTTGGTGAACTGGGTGGGCGAGCGTTCCTTGACCCGCTCTAGCAGGCGCAGGGAGTGGAAGTAGCGGGCGCCGGGCCGGATCGACAGGTACAGCCGCGGCACGGTCTCCAGATTGTGGTTGAACACATCCGGCTCGGAGTCGATGACGCTCAGCGCCGCCTCCACCGGCTTGCGCAGGAAGTCGGGGGTGAGGATCTCCACCGTGGTCGCCGGCGCGGCGATGCGGATCGCCCGCACCACGGCGGCGAAGTGCGCCGCGCCGCCATCGGCCAGGTCGTCGCGGTCCACCGAGGTTATGACCACGTGCTTCAGCCCCATCTTGGCCACCGCCTCGCCGACGCGGGCCGGCTCGGTGGGGTCCAGGGGCTGGGGCATGCCGGTGGCGACATTGCAGAAGGCGCAGGCGCGGGTGCAGGTGTCGCCCATGATCATCATGGTGGCGTGCGACTTGGTCCAGCATTCGCCGATGTTCGGACAGGCGGCTTCCTCGCACACCGTGACCAGGCCGTGGGTCTTCACGATGTCGCGGGTGGCGTTGTAGCCGGCGGAGCCCGGCGCGCGCACCCGCAGCCACTCGGGCTTGCGCAGGACGGGCGTGTCGGGACGGGCCTGCTTCTCAGGATGCCGCAGGGCGCGAAGATTGGTTTTATCGATGACCGTGGCCATGGCGCCTAGATCGTCCGTTCGGCGCTCCGGATCAAGGGTGCGTCTGGTCGCGGCCGGAGCAAGGTCGAATCCGGCCGGTTATCGCGCAGCCCCTCCGCCAGGATGTTTCCGGTTGCCCGTTCGCGTTCGGCGCGAGATCACTGGGCATGGGTCGAGGGTGGGTTGCGATCGCCATGCTGCTGACGCTTGCCGCCTGCAAGGGCGACGGAGCGGACGAGCCGTTCGTGGAGAGCCGCACCCCCGCCGACCTCGGACCCCGCTTCTATCCGCCGGAGAACTGGGGCTGGGGCCTGGTCCAGGTCGGGAACGCCCCGCCCCAGCGCTACGGCGTCTCCGCGCCCCCAACGGCCGTCCGCGCCCAGATCCTGGTCCTGCCCGACTATGGCGAGACCGCCGAGACCTGGTTCGAGACCGCCGGCGACCTCAACGCCATGGGCTACAACGTCTGGGTGCTGGACGGCGCCGGCCAGGGCGGTTCGGGCCGGCTCACCCAGCCGCGGGACCTCGGCTACCTGCGCTCGTTCAACCCGGACCTGGCGGCGGTGGGGGCCATGGTCGCCACCGTCATCCGCCCCACCCCCACCGCGCCGCTGATCCTGCTGGGCCAAGGCGTCGGCGGCATGATCGCCGTGCGGGCCATCGAGCGAGGCCTGCCCG
>DASVMY010000242.1:0-3675 GCA_036384135.1 Caulobacteraceae bacterium | reverse complement strand
ATCGGACAGCGGCGCGACGCGGAGCAGGGGCGCGGGTAGGGGCGGTCAGCCTTGCGCGTCGGGGGCGCGTGGCTTCCGCGACAGACCATGGCGACACGCGTCTGCTTGACGCTCGCACAGCCGAACCGTAGCGTTCCGGACCTTCGCAAGGCGCGGCACGTGTGACGCACTGATCTCGACAGCCGGTTAGCGGGGCGCAGGCGCTCCCCGCCTCAAAAGGACGCTGGTGAGCGTCGTATCCGTGCGGGATCTTCCATGGAAAATCTGAAATCGCTGGGCGAGCCGCGCCGCGATGCTGTTTTCGAGGCGCTCAGAACCACCTTCGGCGCCGCCGGCCATAGTGATTTCCAGCCCATCAGCGGCGGCGTCTCGGGAGCGGCTATCCTGGGCTTCGAGGTCAGGGACCGTCGCTACGTCCTGCGCGTCGAACCGGAGCGTATTGGCTTGCACGACGTCGAGCGGGCCTATGGGTGCATGCGGGCGGCCGCCGAGGCGGGGGTCGCCCCGCGCCTACACTACGCCGACCCAGCGAGTGGCGTCGCGATCATCGACTTCGTGCAAAGTGCGCCTCTCTCCGGCTATCCGGGCGGCGAACCCGGGCTGGCGCGTGGCCTGGGGAAGTTGATCCAGCGCCTCCAGGCTGCGCCGCTGTTCCCGGCCCTTGGCGACTATCCGGAGGCGATCGCGAAGATGTTGGCGACGTTGAGGACGTCGCCGCACATGGGGCCGGCCGATTTCGAAGCCTGCAGCACCGGACTGGCCCGGATCCGCAGCGCACTTCGGTGGACGCCGTCCGCGCGGGTCTCCAGCCACAACGACCCAAATCCGCGCAACCTGCTGTTCGATGGCGAGCGCCTCTGGCTCATCGACTGGGAACTGGGCTTTCGAAACGACCCGATGGTGGATGTGGCGATCCTCGCGGCGGAGGTGATCCAGAGCCCCGGAGGCCAGGTTGTGCTGCTGGAGACCGCGCTGGGCGTCACCGCCGATGCGGCCGCCTTGGCGCGCCTGGAGGTGATCAAGCTCCTGACCCGGCTCTTCTATGGCTGCATTGTCCTGGAAGGACTTGGCCAGCATTTCACCCCCGGCCCTGGAGCGCGCCGCGCGCTCAGCCCCGCCGGGTTTCGCCGGGCGGTCAGCGCGGGCAGACTGGCGTCCGGCGCGCCTGAAACGGCCTATGCATTCGCGCTCATGTCGCTGGCGGCATTTGCCAAGGCGGCCACAAGCCCGCGACTGGACGAGGTGCTGCGCCTGGTCGGGTGAGACCGGTGTGAGGCGCCCCGCCCTAGAGCCTATCTGGATCAGGTGGAATCACCTGATCCAGATAAAAAAGGCTCTAACTCAAAGCGTTAGAGCGTGACGGGCGCCTGAACCGGTATCCACTTCATGCTGTCACGCTCTAGCTGACGGTGTCCTCGCGGATGGTGCGGCGGGCTGTCCAGAAGCAGGCGAAGGCGACCATGCCGAACAGGGTGGAGACGATCAGCGCCCAGCGCACGCCGTCGGCGGCCCCCAGGCCCAGGCCGCGGTTGAACCCGTCGGAGAGCAGGCCCACCGCCAGCGGCCCCAGGCCCAGGCCGATCAGGTTGATGATGAACAGCAGGATGGCGGCGGCCGTGGCGCGCATGTGCGGCGGCACCACGGACTGGGCGGTGCCGTAGACGGGCCCGTACCATAGCGTGGCCAGGAAGTAGTTGATGGGCAGGATCAGCAAGGCGGTGGCGGCGGAATCCACCGTCAGCGCGACGATCAGGATCGGGATGGTGATGAGGCTGGCGATGGCCGGGGCGACCATGTAGGCGCGCAGGTCCCTGCGGCCATATCTGTCGGCGATCCACCCGCCGGTCAGCGAGCCGATGGCGCCGGCCGTGCCGCTCATGAAGCCCAACACCAGGCCGAGAAAGCCGACCGATTTCAGGTCGTAGCCCAGGGTCATGCCGATCGATGAGGCTAGGTCCTGCACTTCCGGCCCATGGTTGCGCAGGAAGAACGAGGCGGTGAACGGGGCGTGGCCGTAGCCGATGAACGCCTTGATCGCCGCGGCGAAGGCGATCAGCCAGAAGGTCCGGCGCTTCATCAGGTAGGCCACGGTCTGGCTGAAGGTGGCCGACGCGGCGGCGAGCTTGTCGGCGTGCTGGCGCATCATCCGGCGCGGCTCCTTGAGCGTGAACACGGCCAGCAGGGCGAAGACCACGCCGGGCGCGCCGGCCACCAGGAACGCCGTCCGCCAGCCATAGGCGTCGGCGATCACGCCGCCCATCATCAGGCCAAGCAGGCTGCCGATGGGGGTGCCCATGGCATAGAAGGCCAACGCGGAGGCGCGCTTTTCCTTGGGCGTGTAGTCGACGATCAGCGAGTGGGCGGGCGGTGTGCAGCCGGCCTCGCCCACGCCCACGCCGATCCGATAGGCGATCAGCTGCCAGAAGTTGCCGGCGGTCGCGCAAAGGGCGGTGAAGCCGCTCCAGAGCGCGGTGGCCGAGCCGATGATGATCGCCCGGTTCCTGCGCTCCGCCAGGCGGGCGATCGGGATGCCGAGGACGGTGTAGAAGACCGCGAAGGCCAGGCCGCTCATCAGCCCGAGCTGCCAGTCGGCGAGGCCCAGATCCTGCTTGATCGGCTCGGCCAGGATGTTGATCACCTGGCGGTCGAGGAAGTTGATGACGTAGATGCCGAGCAGCAGCCACATGGCGTAGCGCGTATATGCCCTGGAGAACGGTGGAGCCGTTGAGAAGGCGGGGGCCTGCAAGCCGTCGACCGGGGCGGGCGCAGCGATGGGGCCGCCGGGGGACACGGCTTCGGTCATGGCGCGTTCCTCAGTTTCTTTTGGGCTTTGTCCGAACTAGATGGCGCCCAGCGGCCCGCCGCAACCGTTCAAGTATTTCAAGACAGTCGCATGGAGCGAGCCCGATGGAGCTGGTGATCGGAACCAAGAAATGGTCGACGTGGTCGCTGCGCCCCTGGCTGGTGATCAAGCGATCCGGGCTGCCGTTCACCGAGACCCTGGTCGAGCTTCGCCAGGAGAACAACATGAGCGAGGCCGCCATCCGGCAGCATTCGCCCTCCGGCCTGGTGCCGGTGCTGAAGGACGGCGACCTGACCGTCTGGGACAGCCTGGCGATCAGCGAATACCTGGCGGAGAAGGTCCCGGGGCTGTGGCCCTCCGACCCCGCGGCGCGGGCGCTGGCGCGGGCGGCGGCGGCCGAGATGCATTCCGGGTTCTCGTCCCTGCGCGGCGAATGCCCGATGGCGCTGGACGTGGCGCCCAGGCCCGTGGAGCTGTCGCCGGCGACGCAGAAGGATATCCGCCGGATCACCGCGCAGTGGAACGGGCTGCTGGCCCGGTTCGGGGGACCGTTCCTGGCCGGCGCGTGGTCGGTGGCCGACGCCTTCTACACGCCGGTGGCGACCCGCTTCCGGACCTATGGGGTGAAGCTGTCCGACTATGGGGACGCGGGCGCGGCGGGCGAGTACTGCCAGCGTCTGCTCGACACGCCAGAATTCCTGGAATGGGAAGCCGCCGCCAGATGAAGCGCGTCGCGGGGCTGCTGGCGGATTAGCCGCCGCGGCTTCGGGCGAAGAGCAGGTCGGACCAGCGCCAGTCGCCGGCGCCCACGACCACCCGCGCCGAGCCGGGGCCGTCGTTCAGCGACACCACGATGAGGCCGCGCACCCGCT
>DASVMY010000241.1:0-4289 GCA_036384135.1 Caulobacteraceae bacterium | reverse complement strand
CCCGCGCGCCGCGCCCAGTCATGAGCCATCAACAGCAGGGCCAAAGAATCGCCGCCGCCGGAGAAGGCCACGACCAGCGGCGCCGGCACGTTGCGCTGGAGCCTTTGATCCAGGCCAAACTCGGCCGGGCCCAACTCAGCCAGAACGGGTCGGTCTAGGAGCACTGCGCCTGGGTGCGCGCCGCCGCGGCGCGGGCCTTTAAGTCGGCGTTGGCCTTGGGATAGTGGATGCTCAGCTGCTGCAGGATCCCGCAGGCGTCGGAATTCCGCTTCAGCCCGACCAGAGCCCGCGACAGGTCGAACACCGCATCCGGCGCCCAGGCCGTCTGCGGCCAGCCGCGGATGGCAGCGATGTCGGCGGTGGCGGCGTCCGAATAGGCTTTCCGCGCCAGCAGGGTCTTGGCGTAGTAGTAGCGCGCCTCGGGCCCCCTGGGCGTGTCGCCATAGCGGTTCACGTAGTCGCCGAAGCCGGCTTCCGCGGAGGCGTAGTCGCCGTCCAGCAGCGTCCGCTTGGCCGCCGCGAAGGCCTGCGCCGGGTCCTCGGAGGCCGCCGCGGGTGGCCCTGCCACCGAAGCCGGCGGCGAGCCCCGGTCGGAGTTCATGTCCGCGCCCGTTGGCGGCGGCGGAGGCGGAGGCGGGACGGCCAGGGTGGTCACCTTCTGGTCCAGGGCGTCCAGCCGCGCCTTCAGCGCCGCGTTCTCGGCCCGCAAGGCCGTGTCGCTGCGCTTGGCGTCGTCCAGGGCGTGGTTGGCAGCCTCCAGCTCGCCGTTCAGCTTCTGCAGCGTTTGGTCCAGGTCGTTCACCCGATCGGTAAGGGCGCCGATCTGGTTCTGGGTGTCGGCCGGCTGGACCATGATCGGCTGGCCGGTCTCGCGGCCCTGGAAGACGATGGCGCGCAGTTCGCGCACCACCTTCTCCATCCGGTCCAGCCGCTTGGCCGAGTGATCGTCCAGCGGATCGTCCAGGGAGGTCTGGGCCAGGGCCGCGCCGCCGACGCCAAGGGCGACGGCGCTGGCGGCCAGCATGAGGGTAAGCCGACGGATACGCATGGCGATCAGCGGGCGCCTTCCGTGATGGCGGTGCGGGCGTTGCGGTTGCGCGCCCAGGCCTCTTCGTTGGAGCCGGAATCCAGCGGCCGTTCCTTGCCGTAGGAGATGGTGTCGATCCGGCTGGCGGTAATGCCGTGAGCGGTCAGGTATTCCTTCACCGCGGCGGCGCGGCGTGCGCCGAGCGCGAAGTTGTATTCCCGCGTGCCGCGCTCATCGCAGTTGCCCTCGATGCGCACCCGCACCGCGCTCCAGCGGCGCAGCCAGTTGGACTGGGCGTCGAGCACCGGCTTGGCGTCGTTGCGCAGGGTGATGCTGTCGAGGTCGAAATAGACCAGCTCGCCGGCGTTGATCACGAAGTCCTGCACCGAACCGGGGGTCACGCCGGGGGCCTGTTCCTGGGTCACGGGCGCCGACGGCGGCGGCGGCCGATAGGGCGCCTCGGGCTCCGGCGGACCCTTGGGCGCCACCGGACCGGCCGGCTTGGTGGAGGCGCAGGCCGCCAGCGAGGCGGCGGCCAGGACCACAAGCGCCAGTCTAGTTGCGGGGGCGAAGCTGTGAGTCATGCCTTATTCCTCAAATACCTCAGGTTGCGGAGCGTCTATATTGCGGCGACGCCGGGCCGTTCCGCCACGATAAACCGCACGGGACCTTATGAATGTGGCGAGACGTGGCGCCATTACCTGCATTGACCCATCAATTGAGCAACGGCGACCAGGCCGGATCTGATCCTGACAGCGGATAGGGCGCCTGGGCCGTCACCCGGCCGGTCACGTCCACCGTCCACAGGCGCGGCCCGCCCGCGGGACTGTCGCGGAAGAACATCAGCACCCGGCTGTTGGGCGCCCAGGTGGGGCCCTCGTCGAGATAGCTGGAGGTCAGGATGTGCTCGTCGGAGCCGTCGGTGTGCATGACGCCGATGTGGAACTGGCCGCCGTCCTGCTTGGTAAAGGCGATCAGCTTGCCGTCGGGGCTCCAGACCGGTTCGGTATAGCGCCCGCCGCCGCCGGAGATGCGGTGCGCGCCCGAGCCGTCGGCGTTCATGATGTAGAGCTGGGGCGAGCCGCCGCGGTCGGAGTTGAACACCATCTGGCTGCCGTCCGGCGAGAACGACGGCGAAGTGTCGATGGACGGGTCGGTGGTGACCCGCGCGGTGGCGTGATTGCCCAGATCCATCACATAGATGTCGCTGTTGCCGGCCTTCTCCACCGAGAAGGCCACCTTGCGGCCGTCGGGCGAGAAGCGCGGGGCGAAGACCATGCCCGGATAATGGCCCAGGGCCTCCTGGCGGCCGGTCTCGATATTGAGCAGATAGATGCTGGCGCCTGTTGGCCGCAACGCCATGAAGGTGATCTCCTGACTGTTCGAGGAGAACCTCGGCGTGAACACCATGTACGAGCCATCGGTGAGATAACTCGGATTGGCCCCATCCTGATCCATGATCGCCAGGCGGCGGATGCGTTTGATTTTCGGCCCGCTCTCGGCGACGAACACCACGCGGGTGTCGAAATAGCCTTTTTCGCCGGTCAGCTTCTCATAGACGGCGTCGGCGATCTTGTGCGCCAGGCGCCGCCAGTTCTCCGGGGTGGTGGTGAACTGCAGGCCCAGCAGCTGTCCGCCCGCATAGACATCCCACAGCCGGAAATCCACCTTCAGACGGCCCTCGCCGTCGTTGGTCACCTGGCCGGTGACCAGGGCCTGGGCGCTGATCGCCTTCCACTGGTCGAACTGCGGCTGCAGGTTCACGTCCAGCCGGCGTTCGGTGAAGGTGTTGGGGTCCAGGGGGCGGAACAGACCCGAGCGCTGCAGGTCGGCGGTCACCACCTGCGAGACCTGTCCGCCGACGGACGAGCCGCTGAAGGCCGGGATGGCGATGGGC
Source organism: Caulobacteraceae bacterium (assembly GCA_036384135.1). Lineage (GTDB taxonomy): Bacteria > Pseudomonadota > Alphaproteobacteria > Caulobacterales > Caulobacteraceae > Acaudatibacter. The sequence goes on along the minus strand of DASVMY010000241.1, from coordinate 1,365 downwards.
AGGGGCTGGGTGACGCCCTGGTCGACGTTGATGACAATGTCGGCCCAGCTCGCGCTCGGCGCGGCCAGCATCAGGCCGGCGATGGCCGCCAGGAGGGTCAGGAACAGGCTCTTGGTGCGGAACACCCGGAATCTCCTAGCGGTTGGCGCAGGCCTTGGAGGCGATGAACCTAATGGGGAAATGCTGGCCGCGGAACTTGGGATCATAGGGCTCGACCTTGTGCACCGCGGATATGGCCCGGATCACCGAAGCGGCGACGGCGGCGTCGGGCGAGTGGTCTCTGCCGCCGGAGTCGACCCGGATGCGGCCGTTCGGGTCGACATCGATCGCCAGATCCACGTCCACGGGCTCGGCGTTGCAGTTCGGGTTCCACAACCGGTTCAGCAGCTGGCCAAGCCCCTCGACGTCGCTGGCGGTGATCCCTTGACCGATGGCCGGCCGCGCCTGGGGGGCGGTCTCGGCCCGCGACGGGCCGCGCGGCGCCGACGAGGCCTTGGCCGCCTTGCTGGCGGCCACCGACCTCGAAATGCTGTCCTGCAACTTGTTGAAATTAAAGGTGGGCTGGGCGACCTCCCTGGCGGGAGAGGGCTTGACCGGAACCGGTTTGGCGACCGCCTTCGCGGGCGTCGGCTGCGGCGGCGATGGGACCGAGGGTGCGGGCGGCGGCGGGGCGGGCGGGGCTTGCGGGACCGGGTTTTCCGTCGCTGCGGTCTGGGTCTGCGGGGCCTGTTCGGCGGCGCGGGTGTCGGTCACCGGTCCGGTGGCGACGATGTTGATCGGCACCGAGGCGCCGGCCATCTTCAGCACCGGCCGGCCCAGGATGACGATGGCCGCCACCACCAGCACGTGCAGCGCCGCCGAGGCCGCCAGGGAGGGCCAGCGCGGTTCCTTGCCGCCGCGATGGGACCAGGCCGGGTTCAAGGCGCGGCGCCTCCCGCTGTTTCGTTCGGCCCCACCGGCTTGACGTCACCAGCCGCCGGAGCCCCGGAAGAAGGCCCGCCGGTGTCGGTGATCAGGTTGATCGAGGTGAACCCCGACGACGACAGGCTGGCCATCACCTGGGCGACGATGGCGTAGGGCGCCTTGCCGTCGGCGCGGACATAGATCGGCCGCTTGAAGCCCTGGCTGGCCATGTCCCGCAGCGCCGGCGAGAAGGCGTCGAAGGGCACCGGCGTCTCATTGAGGAAGATCGCCCCGTCCGCCTTCACCGACACGGTCAGGGGCTCGGTCTGGTCCTGCATCGCCCCCGCCTCGGTCTTGGGCAACTGAAGGGGCACGCCCACGGTCAGCAGCGGAGCGGAGATCATGAAAATGATCAGCAGCACCAGCATCACGTCCACCAGGGGCGTGACGTTGATTTCGGAG
>DASVMY010000240.1:0-1853 GCA_036384135.1 Caulobacteraceae bacterium | reverse complement strand
GACGGGTTGGGCGGGGAGGGGTTGGGGTGGGGGCGCCAGCGCATGCCTTCAGGGTTTGGCGCTCCACCCCCATCCCCTGCCCCTTCCCCGCAGGGGGGAAGGGGTTCACCGGCGTTTCCAGCGTTATGAAAGCCTGGTCCTTCACCACCGACGTCTATCCCCTGCATGCCCGCCGCCAGGCGTGGCGCGAGGCGATGGTTCGACTGCGCCTGCCGGTGGAGGCGGCGCCGGAGGATGACGGCTCCAGCGCCTCGGTGAGCTCGCTGGTCTCACCCATGGGCATGGAGTTCTCGGTGGTGCGGGCTGGCGCCCAGACCATCTCCGGGCGCAACCCGGACCAGCCGGCGGCCGTCTGGGTGGCGGCGCTGCTGGACGGCGCCGCGGTCCTGAACGACGGCCATGCCGAGGCGGTCGTGGAGCCGGGCGACATCGTTTTCGGTCCCACCGGCATGGCGGCCGCGCTGACCTTCAAGACCCGCTTCCGCCTGCTGTTCATCAATGTGCCGCGAGTGGCGCTGGACCACCGGCTGGTGTCGCCCAAGTCGCTGCGGATCGGCCACCTGCCGGCGGCGGTGGGGGTGAACCACGTCTTTTCCGGCCTGCTGCGCGCCCTGGCCGAGACCCTGGACGAGCTGGACGACGACCAACTGCGGCCGGTGGAAATGGCGGTGACCGAGTTCCTGGCCTCCAGCCTGTCCTCCGGCGAGGCGCTGGAACCCCGCGGGCCGGCCGCGACGCGCGAGGCGCACTTGCACCGGGTCCGCCAGACCATCGAGACCCTGCTGTCCGAACCGGACCTGACCCTGGGCCAGGTGGCGCAGACCGAGGGGGTGTCGTCCCGCTATCTGCAGAAGCTGTTCACCGCCGCGGGCGAAAGCTTCACCCACTACATCCGCTGGCGGCGCCTGGAACGCTGCCGCATGGACCTGGTCAGCCCCCGCTATGCCGACAGCTCGATCTCCAGCATCTGTTTCCGCTGGGGCTTCAACGGCTCGGCCCACTTCAGCCGGGCGTTTCGGCAGCAGTACGGGGTGTCGCCCCGGGAGTACCGGCGGGCGGGGGGGTAGCTAAAGCGCCGCTTCGATCTGCGCCAGGGTGGGCATGGAGGGGGCGGCGCCGGGTTTCTCCGTCGACAGCCCCGCCGCCGTGTTGGCCCAGAGCATGGCGTCGGCCAGGCTGGCGCCCTGCGACAGGCGCGCGGCCAGGACGCCGCAGAAGCAGTCACCGGCGCCGGTGGTGTCCACGACCTTGGCGGGGCGGCCCTCGACGCGCTGCAGGCTGTCCCGCGTCACGGCCACGGCGCCGGCCTTGCCCAGGGTGACGATCACGGTCTGGCCTTCGCGGGTGATCAGGCGGCGGGCGGCGGCGGCCACATCCTCCAGGGCTTCGGGCACGGCCGCCAGGTCGGCGTAGCGGGCCAGTTCGGTCTCGTTGACGATCAGGATGTCGGTGAGCGGCAGCAGGCGCTTGCCGGCGTCCAGGGCCGGGGCGGCGTTGAGGATGCGCGTGGCGCCCCGGCTCTGCGCGAAGGCCGTCTCCAGGGTCTCCACCGGAGTCTCAAGCTGACCGAGGATGACCTTGTGCTGGCCCAGATCGGCCGCATGAGCCGGCGTCAGCAGGGCGTTGGCGCCGCCGGCCACGACGATGCTGTTCTCCCCCGCCGCCGAGACCCAGATGAAGGCCTGGCCTGTGGGCTGGTCCGGCAGGGTGATGACGGCGCCGGTGTCGACCCCAGCGTCCCAGAGGCTGGCCAGCATGATCCCGCCCGCCTCGTCCTGGCCCACGGCCGCGACCATGGCGGTGGCGGCGCCGCAGCGGGCGGCGGCCACGGCCTGGTTGCCGCCCTTGCCGCC
>DASVMY010000239.1:0-2254 GCA_036384135.1 Caulobacteraceae bacterium | reverse complement strand
CCGCGCCAGGGCCCGCGCCGCGGCGGCGCGGGGCGGCAAGGCCTGGCTCTACCGCTACGGCTATGTGCCGGATGCGGCGGGGGGCAAGGCCGCCGGGGCCGGCCATGACGCGGAGATGGAGATGGTGTTCATGAACCGCGACCTGCGCTGGCCCGGCCCCTGGTCGGACGCCGACGCGGCCATGGCCCGCGCGGTGAACGGCTACTGGATCAACTTCGCCAGGACCGGCAACCCCAACGGCCCCGGCCTGCCGGCCTGGCCGGCCTATAGCGGCGAGGGCGACACCCTGATGGGCTTCGGCCAGGCCGGAGCGGCGGCGGTCCAGCACTTTGGCAAGGCCCGCCTGGACGCCATCGACGCCACCAAGGGCGGCACGCTGGGGCCTTAGGGGGGCCAATCTCGTCAGCGGTGACTTCAAACCCGTGAGAGCTGGACGAGCACGATGTCGTTGGCGCGCATGGGCAGGCCGAGGGACAGCGATCCGCTGCGTCCGACATGGACGGCCTGGTCCCGCTCCGGCCTGTCCGCCGTCAGATCCTGCAAGCGCTCCAGTTCAGTCGCGCTCAGCGTCCCGGGCGATCCCATGTCGAGGTAGGCGCTGTAGGCGTCGTTGGACCCGAAGCCGGTGCGCCGGACACGGAGGCGGTAGGCGCCGGGCGTCACGCCGGTCAGGCGCAGCATCGCCGGGGCGGCGGCGGGCGCGGGATGGGGCCTGGTGTAGAAGGGGCGATTGCTGACCACCTGGTGGGGCTGGCTCCAGTCGTAGACCAGGGCGGTGACGCCGGCGCCATCCGCGGCGGCGAACACATGCGGATCGGCGCAGGCCAGCTGCCGGCCGCTCAGGGCGTTCAGGTATTTGTAAGCGAACCAGGCCGGCTTGCGCACGCCCTCGCGGTTCATCAGGCCAAAGCCGCCGTGGAACGGCGTCGGCGGCGGGCCGGGCTCCTCGAAGAGGTCGGTGTAGGTCCAGTAGCTCATCCCCTGGACTAGGCCCCGCGTGCGCCGCAGCTTCTCCAGGATGTAGGCGGCGCTGACGTAGGAGTCGTGGACGGCGTCGCGGGGGGTGTAGCTGGTGCTCCATTCGGTGATGTAGAGCGGCAGGTCCGGGAACGACGAGGCGGCGATCTGACCGCGCACGCGGCGGACATCGCCGACGATGGCGTCCGGCGACTCCGAGAGCTTGGTGTCGGCCTGGCCGTTCTCGTCGAGAAAGCCGCCGTCGACGCCGTAGGTGTGGGTGCTGACGAAATCCACGCCCGAGCCGCTGGCCGCGACATGGGCCAGGAATTCCGGAACCCAAGCGGCGCCGGCGGTGGACGGGCCGCCGACGCGCAAGGCGGGGTCGATCGCCTTGATGGTGCGGGCGGTGAGGTCATAGAGCTCGAAATAGGCCTTCTGGTCGGCGCCCTCCCAGAAGCCGCCAAGATTGGGCTCGTTCCACACCTCGAAAAACCATTGGCGCACCTCGGGCGCGCCGTAGCGGTCGCGGAGGTGGCGGATGAAGGCGTCGATCAGGTCCCGCCACGCGCCGGGCCTGGGATGGGAGGTATTGCCCTTCCAATAGAAGATCGTCTGATCCGAGGTCGCCATCGCCTGGGGCGTGAAGCCCAGCTCGACGAACGGCCGGACGCCCCTGGCCAGCAAGGCGTCGTAGAGCTGGTCGATCCTGGTCCAGTCATAGACCGCGCGGCCGCCCTCCACCCGCACCGTTCCCAGCACGTCGTGGAAGATGGCGTGGAAGCGGACGTACCGGAACCCCAGCTCCCGGGCCGCGGTCCGCAGCTGCGCCTGGCAGTCGGGTCGGATCAGGGTGCCCGGATAGTCGGCGCCGACCGAAAGATCGAAGAACCGGTCGGCCGGGGAGCCGGGTTTGGCGGCGTCGAGGCGGATGATGCGGGCGCCGGATGGATGGGGTTTTGTCTCGGCGAAGCTTTCGCCGCCCAGGCCGGGCAGGGTCGACAGCGCGGCGATCATGGCGCGGCGGGACAGTTTCATGGGTTCCTCCGGCCGCCGGGTTGGGGCGCCGGTTGAGCCGGCGTCTGGGGTGGCTTTTGGGATAGGGGTAGCGGGTTATGGTAGCGGTATCAATGATTGGTTGGTTTGCGGGAGCCGATGGGCAGAAAGGGTTTGAACCCCGAACGACACGAACCCACACGAACGGGTCCGCGCCATACCCCGCGCCCTCCCATACCCCCCACACCCGCTCATCCCGGCGAAGGCCGGGACCCCGGCACGACTCTCCGCGCTCCGGGAT
>DASVMY010000238.1:0-2020 GCA_036384135.1 Caulobacteraceae bacterium | reverse complement strand
TGGGGGGGGAGTCCGGTGAAGCCAACGATCCTCGAAAAGGGCGTTCGTGGGCTTGGCAGGTATTCCCCACCCCGATCCTTCGAACCGACCCTCCCCATAAAGGGGAGGGAGGCTACCCCTCGATCACGATCGCCTCGAACTTCAGCCACACCGCCTTCTCCTTCAGCTCCGCGCTGAGGAAGGTCAGATGGGCCTCGCGTTCGGCGGCGCTCACCCGATCGGCCAGGGGCCGTGGCCGGGCGCCGTAGGCGGCCTTCACCACCGCCTCGGCGGCGTCGCGGGCCGCGCTCTGGGTCAGGTCCAGGGCCCGCTCGCGCCCGCCCTGCAGCTCCAGATAGACCGAGGCCAGCAGGGTGGCGTCGATCAAGGCTCCGTGCTTGTCCCGCGCCGCCAGGGAGATCTTGAAGCGCTTACAGAGCGCATCCAGGGAATTGTACATCCCCGGGAATTTCTTCTGCGCCAGGCGCAGGGTGTCGATCCAACGGTCCTCGGGCAGCGGCGCGCGGCCGCACCGTTCCAGCTCGGTATTGATGAAGCCGCGGTCGAAACCGGCGTTGTGCGCCACCAGCATGGCCTCGCCCACGAACTCCAGGAAGGCGTCGGCGATCTCCGGATCGGCGAACTTCGGCTTGCCGGCCAGGAAGGCGCTGGAGATGCCGTGCACCCGCTCGGCGTCGGGATCGATGGCCCGTTCCGGATCGATGTAGACGTGGAAGTGACGCCCGGTGGGCATGTCCTCCTCCACCTCGACGCAGGCGATCTCGATGATCCGGTGGCCGTCCTTGGCGCTGAGGCCGGTGGTTTCCGTATCGAGGACGATTTCGCGGCGCATGTCCATCAATGACCCGCTTCGGCGCGTTGGCGCAAGGTGGCCAGGATGTCGCGGACCTGGGCGCGGGCGGCTTCCAGCCCCTGGCCGGTGTCGATGACGAAGTGGGCGCGGGCGCGCTTTTCCGCATCCGCCGTCTGCCGCGCCAATATGCCGTCCAGCTTGGCCTCGTCCATGCCCTCGCGGGCCAGGACCCGGGCCCGCTGCACCTCGGCCGGGGCGGAGACCACCACCACCGCGTCCATGTTCTTCTCGCCACCGGTCTCGAACAGCAGCGGGATGTCCAGCACCACGATCGGCGCGCCCTGCGCCCTGGCTTTGTCGAAGAAGGCGGCCCGGCCGGCGCCCAGCAGCGGATGCACGATCCGGTTCAGCCGGTTCATGGCCTCGTCGTCGCCCACCACCCTGGCGCTCAGCGCCGCGCGGTCCACCGAGCCGTCAGGCCGGGTGACGCCAGGAAACGCCGCCTCCAGCGGCGCGGCCGCTAGTCCGCCGGCGGCATAGATTCGGTGCACCTCGGCGTCGGCGTCATAGACCGGCACACCCTCGTCGGCGAACATGGCCACCGTGGTCGACTTGCCCATGCCGATGGAGCCGGTGAGGCCGACGACGATCATGTTTGAAAACCTACCCTAGTCTCGCACGAGCTGGGCCGTCGCACTGAGCCCCTCCCCCTCGCGGGGAGGGGTTGGGGTGGGGGCGCCAGCGCGGAACTTGCCGATATTAGCGTTCCACCCCCATCCCCTGCCCCTTCCCCGCAAGGGGGAAGGGGTTCCCGGAAGCCATCGCATCTAACCATCCGAAAGAACCTTCAGCACCAGCGTCCGCACGTCGATCTGGGGCGGCGGCGCGCCGTAGAAGGCTTCGAAGCTCGGCCGCGCCTGGCCGATCAGCATCTCCAGCCCGTCCACGGTGCGCAGGCCGCGCGCCGCCGCCCGTTCCAGGAATGCCGTGCGCAGCGGCTTGTAGACCATGTCCATGACTACGCAGGCATCCGGCGCGGCGGCGAAGTCGGTGACCGGCCCCTCCCCGCCGCCCAGGCCCAGCGTCGTGGCGTTGATGACGGTGTTGGCGCCGACCAGGGCCGCGCCGGCGTCGGCGAACACGCGAACCTTCGGCCCCAGCGTCCCACTCACCGTCTCCGCCCGCTCGGCCGTGCGGTTGACGATCCGCACCTGCGGCGCTCCCGCC
>DASVMY010000237.1:0-13307 GCA_036384135.1 Caulobacteraceae bacterium | reverse complement strand
GGCGCCCATCGCGCCGTCGGACGGTTGGTGCGACGCCCCGGCCGACCCGGCCTACAACCGCCCCGTCACCCTCCCCTACCCCGCCAGCGCCGAGCATCTGTGGCGGGAGGACCATGTCTATGACCTGATCGTGGTCTTGGGGCACAACGACGATCCGCCCGTGGCGGGGATGGGGTCGGCGATCTTCCTGCACCTGGCGCGGCCGGACTACGCGCCCACCGAGGGCTGCGTGGCCCTGTCCCGGCCCGATCTTGAGCGCGTGCTGGCCATGGCGCGGCCAGGCGACGCCCTTACGATCCGGGCGGCGCCGCTCCCCCCGGCCCAGGAGCCGAGCTGACATGCGGCGTCCGCGCGCCGAACAGGGCCGATCCCACCCGTACGTTCGTGGCCCCAAAGGCAATGGCGGTCTCGAAGTCGGCGCTCATGCCCATGGAAAGGGCGGCCAGGCCGTTGCGGGCCGCGATCTTGGCCAGCAGCGCAAAGTGCGGCCCCGCCGGCTCGGCCTCCGGCGGAATGCACATCAACCCCTCGACGGGCAGGCCCAGCGATCCGCGGCACAGGGCGATGAAGGCGTCAGCCTCTCGCGGGGCGACCCCAGCCTTCTGGGGCTCCTCGCCGGTGTTCACCTGGACCAGCAGGCGCGGCGCGCGGCCCAGGCGCTGGATATCCTCGGCCAGGGTGCGGGCCAGGCGTTCGCGGTCCACGGTTTCGATGACGTCGAACAGAACCAGGGCGTCGCGGACCTTGTTGGTCTGCAGGGGACCGATCAGGCGCAGCTCCAGACCCTCACGCCGATCGGCCCAGCGCTGGCCGGCTTCCTGAACCCGGTTCTCGCCGAACACTCTCTGTCCGGCCGCCAGCACCGGCGCCACGGCCTCCCACGGCTGCTGCTTGGAGACCGCGGTCAGGGACACCAAAGCCGGATCACGCCCCGCGGCGCGGGCGGCAGCGGCCATCCGGTCCAGAATCCCGGCGCGGGCCTTGGCCGGGTCGAAGTGCGTGGCGGCGGTCATTGAGCAGCGATAGCCTTTCGGGCCTGTGGCGGACGGCGCGGACGCTAGGCCGGCGCAGCCGTGCGGAAAAGCCCCTGCCGGCTTTGCTGTTTTTCACCGATCCGGTTCGGACTCCCAGGCCGGAATCGGTTTTGCAGGCCCTGCCGCCGGGCGCGGGCGTCGTCTTCCGCCCGTTCGGCGCGCGGGGCGCCCTCGAACAGGGCCGGCGGCTAAGGGCGATCGCGACCCGGCGCCGCCTGGTCTTCCTCGTCGGCGCCGACCCAAGACTGGCCGCCGCCCTGCGGGCCGACGGCGTGCATCTGCCCGAGCGGCTGGCTCACCTGGCTCTTGGAATTCGCCGCGCCCATCCGCGCTGGCTTGTGACAACCGCCGCCCACAGCCTGTCCGCGGCAATTGCGGCGCGGCGCGGCGGCGCCCAGGCGGTGGTGATCTCGCCGGTGTTTCCCAGCATCAGCCCCTCCGCGGGCCGGGCGCTCGGCCCGCTCAGGTTCGCCGCCATCGCCCGCGCCGGCGGCCTGCCCGCCTATGCCCTGGGCGGCGTCAACGCGCGCACGGCAAGGCGGCTGCGGCTTGGGCCAGCGATAGGAATCGCGGCGATAGAAGGGATTCTGGAGGAGAAGGCCTATCGACCTAGAACTTGCCCGCTCTAAAACTTGAAGGTCGTTTCCAGGCGGACGCGCGGGGCGGTCGGCTGCGGCTGGATCTTGGCGGCGGTGTCCACCGAGTCGTTGCTCAGGCTGACGCCGGCGCCGACGCGAAGGCGCGGCGTGGCCCGGTAGTAGACCCCCGGCGCCACATCCTTCCACTGCATGTCGCGGTCGGTGCGCTGGGTCATGTCCAGGCTGAGGCCCCAGCGGCCGGTCTTCGCATCCCACTGCAGGGTGCGGTGCGGGGCCATGGGGTTGGTCGAAGGTTGGGCGGCGAAGGCGTCGACGGAATCCGTGCGCGGGCGGGCCTGTTGCGCATGGGCGCTCGTCGCGATCGCCACAAGGGCGAACGCCACACAGACCGCTACGCTAGACTTCACCGGCGCCATCGCCACCCAACTGCCCCTCACGCCCCGACGTTCGCCCCCAAAACAGGGTGAACGCCAATCTAGGCTCTTCTCGATTAAGGGCGCGTAACCGCCAACGTCAACCCACAGACCTTCACTTTGGCCCCAGGCGCCGCAATGGGCCGCGCCCTGTGGCGACTCCGCAACGCGATTCCTGTTTGGCGACCGAACCTTGATGCTATAGACGCGTCTTCCCGGGGGCGAGCAGAGCCGTGCAAGTCGCGGCCAAGAATTATTGTGGAGCGGACGAGCATGCCGTTTGAGCGCGGGACCTTCAAACGTGGCGCGATGATAGGGGTGATGGCCTTTGGCCTCATCGGACTCGCGGCGTGTGGCGGTCGGACGGCCAATCCGCTGAACAACAGCCACGGCCGCGGCGGACCGCCCGCCGCCGCCATCGGCGTCAACGGCTATCTGTGGCGCGCCACCCTGGACACCCTGGCCTTCATGCCCCTGGCGTCGGCCGACCCCTACGGCGGCGTCGTCATCACCGACTGGTACGTCAATCCGGAAAAGCCGGACGAGCGCTTCAAGTGCACCGTCTACATCCTGGATTCGCGCCTGCGCGCCGACGGCCTGAACGTCACCGTGTTCAAGGAAGTCAGCAACGGCGCCGGCGGCTGGGTCGCGTCCCCCACGGCCAACCAGACGGCCACGGACATCGAAAACGCCATCCTGACCAAGGCCCGGCAGCTTCGGCTTTCCAACCTTCACGGCTAGCGCCAGCGTCACTCCCTGACGTACGGCGCGGCCATCCTTCAGCGCGCCGGTGATCCTCTGCGGGCGTGTTGTAGGGCGAACCCATTCCCCTCCAGCCAAACCCACTCTAAGAGCGGTCGCGACATGGCCCGATACAATCCCAAAGAAACAGAGCCCAAATGGCGCGCCGCCTGGGCTGAGGCAGACGTGTTCCGTGCACAGGACGTCTCCGACAAGCCCAAGTTCTACATGCTGGAGATGTTCCCCTACCCGTCGGGGAAGATCCACGTGGGGCATGCGCGCAACTACGCCATGGGCGACGTGGTGGCCCGCTTCAAGCGCGCCCGCGGCTTCAACGTCCTGCACCCCATGGGCTGGGACGCCTTCGGCCTGCCGGCGGAAAACGCGGCGGCCGAGCGGGGCATCGACCCGTCGGCCTGGACCTACGAGAACATCGACGCCATGCGCGCCGAGCTGCAGCGGCTGGGCCTGTCCATCGACTGGTCGCGCGAGTTCGCCACCTGCGATCCGGAATACTATGGCCAGCAGCAGGCCCTGTTCCTGCGCCTGTGGAAGCGCGGCCTGGTCTACCGCAAGGAGGGCCTGGTCAACTGGGACCCGGTGGACATGACCGTGCTGGCCAACGAGCAGGTCATCGACGGCCGTGGCTGGCGTTCCGGCGCACCGGTGGAGCGGCGCAAGCTGAACCAGTGGTTCATGCGCATCACCCAATATGCCGACGACCTGCTGGAGGGCCTGAAGACCCTGGACCGCTGGCCCGAGAAGGTCCGGCTGATGCAGGAGAACTGGATCGGCAAGTCCCGCGGCCTGCGGATGAACTGGGCCTTCGTCGGCGCGGTTCCCCAAGGGCTGGAGACCGGCCTGCCCGTCTACACCACCCGGCCCGACACCCTGTATGGCGCCAGCTTCATGGCCATCGCCCCGGAGCACCCCCTGGCCGAGCGGCTGGCCGCCGCCGACCCCAAGGTCGCCGACTTCATCGTTGAATGCCGCAAGGGCGGCACTTCGGAAGCCGAAATCGAATCGGCCGAGAAGCTGGGCTTCGACACCGGCCTGCGTGTCGTCCATCCCTTTGATCCGGCGTGGGAAATCCCGGTCTGGATCGCCAACTTCGTGCTCATGGACTATGGCACGGGGGCGATCTTCGGCTGCCCGGCCCACGACCAGCGCGACCTGGATTTCGCCCGCAAATACAGCCTCCCGGTCAAGGCGGTGGTGCTGCCCCCCGACGCCGATCCCACCAGTTTCGAGGTCGGGACCGAGGCCTACGTCGGCCCCGGCAGGATCTTCAATTCCGGCTTCATGGACGGCCTGGAGGTCGAGGACGCCAAGGCTGCCGCCATCGGCCGCATCGAGGCCGCCGGCCAGGGTGAGGGCGCCACCGTCTATCGCCTGCGCGACTGGGGCGTGGCCCGCCAGCGCGGGTGGGGCACGCCGATCCCGGTGGTGCACTGCGCCGCTTGCGGCATCGTCCCGGTGCCAGAGGCCCAGCTGCCGGTGCGCCTGCCCACGGGCATGGACTTCTCCAAGCCCGGCAACGCCCTGGCGCGGCACCCGACCTGGAAACAGACCACCTGCCCGGAGTGCGGCGGCCCAGCCGAGCGCGAGACCGACACCCTCGACACCTTCGTCGATTCGGCCTGGTATTTCGCCCGCTTCGCCGATCCCCGCGCTGCCGAGCCCATCGGTCCGGCCGCCAAACAATGGCTGCCGGTGGACCAGTATATCGGCGGCATCGAGCACGCCGTCCTGCACCTGCTCTACGCCCGCTTCATGACCCGCGCCCTGAAGGACGAGGGCCTGGTGGATGTGGCCGAGCCCTTCGCCGGCCTGTTCACCCAGGGCATGGTCACCCACGAGACCTATCGCCGGCAAAGCGGCGACTGGGTCGATCCCCGCGCGGTGGAGATCACCGTCGAGGGTGGCTTGCGCCGCGCCGTGATCGCCGAGACCGGCGAACAGGTGGTGATCGGCGACGTCGAGAAGATGTCGAAGTCCAAGCGCAACGTTGTCGCGCCGGCCGACATCGCCGACGCCTATGGTGTTGATGCGGCTAGGCTTTTCGTCCTGTCCGACTCTCCGCCGGACCGAGACGTGCAATGGACCAATGCTGGCGTCGAAGGCGCTTGGCGGCTGATCAACCGGGTCTGGGCCGAGTTCGACGCTGACGAAACCGCCGGTCCCGGCGCCCCTGGCCCGGACGATGATGCGGCGGCGCTGGAGCTGCGGCGCTTCACCCACCGCGCCGTCAAGGCGGTGGAGGGAGCCATCGAGGGCTTCCGCTTCAACAGCGCCGTGGCCCGCTTCCACGAGTTTGCCGCTGCCCTGCGCGCTCATCCCGCCGAGGGGGCCGGTCCCGCCGTCCTGGCGGCGCGGGCCGAGGCCCTGTCGGTGCTGGCGCGGCTGATCGCCCCCTATGCGCCGCACCTGGCCGAGGAGTGCTGGCAGCGCCTGGGTGAAATCGGCCTGATCGCCGCCGCCCCGTGGCCGGTGTTCGACCCCGCCCTGACCGAGGACGACGAGAAGGTCCTGCCGGTGCAGATCAACGGCAAGCGCCGCGGCGAGATCCGCGCCCCCGCCGGCGCCAGCGAGGCGGACGTGGAGAAGCTGGTGCTGGACGATCCGGAGATTGCGCGCCGCCTCGAAGGGCTTACGATCCGCAAGGTGATCGTGGTCAAAGACCGGATCGTCAACCTGGTGGCGGGATAGAGGGAAGTTTGCGGACCCAGATAGACGCGATGTCGGCTTCACAATCCTTCTCCCCCTGCGGGAGAAGGTGGCCCTGCGAAGCAGGGTCGGATGAGGGGTCGACGGTGCGCTCAAGACGAGCTCGGGGAAGGACAACCTTTGAGGTTCGTCGACCCCTCATCCGTCGGCTTCGCCGACACCTTCTCCCGCAAGGGGAGAAGGGTGTTTTGGAGACGGTCTAGCCATGGCGAGCCTGCGTCGTCTCTTCGTCGCCGCCCTCTTGATCAGCGCCTCCGCGGCCCTGGGCGGCTGCGGATTCACCCCGCTCTACGCCACCCAGGGCGTCGCGCCGGGCCTGTCGTCGATCCAGGTGATCGCGCCGGAGGGCCGCGTCGGCTACCTGCTGCGCGAAGACCTCGACGACGAGCTGGCGCACAACAAGGACGCCCCGCCCGCCTGGCGGCTGAACCTCGAGGTCAACCAGAGCCGCGACCCCCGCGGCCTACGCCAGGACAACACCGCCGAGCGCTACGAGGTGGCGGTGTCGGTGAAGTACACCCTCACCGACGCGGCGAGCGGCAAGGTCGCCCTCACCGGCGAGGTCTCCAGCCAGGTCAGCTACGACGCCGCCGACCAGCCCTACGCCGGCATCGCCGCGCGCCAGGACACCCAGCAGCGGGCGGCGGCCGACGCGGCGCGGCGCATCCGCCTGGACCTCTCCACCTGGCTCGCCAAGCGCGCCGGCGGCTAAAGGAGGGGGCCGGATGATCCTCAGCCGCCGGCCGGACATCGAGCGTTTCCTGAAGACGCCGGACCCCGCCATCCGCGTGGCCGTGGTCTATGGCCGCGACATGGGGGTGGTGCGCGAGCGGGCCCAGGCCCTGGCGCTGGTCATCACCCCCAATCCGGACGATCCCTTCGACTGCGCCCTGCTCACCGAGACCGACGTCGACGGCGATCCAGGGAAGCTGGAGGGCGCGCTGCAGGCGATCTCGATGATGGGCGGGCGGCGGCTGGTGCGCTTGCGCCTTGGCGAAAAGGTCGCCGTGGACCGGGCCGCCGCCGAGGCCCTGACCGCCCATGCCGCGGGCGAACTCAACCCGGACGCCTTTTTCCTGATCGAGGCCGGGGCGCTGGGGCGGGATTCCCAGGTGCGCAGGGTGGGGGAGAAGGCGGCCGGCTGCGTGGTCATCCCCTGCTACGAGGACGAACCGGGGGACCTGGCCCGCCTGACCCGCGAGGCGCTGAACGCCGACAAGGTGGGTATCGAGGCCGACGCCCTGGACCTGTTCGTTTCCCGCCTGCCCCGCGAACGCGGCGTGGCGCGCAGCGAGATCGAGCGCCTGGCGCTTTACCTCGGCCCCGGCTCCGGCCGCGTGGCCCGCGCGGCGGACCTGGAGGACTTCCTGGGGGTTGAGCCTGAAGCTTCCCTGTTCGACGCCGCCCAGGACGCCTTCGGGGGCCGCCTGGGGGCCGCCCACGCCGGTCTTCGCCGCGCCGCCCAGGAAGGGGAGGCGGGCCCCGCCGCCGTGCGGGCCATGGGCATGCACCTGGCCAAGCTGCGCCGCACCCTGACCCTGCACCAGGCCGGGGCGGGCCTGCAGGAAGCCGCCAAGGCGTCGGGCGTGTTCTGGAAGGCGGAGCGGGAATTCCTGCGCCAGGCCCGCAGCTGGTCGCTGAAGGACCTGGACGCGGTCCAGGCGGACGTCCTGACCGCGGACCTGGCCTGCAAACAAACCGGCAGCCCCGACCGCCTGATCGCCGAGCGCCTGGCGCTGACGATCGCGGGCAAGGCCCGGCGGCTGGGGCTTTGAAGCAACTCACGTCTGATCGAATCGGCCGTGCGGTGGCCCTGCGCCCCCACCGTCACTCAGCGCCGACGCGCTGAGCGCCACCTCCCCCGCTTCGCCTTCGGCTCGCAAGGGAGGAGGAGTTTGGCGCGGTCTTCTCCTCACCCGCCAACGAGCGGGGGAGGTGGCGCGGCGGGCAGCGCTCGCCGTGACGGAGGGGGCGCAAAGCCACCCCGCCATCCTAGGCCGACGTTGCCTTGGCTCCCGCCTACGCCCCCGGCGCCGCCCGCGTCAGGCGGCGGCAGAGGTCGTCCAGCTGTTCGAGGGTGCCGTACTTGATGCGCAGCTCGCCGGCGCCGCCGGCGTCCTTGATCTCCACCGCCAGGCCCAGCACCTCGGCCAGATCGTCTTCCAAAGCGCGGGTATCGGCATCCTTGCCCTTGGGACGGCGAGGGGCGGGGCCTTTGCCGGGGGTGGCGGCGTCGCTGGCCTTGCGGGCCAGGGCCTCGGTCTGGCGGACATTGAGACCGCGGTGGACGATCTGGTTGGCGAGGGCCACGGCCTCGTCGATGTCCAGCAAGGCGCGGGCGTGGCCGGCGGTGAGGCGGCCGGCGTCCAGGTGCTCGAGAACCGGCGCCGGCAAGCGCAGCAGCCGCATGGTGTTGGCCACATGGCTTCGGCTCTTGCCGACCATCTTGGCGATGGTCTCCTGGGTGCGCGAGAAGCGCTGGGCCATGGCCTGGTAGGCCTGGGCCTCTTCCAGGGCGTTGAGGTCGGCCCGCTGGACGTTCTCGATCAGGGCGATCTCCATCACCTCCAGATCGTTCAGCTCGCGCACCAGCACCGGCACGGTGTGCAATCCGGCCAGTTGGGCCGCGCGCCAGCGCCGCTCGCCGGCGACGATCTGGTATTCGCCTGGCGCGTCCTCGATGGGGCGCACCAGGATCGGCTGGATGACGCCCTTTTCGCGGATGGAATCCGCCAGTTCGTTCAGCTCCGCCTCGGCGAAGATTCGCCGCGGTTGGTCGGGATTGCGGCGGATCAGCTCAATCGGCGTGTCCAGGGCGCCCGAAGCGGTGGGCGTTCCTGGCGCGGTGGAAGCCACGGCCGCAGGCGGCGCATTCTCCACCTCGTCCAGCAGGGCGGACAGCCCGCGTCCCAGTCCTCGTCGGCTCTCGGCCATGGATTCGTCTCCCAATCGTTCAGGCGGTCGCCGCGCGTTCGGTGCGCTCGCGGCCGACAAGTTCGCGGGCCAGTTTCAGATAGGCCTGGCTGCCCGCGCATTTCAGGTCGTAGATCAAGGCCGGCTTGCCGAAGGACGGCGCCTCCGAAACCCTTACATTCCTGGGGATGATGGTCTCATAGACCTTGTCGCCGAAGTGGGCCCGCACGTCCCTGGCCACCTGGCCCGAGAGGCTGTTGCGCCGGTCGTACATGGTCAGGACCACGCCCTGGATCTGCAGCGCCGGGTTCAGGCTGCCGCGCACCAGCTCGACCGTGCGCATCAGTTGGGTCAGGCCTTCCAGGGCGAAGAACTCGCACTGCATGGGCACCAGCACCGCGTCGGCGGCGGTCATGGCGTTGATGGTCAGCACGTTCAGCGACGGCGGGCAGTCGATGAGCACGTAGCTGTAGCTGCGCTCGGCCCGCACCGCGGCCAGGGCGTCCTTGAGCTTGAACGAGCGGCGCGGCACCTGGCCCAGCTCCAGCTCCACCCCCGACAGGTCCGGCTCCGAGGGCAGCAATTTCAATCCCGGCAGGTCGGTCTGCACCGCCGCCTCGGCCACGGGAACCCCGTCCATCAGCACGTCGTACAGGGTTTTCTTGCGCATGTGGCGGGGCACGCCCAGGCCCGTGGAGGCGTTGCCCTGGGGGTCGGCGTCGATCAGCAGCACCTTTTCGCCGACGGCGGCCAGGGCGGCACAGATGTTGATCGCCGTGGTGGTCTTGCCCACCCCGCCCTTCTGGTTAGCGACGGCAAGCACGCGCAGCGGTTTGGTCGCCTCAAGCACGGGAAAGCCTTTCGATACAGAGGATGCGGCCGCGGGGGTCGCTGCGGCTGGCAATGACGTCGGCGTCGAAGCGCCAGGCCGCGCGGGCCTCGGCGATCTCGGTTTCAATATCCTGGCCCTTGAGGAACAGGCCCCTGGCGCCACGGGCGAAACAGGGGGCGGCATAGGTCAGCAGCCGGGCCAGGGGCGCCACCGCGCGGGCGGTGACGACATCGACCTTCAGCTCGACGTCCTCGGCGCGGGCGTTGTGGACCTGGGCTGGCAGCTCCAGGGCGGCGACCACCTCGCTGAGGAACCGGCAGCGCCTGGCCATGCTCTCCACCAGATGCACCCTGGCCCCCGCCCGATCCTTCAGCAGCACCGCCAGGACCAGGCCCGGGAAGCCGGCGCCGGCGCCAAGGTCGGCCCAGGTGAGGGCGCCCGGCGCCAGGGTCAGGAGTTGGGCGCTGTCCCAGACATGCCGGGACCAGAAGCCATCCAAGGTCGAGGCGCCGACCAGGTTCATGCGGCCGTTCCAGTCGACGAGAATTTCGCGAAAGCGCTCGAGGTCCGCCAGCTGTGCGGGCGTGGCGCCGCTCAGCGAAGCAAACCCCGCCGCGTCCATGACCAGGCCCGGGTCTGGGGGCTCAAGCAGCGCGGGCGCGGCGGACATGGGCGAGCAGGGCGGTGAGCGCGCCGGGAGTGACGCCTTCAATGCGGGCGGCTTGGCCCAGGGTGGCGGGCCGGACCGCGGCCAGCTTCTCCTTGACTTCGTTGGATAATCCGCCCAGCGCCGCATAGTCTAGGTCGGCCGGCAGGACCAGGGCCTCGTCGCGGCGGAAGAGCTCGACGTCGGCGTCCTGGCGGTCGAGATAGCCATTGTAGGCGGCGTCGATTTCGACCTGTTCCCTCGCATAGTCCGGCCAGCCGTTCAACTCCGGCCAAACCTTTGAAAGCACTGCGAAATTGATCTCCGGATAGGCCAAAAGCTCGATCACGTTGCGCCGCTGTCCGTTAGCGCCGACCTTCAGCCCAGCGCGGGCGGCCTCCGTGGGCGTGAGAGCCAATTTTGCCGCCCGGTCTCGGACCTGCAAAAGCACCCTGGCCTTGTCTTCATAGTGGGCGGCGCGGGCCGGTTGCACACAGCCCAGCGCGACGCCGCGGGCCGTCAGACGCTGGTCGGCGTTGTCGGCGCGCAGGCGCAGGCGGAACTCGGCCCGGCTGGTGAACATGCGATAGGGCTCGGTGACCCCTCGGGTGACCAGGTCGTCGATCATCACCCCAATGTAGGCTTCGTCTCGGGCGAAGCTGGCCGGGTCGTTGCCGGCGGCGGCGCGGGCGGCGTTGAGGCCGGCCATCAGGCCCTGGGCGCCGGCTTCCTCGTAGCCGGTGGTGCCGTTGATCTGGCCGGCCAGATAGAGGCCGGGCAGCCGCTTGACCTGCAGGGCGGGATCCAGCTCGCGTGGATCGACGTAGTCATATTCGATGGCGTAGCCGTAGCGGAACACCGCCACCGTCTCCAGGCCGGGGATGGTGCGCAGGAACAGGTCCTGGGTCTCCTCCGAAACCGAGGTGGAGATGCCGTTGGGATAGACGGTGGGATCGTCCAGGCCTTCGGGCTCCAGGAAGATCTGGTGGCTGTTCCGGTCGGCGAAGCGGACCACCTTGTCCTCGATGGAGGGGCAATAGCGCGGCCCGACACCAATGACCTTGCCGCCATAGACCGCCGATTCGCCCAGCCGCTCGGCGATGATCGCGTGGGTCTGGGCCGTGGTGTAGGTGACGCCGCACTTCACCTGCGGGGTGGTGATGGCGTCGGTGAGGAAGGAGAACGGCGTCGGCGGCTCGTCGCCGGCCTGCATCTCCAAGCCGGACCAGTCGATGGTGCGGCCGTCCAGGCGGGCCGGAGTGCCGGTCTTCAGCCGGCCCATCTTCAGGTCCGAGGCATAGAGGCGGTCCGATAGGCCAATGGCGGGCGCGTCACCCACGCGGCCAGCGGGGATACGGTCGTCGCCGCGATGGATCACCCCCTTGAGGAAGGTGCCGGTGGTCAGGACCACGGCGGCGGCGCGGTAGGTCTCGCCGCTGGCGCCCACGACACCGACGACCTTGCCGTCCTGCAGGATCAGGTCCTCCACCGCCTCGGCGCGGAGGGTCAGATTGTCCTGCGCGTCCAGGGCTTGGCGCATCGCCTTGCGGTACAGCGCCCGGTCGATCTGGGCCCGGGGGCCGCGGACGGCGGGGCCGCGGGAACGGTTCAGCAGGCGGAACTGGATACCGGCCTGGTCGGCCAGGCGGCCCATGAGGCCATCCAAAGCGTCGATCTCCCGCACCAGATGACCCTTGCCCAGGCCGCCGATGGCCGGATTGCAGGACATCTCACCCAGGGTTTCCAGCTTGTGGGTGAGCAGCAGGGTGGCCGCGCCGAAGCGGGCGGCCGCGGCGGCCGCCTCACATCCGGCGTGTCCGCCGCCGATCACAATCACATCCCAGGTCTGGGTCACGGATGGTCCAACTTGAAACGTTCGCGCGGCGGCGCCGGCGTCTGCGTTCCATATAGGATGGGGCGGGGAGGGTCGAGGCTGTGGCACAGTGTTTCACGTGAAACACATCGTCGCCCACAAGCTTATAACCCTTCACCCGCCCCACACTCACTTGTCATCCCGGAAAGCCGTGCAAACGGCTTATCCGGGACCGCGGCAAGCCCCGCCCTCTCGATCGAGTTTCCGGCGGTCCCGGATATGCGCTGGCGCGCATTCCGGGATGACAACTAGATTGGGAAACGTCGTTGAGGGTGTTTCACGTGAAACATCACTTGCCGATGCAGAAGCTCGCGAACACCAGGTCCAACACGTCCTCGGCCCCGATCCGGCCGGCGACCCGGGAAAGGGCGCGGGCGGCGAGGCGGACGTCCTCCGCCGCCAGTTCCGGCTCCTCAAGGTTTTCGCGCGCGCGCAGGACGTGATCCCGGGCGGTCTCCAGGTGGACTCTGTGGCGGGCCCGGGTCACGGCCGGGAAGTCGGCGCCGGAGAGATCGGCGACCACCCGGTCGGTCAGCAGGGTTCGCAGGCGGTCGGCGTCCCCGGCGGTGAGGGACAGATCCAGGACCAGGCCAGGCGCGGCGGCCCTCGCCGGAGCCCCGTCGGCGCCGGCCGGCAGATCCGCCTTGTTGAGCAGGGCGATGTCCCCCGGCTGCAGCAGATCAGCCGCCAACCGCCAGGCGTCATCGGAAGCGGCGGCATCCACCACCCAGAGCCGCAAGTCCGCCTCACCGGCCCAGGCCCGCGCCCGGCGGACGCCCTCTATCTCCACCGGATCATGCGTTTCGCGCAACCCGGCCATGTCGGCCAGCAGGACCTTGTATCCAGCCAGGACCAGGGGCGCTTCGATGACGTCCCGCGTAGCGCCCGGAATTGGGGTGACGATGGCGGCGTCACGGTCCAGCAGGGCGTTGAGCAGGCTGCTCTTGCCGGCGTTGGGAGCGCCCATGATGGCGATGCGGTAGCCTTCGCGGACCCGGCGCCCGCGGGCTTCGCCGCCGAGGGCTTCTGTCAGCTCCGCCAGTAGCCGGTCCAATGGCGCCCGCGCCCGATGGGCGACATCGGCGGGCACCTCCTCGTCGGGGAAGTCCACCGCCGCCTCCAGCTGGGCCAGGGCGTCGATCAGGGCGGTTCGCCAGCGGTCGTAGCGGCGGCCCAAGGCGCCCCCCAACTGCCCGAGCGCCTGACGGGCCTGGGCATCGGTCTCCGCGTCCACCAGGTCGGCCACCGCCTCGGCCTGGTCCAGATCCAGCTTGCCGTGCTCGAAGGCGCGGCGGGTGAATTCGCCAGGTTCCGCCAGCCGTAGGCCGGCGGTCAGCAGGGCCTCAGTGAGCGCGTCCACCACCGCCGGGCCGCCGTGCAGGTGCAGTTCGGCGCTGTCTTCGCCGGTATAGCTGCCGGGGCCGGGGAACCAGAGCACCAGGCCGCGGTCAATCAAGCCGCCGTCCGCCGCCTTCAGCGCCCGCAACGCGGCGCGGCGCGGCGGGGGCAGGCGCGCGCCCAGGACCCCC
>DASVMY010000236.1:0-6527 GCA_036384135.1 Caulobacteraceae bacterium | reverse complement strand
CGCCGGCGCCGCGCGCACCTTGCGCGGCGCCTGGACCTTGTGCGGCAGCTTGTGGCCGCTGCGGCCGGACGAGCCGCCGCCCTCCTCCGCGAAGGGATTGGCGCCCGACTTGACGGTGATCCGGATCGGCGTGCCGGGCATGTCGAAGCTTTGCCGGATCGAGTTGATCAGGTAGCGGCGATAGCTTTCCGGCAGTTGGTCGGCCCGGGTGGCGAACAGCACGAAGGTCGGCGGCCGCGCCTTGGTCTGGGCCATGTACTTGGGCTTGACGCGCTTGCCGCCCACCGCGGGCGGTGGGTGGCGCTGAACGGCCAGATGCAGCCAGTCGTTCAGGTCCCGGGTCTTGATCTTGGTGGCCCAGTCCTTGTGCGCCTTGACCACCGCCGGCATCAGCCGATCCAGGCCCCGCCCGGTCTCGGCCGATAGGGCCACCACCGGCGCCCCGCGCAGCTGCGGCAGCATCTTGTCGGCGTGCTCGACGAACTCCTTCAGCCGTGAGCCGGGATCCGCCACCAGGTCCCACTTGGCCAGCACGAACACCAGGGCCCGCCCCTCGCGCTCGACCAGGTCGGCAATCTGCAAATCCTGGGTCTCGAAGGGGTGGGTGGCGTCCATCACCAGGATCACCACCTCGGCGAAGGTGATGGCGCGGATACTGTCGTGGGTCGACAGCCGCTCCAGCTTCTCCTGCACCCGCGCCTTGCGGCGCAAGCCGGCGGTGTCCACCAGGCGAATCTTGCGGTCTTCCCAGAGCCAGTCCACCGGGATGGCGTCGCGGGTGATCCCGGCTTCCGGCCCGGTCAGCATCCGCTCTTCGCCGATCAGCTTGTTGACCAGGGTCGACTTGCCGGCGTTGGGCCGCCCGACAATGGCAATCCGCACCGGCTTGTCGCCGCGTTCCGGATCATCGTCGTCTTCGTCCTCATCGAACGCGTCTTCGGGCGGCGAGGCGGCCACCACCGCGGCGTAGAGGTCGCTCATGCCCTCGTTGTGTTCCGCCGAGATCGGCACCGGCTCGCCGAAGCCGAGGCCGAAGGCTTCCATCGTCCCCTCGTCGCCGGCCTGGCCCTCGGCCTTGTTGGCCACCAGGATCACCGGCTTGTCGGCCCGGCGCAGCACGGCGGCGAACACCTCGTCGAGTTGGGTGACCCCCTCGCGCGAGTCGATGACGAACAGCACCACATCGGCCTCGGTGAGCGCCTGCTCGGTCTGACGGCGCATGCGCGCTTCCAGGCTCTCGTCAGTGAGGTCCTCGAAGCCGGCGGTGTCGATGATGTCCAGATCCAGGTCGCCCAGCCGTCCGGTGCCGAAGCGCCGGTCGCGGGTGACGCCAGGGCGGTCGTCGACGATGGCCAGGCGGCGCCCGGCCAGGCGGTTGAACAGCGTGGACTTGCCGACGTTGGGGCGCCCTACGATGGCGAGCTTCACCATGAGGGGCTCATGGCTAGCGGATCGCGATCAGTTCGGCGCCGTCGCTGGCGACATAGATCATGCCGCCCACCGCAATCGGTCCGATCAGGGCGTCGGAACCCAGCTTCAACGTCTTCTGCAGGACGCCGGTCTTGGCGTCCAGCGCCACCGCGTCGCCCTTGGACGAGACCATCACCAGCCGGCCCGAGGCCAGCACCGGGCTCGACCAGAAGGTCCGGGCCGCCTTCTTGGACCTCTTGCCCTTCCTTCCGGCGGCTTCGGGGCCGTTCAGCTCGTGAATCCAGTACAGCTGGCCGCTCTCGCGCGAGATGCACATCACCTTGCCGGTCTGGTCGACCACGTAGACCACGTCCCCCGCCGCCAAGGGCGAGGTCACCGCCGAGATCGGCAAGGTCCAGCGCGGGACACCGGTGCGCAGGTCGGTGGCGGCCATGACGTCGGAGTGGCTCACCGCGAACACGTCGCTGCGGTAGATCACCGGCCGGCCGGCGATATCGCGAATCTCGGACAGGGCGTTGGTGCGGCTGGCCCGCGACAGGCTGGCCGTCCAGAGCTCGTTGCCGTTGGAGCTGCGCAGCGCCACCAGTTCGCCGGACGCGAAGGAGCCGATCACCGTGTCGCTGGTCACCGCCGGGCTCGACGCCGCCAGGATTCGCGCCGGTTCGGTCAGGCCCTGGTAGGTCCAGTCCTGCTGGCCCGTGGTGGTCAGAAAGGTCAGCATCTCGTCGTTGACGTCGACCACGATCACGCGGCCCTCGGCCACGGTTGGGGCGGCGTGCACCGGCGCCTCGGTGCGGGTGCGCCAGCCGATCGCGCCAGTGGCGGCGTCCAGTTGCACCACCTCGCGGAAGCCGGAGGAGGCGTAGATCTTGCCGTCCGCATAGGCCAGGCCGCCGCCGAATCCTTCGCTGTCGCGCTTGGACTTGGGCATGATGTTGACGCGCCAGATCTGAGCGCCGGTGCGGGCGTCACGGGCGGAGACCCCGGCCTCGCCGTCCATCACATAGATGCGGCCCTGCGCCATGATCGGCGGCGCGGTGACGTGCTTCTGGCGGCTGGAGGCGGCGCCGAAATGGCTGCGCCAGGCGACGGCGAACTGTGGCGCGGCGTCGACGTTCTCCACCGACTGTTCGGGCGTGCCGCCTGGCAACGGCCATTCAGCCATGGCGGCGGGAGGCGGCAGGTAGAAGTCCTGCCCCTTGAGGGTATCGGCGACCTTCAGCTGTTCATCGGCGACGACGATGGAGATCCGATTGGCCTCATTGGCCGCCCGCGACGCCTTCTTGCCGTGGAACGGGTTGAGCGACTCGGCCTTCTGGACCGTGGAGCAGCCCGCCAGGGCGGCCGCGACGGCGAAGACGCCGAACATACGCGTGATCGTCATTGAGCGGTCCTGGAGGCGTCTTGGGGGGCGTTTTGGGAGGCGGATTGAGCATCGGGAGCGCCCCCGCCGGGCGGCGCCTGCAACATCTGTTGGCTCGGAGGCGGCAATGTGGCGGCCAGTTTTGCAACATCGACAGCAACCTTGGCCTGGCCGCTGTCGATGACGGCGATGGCGGCCTGAGCCTGGGCGCGCATGCTGTCGGTGACCCCCAGCGTCAGGGTCAGGGCGGAAAAGTCCGTCTTGGCCTCGGCCGTCTTGCCCGCCTCCATCTTGGCGAAGGCCAGGGCTTCACGGGCCTGCAGGTTGAAGGGCTTCTTCGGCCCGATCAGGATCTTCAGGCGGGTCTCGGTCTGGGCGTAGGGCGCGGTGTCGAGCAGCGCCAGCGCCGCCTTCAATCGAGCCTCGTCCCCCAGGATGGCGTTGGGCGCGGTCTTGGCCGCGGCGTCGTACAGGGCCGCCGCTTCGTCCGCCTTATCGGCCGACAGGCGGATGTTGCCCTGTTGGATCAGGGCCAGGGTCTTGTAGGCGGCCGGGCCGGTCTTGGCGATCGGGTCGAAGGCGGCGTAGGCTCCCGTCTCATCGCCCTGGATCAGGGTGGTCAGCGCCTTCTCATAGGCGGCCGAGGCCTTGCCGATGTTTTGATCGCGCCAGGTCTGATAACCCCAGGCGCCCAGCCAGCCGATCACCACGGCCGCCAGGGCGGCCAGGAACCAAGGCAGGGTGCGCCGCGCCATGACCTTGTACCGGTCGGCGCGGAGCTGTTCCTCCACCTCTTCGATAAAATCGACCACTTAGAAAGACCTCGCCGGGGCTGTTGCGCTCAGAGGCGCGGAACCTATCGTTTGGGGGCCGCCCCTGCAACGCCGGGAAGGCTATGGCCGCAAATCAAGCCGTGGCGGCCGATCGGGAGCGGGTTGCGGCCTAGCCATTCCTGTCCGCCAACCACTCGCGTTCCTCACTAAACCCGCTCATCCCGACGAACGTCGGGGACCCAGGGCGGCGCTGCGGTTCATCAGAAAACGAACGAGTCCTGGTCGCGGAGAGGCCAACCTGGGTCCCCGACTTTCGTCGGGATGAGCGGAGGTTGGGGTAGGGATGGACACACCCAAATATCGGATCTCCCTACCCCTTCACCTTCGAGAAATAGGTCTCCGCCGACGCCGGGAAGCGGCGGGCGCGGACGTCTTCGGCGTAGGCGCGGACGGCCTTGCCGATCTCGCCCTTGAGGTCCGCATAGCGGCGCACGAACTTGGGCGTCCAGTCGAACAGGCCCAGCATGTCGTCAGTGACCAAAATCTGGCCGTCGCAGCCGGCCGAGGCGCCGATGCCGATAGTGGGTACCTCGATGGCCGCGGTGATCTCCCGCGCCAGCGCCTCGGCCACGCCCTCAACCACCACGCTGAAGGCGCCGGCATCCGCCGTGGCTTCGGCCTCGGCCACCACCCGGGCGCGCTCGGTTTCGTGCCGGCCCTTGGCCTTGAAGGCGCCGTCCACCAGCACCGACTGGGGTCGCAGGCCCACGTGGCCCATCACCGGGATGCCGCGGCGCACCAGATAGGCGATGGTCTCGGGCACCGTCGGCCCGCTCTCCACCTTCACCGCCTGGCAGCCGGTCTCCTTGAGAATCCGCGCCGCGTTCTCGTAGGCCGTTTCCTTGGAGCCCTCGTAGGAGCCGAACGGCATGTCCACCACCACCAGGGCCCGCTTGGCCGTGCGCATCACCGCCTGGCCGTGCAGGATCATCATCTCCATGGTCACGCCCACCGTATTGGGCAGGCCGTGCACCACCATGCCGACGCTGTCGCCTACCAGCAACAGGTCGCAGGCCTCATCCAGAATCTCGGCCACCGGGGCGGTATAGGCGGTCAGGCAGACCACCGGCTCACCGCCCTTGCGGGCGGTGATCTCCGGCGCGGTGATGCGGCGGACAGCTTGCGGACGTTGTGCGGACATTCAGATATCCCGAACCAGACGGGTTACGGCCAGGCCTACCGCCACGGCTGCCAGAACGGCCGACAGCCATATGGCCTCGCTGGAAATCAACAGGCCCGGCGCCAGCTGGTGCGGCAGGACGTCTTGCAGGCCGCGGTTGATGGCGTGGCCCGATTCCAGCGATAGCGCGTTCAGCCGGCCGAACAGGCCCGAGCCCAGCAACTGGGCGCCGCCGATCAGGCCGCCCACCGCGCCCATGGCCCCGATCAGCAGCCGCCGGGCGGTCCAGCCGCGGTCCAGCCGCGCCTCGCAGCGCATGGCGAACAATTCCGCGTCGCCGAAGGCCGGCGTCTCGGCGAACATCCGGTCCAGGGCCATCTCGAAGCTGGCTTCAGCCATTGACCTTGCTCTCCGCGGGACCGAACTCCCGGCCCGGCGCCAGGCGCTGCCTGAGTTTATCCAAACCACGTTTGACATGGGATTTGACCGTTCCCAGCGGCGTATTCAAGGCCGACGCCGCCTCCGCGTGCGACAATCCCCCGCCGTAGCAGAGGGTGACGCACAACCGCTCAGCGGCCGAAAGGGTTTTCAGCGCCTCGTCCAGATCGATCCGGTCCGCCTGACCGCCCTCGCCGTGGACCGGCGGCTCATCCATCGCCGAGGTTTCATCCAGCAGGTCGCGCCGGGCTTCGCGCCGCCAGCGCTTCACATACAGGCGCGCGGCGATTCGCTTTACCCAGGCCTGGAATGTCCCCTCGCCGCGGAAGTCCGAGATCTGCTCGAAAGCGGCCAGGAAGGCGTCCTGGGCCAGGTCGTCGGCGGTCGCCGGGTCGGCGCCCATCCGGCGCAGCAGGGACCGCACCGGTGAGGAGTGTCTCCGCACCAGTTCGCCGAACGCAGCCCGCCCACCGGTCGCCGCCAGGGCGACCAGATCCAGGTCATGCGCCGAAGCCGGCGATTTGACGGAGTCCGCCATCGCGGCGTCCCTCTCCCCCTCTGGGCCCTGAGATCAGGCCTTGGGCGCTGCGCGCCGGGCCAGCCAGAGGACTAGGTAGGCGACGCCGATCATGCCGGGGATCGCTCCAGTGCCGGCCACCGCGCCACCGGTGATATAGGCGCCGACATAGCTGGTGCTGCTGAGGCCGTACCAAAGGCCATAGCCCAGGCCGGCCAGGCCCAGCCCCACCGCGATCAGCACCACGGCCCGGCGAAGGTCGCGCTCCGGCCCGGTTGAAGACGGCTCGGGCGGCCGGTCAGTTCGCGTTTGCAGCGCCTCGATCAGCTCCGGCGGGACCGGCTGGCCCTTCTCGTAGGCGATCCGCAGCGTCTCATGCATCTTCGCCCGGTCACGCTCGGCGTAGTAGTTTCGTATCCACATCGGGCCGATGACGATGGCGATGATCATGAGGATGCCCATGATGGGCACCAGCTCGCCAAGGATGTTGCCGATCCACATTGTCTTAGTTCTCCCAGCTCGGCGGCGAGCGAGCATTTCGTTCGCGCCTCTGTAGTGTAGAGGCCAGGAGATGCGCCCGTGGATGCGAATTACAGAGTGAAATCTTGGTAAGGCTGACTAACGGGGTGACTAGATCGCCCTTGGCCGCATCAGCCACCAGGCCGCCGCGCTGGCCGCCGCCGCCGCCAGCAAGGGACCGGCCGCCCCGAAGCCCGCCGTCAGTCCATCCAGGATGCGGGACGCCGCCGGCCAGAAGCCCCACAGCGCCACCCCGCCGGCCGCAGCCGCCACCGCCAGGCCCGCGCCGTCCACCAGCATCAGCCG
>DASVMY010000235.1:0-2300 GCA_036384135.1 Caulobacteraceae bacterium | reverse complement strand
ACTTGCGGGTGCTGCTGTAGGGGTGTGGAGGGGCTGGCCCCCTACCGGTCCAGCCGGGCGTCGATGATCGGTGTTCCCGACGCGGCGGCGTCCAGGGTCACGGTCTTGCCGCCGAACTGGCGTTCGTAGGCCCAGTAGGCGGCGACCACCTTCTGCACATAGGCCCGGGTCTCGTAGTAGGGCATGCTTTCCATGAGCAGCAGGCTGTCGGTGTTGGGGCCCAGGAGGGCCTCGGTGCGGGCGACCATGGCCGGGCCGCCGTTGTAGGAGGCCACGGTGCGCAACAGGTCGTTGCCGGTGTTCTTCTGCATCAGATAGGCCAGGTACTGTTGGCCGATCTGGAGGTTGGTGGGACCGTCGAACAGGGGGATGGTGTCGTGCTTGAAGCTGTCGTCGCCGGTGACGCTGACCGCGGCGGCCGGCATCACCTGCATCATGCCCAGCGCCCCCACCGGCGAGACCGCCATGGGATTGAAGCGGCTTTCCTGCCAGGTGACGGCATAGACCAGGGCCTTGTTGACCAGATAGGCGCCGCCGGCCGGCTGGAGCGGCGGCATGGGATAGACCACGCCTTGAATCGTCGGGGCGACGGTCTGGACGGTGATGCTGGTGTTGTTCTGGCGGTTGGGGCTCAGGGCGTAGACCAGGGTGGCCCAGGCCGACCGCTCGTCCTCGCTGGAGGCCTGGGCCATGCCGTTGCGCAGCTCCAGGCCCGCGTCGATGGGCCGGCCGATCTGCATCAGGGCGATGGCGCGGCGCGCGCGCGGATCGGTCTGCACCAGATGCATCACCGCCGGCGCGTCAAGGCCGGACGCGTTGACCCTGATCGGGGTCAAGGCGGCTGAATGGCCGTCGTTGGCCAAGGCGGCCTGGATCAGTCCACCCATGGGATCGGCGGTGAGGGTCAGGCGGCGGGCGGCGATCATGCCGTAGAAGGTGTCGGGCAGGGCGGCGGCGATGTGCAGGAAATCCTGGGCGCGGTCAGTCTGGCTGAGCGCATCGGCCGAGCGGGCGGCCCAGAAGGCGCCGCCGGCCCGCACCCAGTCGTTCTCGCTGGAATTGCGCGCCAGGCTTTCGAAGAAGCCCATGGCCGAGGGGAAGTCCTGCAGGCGGTAGGACGCCAGGCCGGCGATCCAGGCGTCGCCGGAGCGCTTAGCCAGGGTCAGGGCGCGGTCCAGGTCGCCGTTGAAATAGGCTTCCCGCGCTGGCCGGTACTGGGGCGCGGTGCGCAGACGGTCGCCGCCAATGTCGGAGGCCAGGGCGGTCTCGGGGGCCGGCGGCTGCTCGCCGGCGGGGCGCAGGCGCAGGGCCAGGGCGTAGATGCGGTCGGCGCCGGGCAGGTCCTTGAAGGACTTCAGCCACACCACCAACTGATCGTAGGAGGCGGTCTTGGTCGCCGGATGGGTGAGCTTGAGGTACTGGATCCGCCCGATCAGGCAGGGATCGGCGACATGGGTCAGGGTGTCGTCGGCGGTGGTGAAGTCACCGCGCTCGGCGGCCTGGAAGGCGGTGGAGTAGAGACGGGCGTCGTTGTCCGAGAGGGCTTCCAGCGTCGCCGCGTGGGCGGAAGATGAGGCGACCAGAGTAAGGGTCGCAAAGCCAACCGCGAGCAGCGCCCGGATCTTGGTCATGCCGTTTTTCGTGCGCGCTTGGCCAAAGCCCCCAAGTCCGTAGTCTTGGTCCGGGGTTTGGGCCAGCCGCGCGGCCCTGTTCTCGATTCGAACAGTCTTAGGCAGGTCTGTCGGGTCGATCAACCCTTTCCGCCAGCGTCAAAAGGTCTTCCCAGGCCTTCTTCTTGGCGGCGGGCTGCCGCAGCAGGAAGGCCGGATGCAGGGTCGGCATGGCCGGAATCTCAAGGGTTTCGTCCTGCGAGCGCCACTCGAACCATCGTCCGCGCAGGGCGAGGATCCCCGTCGACTGCTTCAGCACCGACTTGGCCGACGCGCCGCCGGCCAACAGCAGGACCTTGGGTTTCACCAGGGCGATGGCCCGTTCCAGGAAGGGGGCGCACGCCGCCTGTTCCCCCGGCGAGGGGGTGCGGTTGCCGGGTGGACGCCAGAAGACGGTGTTGGTGATGAACACGCGGCCCTCCAGGCCGGCGGCGGCGATCATCTTGTCAAGCAGCTTGCCGGCGCGGCCCACGAAAGGCTGGCCTTGGGCGTCCTCATCCGCGCCCGGACCCTCGCCGATGATCATCACCGGGGCGTCCGGCGCGCCGCGGCTGAACACCGCCTGCCTGGCCCCTTCGAACTTCAAGCCGCAGCCGTCGAAGGCGGCGATGGCCACGGCCAAGGCGGCCA
>DASVMY010000234.1:0-3347 GCA_036384135.1 Caulobacteraceae bacterium | reverse complement strand
GGCACCGGCCACGCCGTTCTGGCCGCCCGCGAGGCGCTGAAGGATTTCGACGGCGACGTGGTGGTCACCTACGCCGACGGCATGCTGGGCGCGACGGCGATGGAGCCCCTGTTCGATCTGCGCGCCGCCGGGGCCGACGTGGCGGTGCTGGGCTTCGAGGCGGCCGAGCCCGGCGCCTACGGCCGGCTGATCCTGGGCGGCGGCGGGGTGCTGCAGCGGATCGTCGAGGCCAAGGACGCGCGCCCTGAGGAACTGGCCATCAAGGCCTGCAACTCCGGCATCCTGGCCGCGCCACGCGCCCTGCTGTTCGAGTTGTTGTCCAAGGTGCGCAACGACAACGCCAAGGGTGAATACTACCTCACCGACATCGTCGGCCTGGCCACCGAGGGCCGCCATTCGGTGCGCGTCGCCTTCGCGCCGGAGGAGGACTTCCAGGGGGTCAATTCCCAGGCCGAGCTCGCCGCCGCCGAGGCCGCTTTCCAGCATCGCCGCCGCACCGCCGCCATGGCCGACGGCGTCACCATGCCGGCCCCTGAAACCGTCTGGTTCGCCTGGGACACCCAGGTCGCGCCGGGCGTCACCATCGAGCAGAACGTCGTCTTCGCCCAGGGCGTCACCGTCGAGACCGGCGCCGTGATCCGGGCCTTCAGCCACCTGGAGGGCGCCCGCGTGCGCGCTGGCGCCTTGATCGGCCCCTATGCCCGCCTGCGCCCCGGCGCCGACATCGGCGAGGACGCCCATATCGGCAACTTCGTCGAGGTCAAGAAGGTCAAGATCGGCAAGGGCGCCAAGGCCAATCACCTCAGCTACCTGGGCGACGGGACGGTGGGGGCGGGGGCCAACATCGGCGCCGGCACGATCTTCTGCAACTACGACGGCTTCGACAAATACGACACGCATGTGGGCGAAGGCGCGTTCATCGGGTCGAACAGCGCGCTTGTGGCGCCGGTCACGGTCGGGCCGGGCGCCTATACCGGCTCCGGCTCGGTGATCACCAGGGATGTCACCGGCGACGCCCTGGCGCTGTCGCGTCCGCCGCAGGCGGAGAAGCTGGGATGGGCGGCGGCCTTCCGGGTCAGGAAACTCAGAGAGAAGGGCAAGGGATGAGCGCGGACGACCAGAAGCGCGCGGCGGGCGAAGCCGCCGTCGAGCTTATCGAACCGGGGATGATCGTGGGCCTGGGCACCGGCTCAACGGCCGCCGCCTTCGTCCGCGCCCTGGCGATCCGGCGGGTGGACATCCGCGGCGTCGCCACCAGCGAGGCCACAGCCGACCTGGCGCGGCTGATGAAGATCCCGCTCCTGGACCTCAATGAGGCCAAGGACATCGATGTCACCATCGACGGCGCCGACGAGATCGGGCCGGCGCTGGCCCTGATCAAGGGCGGCGGCGGCGCCCTGTTGCGTGAGAAGCTGGTCTGGGAAGCCTCGCGCCGCTGCGTGGTCATCGCCGACGCGGCCAAACGGGTGGAGGTGCTGGGCGCCTTCCCATTGCCGATCGAGGTGGTCGCCTTCGGCCACGCCACCACCCTCAGCCGCATCGAGGCGGTGCTGGCCGACAACGGCCTGCTGGTTTTCCCGCACCTGCGGGTGCGCGACGGCGCCCCGGTGCGAACGGACAACGGCAACCTTATCTATGACGCGGTCTGCGGGGCGATCCCGAACCCCGCCAGGCTCGCGGCGGCCCTGAAGGCCGTCACCGGCGTGGTCGAGCACGGCCTGTTCCTGAGCCTGGCCGACACGGCCCTGGTGGGGACGGACCAGGGCGTGGCCACCATCAATCTCTGAGGAGCCAGGCTTGGCCAAGTACGACTACGACCTTTTCGTCATCGGCGCCGGCTCCGGCGGCGTGCGCGCCGCCCGCCTGGCGGCCATGACCGGCGCCCGCGTGGCGGTGGCCGAGGAACACCGCGTCGGCGGCACCTGCGTCATCCGCGGCTGCGTGCCCAAGAAGTTCATGGTCTACGCCAGCGAGTTCTCCCAGGCCTTCAAGGCCGCCGAGGGTTTCGGCTGGTCCCACTGCGACATGACCTTCGACTGGGCCAAGTTCCTGGACGCCAAGGACGTGGAGATCGCCCGCCTGTCGGGGATCTACGTCAACAACCTGCAGAACGCCGGCGCCGACCTGCTGCACGAGCGCGCCGAGCTGGTGGACGCCCACACCGTCAAGCTGGCCAAGTCCGGCCGCACCATCACCACCGACAAGGTGCTGATCGCCACCGGCGGTCGCCCCACCGTGCCGCTCGACCTGCCGGGCATCGAGCACGCCATCACCTCCAACGAGGCCTTCCACCTGCCGCAGCTGCCCAAGCGGATCATGGTGGTTGGCGGCGGCTATATCGCGGTGGAGTTCGCCGGCATCTTCAATGGCCTGGGCGTCGAGACCTGCCTGATGTACCGCGGCCCCAACATCCTGCGCGGCTTCGACAACGACGTGCGCACCCACCTGACCGGCGAGCTGGAAAAGCGCGGCGTCAAGGTGATCCTAGGAACCGAACATACCAAGATCGAGAAGACCGCCACCGGCCTGGCCAACCACCTCACCAGCGGCCACATCGAGGAGACCGACGTGGTGATGTACGCCACCGGCCGCGAACCCTACACCGAGGGCCTGGGCCTCGCCGCCGCCGGCGTCGCCCTGAACGAGCGCGGCGCGGTGGTGGTGGACGACTTCTCCAAGACCAGCGTCGACAACATCTGGGCCGTGGGCGACGTCACCGACCGCATCAACCTGACCCCCGTGGCCATCCGCGAGGGGGCCGCCTTCGCCGAGACCGTGTTCCGCGACAACCCCACCAGCTTCGACCACGACATGGTCGCCAGCGCCGTCTTCTCCCAGCCGCCGATCGGCTCGGTGGGTCTCTCGGAGGCTGACGCGCGGCACCGGTTCGGCAAGCTCGACATCTACAAGGCCGTGTTCCGGCCCATGAAGGTGACTTTCTACGGCGGCGAGGAGCGGATGCTGATGAAGCTGGTGGTGGACGCCGCCAGCCAGAAGGTGCTCGGCTGCCACATCGTCGGCCCCGACGCCCCGGAGATGATCCAGATGGCCGCCATCGCCATCAAGCTGGGCGTCACCAAACAGCAGTGGGACTCCACCTGCGCGGTGCATCCCACCGCCGCCGAGGAGCTGGTGACCATGCGCGAGAAGTTCGTGCCCATGGGACTGGGGACGGCGGCTTGAGGGGATGGGCGAGCCGCACCCATCCCACTGTCATGTATGGACGGCCCCTTCCCGGCAAGGGGGCATTGGGCTGTTTTGGCGGGTAGTTAGGAGCGGTCATGTATCCGGCCTTTAATTGCGGTCGTGGATGACCGCTGGCCCGCAAGGGGTTCGCGGATCGGGTT
>DASVMY010000233.1:0-2289 GCA_036384135.1 Caulobacteraceae bacterium | reverse complement strand
GCGTAGTCCTCGGCGTTGCCCAGGCGCTTCGGGAACGGCACCGAGGCGGCCAGCGCCTCCTTCACCTGCGGCGGCGCCGCGTTCATCAGCGGGGTGTTGAAGATGCCGGGCAGGATGGTGTTGACGCGGATGCCTTCGCTGGCCAGGTCGCGGGCGATCGGCAGGGTCATGCCGACGATGCCGCCCTTGGACGCCGAATAGGCCGCCTGGCCCATCTGGCCGTCGACCGCCGCCACCGAGGCGGTGTTGACGATGGCGCCGCGGTCGCCGTCTTCCTGCGGCTCCAGGTCCAGCATGCCCTTCGCCGACTTGGCGATGCAGCGGAAGGTGCCGACGAGGTTGATCTAGATGATCAGGTTGAAGGCGTCGAGCGGGAAGTGCTTGGTCTCGCCGGTCTGCTTGTCGCGGCCGGCGGTCTTGGCGGCGTTGCCGGTGCCGGCGCAGTTGACCAGGATGCGCTCCTGGCCGTTGGCCGCGCGGGCCTTGGCGAAGGCGGCGTCGACGTCTTCGTCCGACGTCACGTTGCACTTGCAGAAGACGCCGCCGACGTCCTTGGCGACCGCTTCGCCCTTGTCTTCGTTCATGTCGAAGATGGCGACCTTGACCCCTTGGGCGGCGAGGGCGCGGACGGTGGCTTCACCGAGGCCGGAGGCGCCGCCGGTGACTACCGCGGCGACTGAACTATCGAGCTTCATGGACGTATCCCTGTTGTTTGGCGTCTAATAGACGATCCTGCAGCGCGGTTTAGACTCATGAGCGGCGACTCAAAAGCGTCACCCCACGTCAACGGCAAGGGTTTCGACCCCAAGTCGGCGCTGGACCCCTCCCGCGCCCTGGTCCCGGCCGTGGCGCGGGTGAACGAGCGGATCGTGGGTGCCGGCCTGTGGCCCAAGCTGCGGCGGGCGGCGGCGCAGATCCCCTTCGCCGCCGACGTGCTGTCGGTGTGGTACTGCGCCCGCGACCCGGAGACTCCGACCAGCGCCAAGGCCATGATCATGGCCGCCCTGGCCTATTTCGTGCTGCCGGTGGACGCGATCCCCGATTTCCTGCCGGCGATCGGCTATACCGACGACGCGGCGGTGATCGCCGCGGTGCTGGCCATCGTCGGGCGGAATTTGAAGCCGCGGCACCGGGAGGCGGCGCAGGCGGCGCTGGAGCGGTTGGCTAAGGATGGGTGAGGGGGCGGTGGTGCGCGGCTATTTCGGCGACAGTTTACTTTTTGGCGGAGCTAAGAAAGTAAACTGTCGCCGAAATAGCCGCGGGCGCTGTCAGCCCAGCCCCGCCAGCAGCCCGATCTGCCATCGCCCCGCCACCAGGGCCGCGAAGAGCAGCAGCCCCGCTACCGTATTGGACTTGAACAGCGCCAACGCCCCCGCGCTGTCGTTCAGTTTCAGCTTCGTCGGCTGGCGGGCCAGGTGGGCGGCGTAGAGGGCGATCAGGGGGACGGAGAGGGGGCCGAGGCCCCCGAACCACCAGGCCGACAGGGCCAGGAATGCGGTGAGGATATAGAAGATCAGCACCGCCATGGGGGCCTGCTCGCCCAGGCGCCGGGCAGAGGATTTCACCCCGACCAGGGCGTCGTCCTCAATGTCCTGCACCGCGTAGATGGTGTCGTAGCCCAGGGTCCAGGCGATGCCCGAGGCGTAGAGCAGCAGGGCCGGCAGCTGCAGGCCGCTGGGCATGGCGAGCGTCAGGTCCACCCCGTGGCTCCAGGCGCCGGCCAGCAGCGTCAGGGTCTGGGCCATGGGCGCGCCGGGCTGGGCGGCGGCGAAGCCCAGCAGGGCGCCCCAGTTGAAGGTCAGGCCCAGCCACGCCTGCGGCCACCAGGTGATCCGCTTCATGAACGGGTAGGCGGCGACAAGGCCCAGCGAGACCAGGCCCAAGAGGACGCTGAGGAAGTTCAGGCTGAGCAGGACGCCAAGGCCGCCCAGGCTGCAGAGCAGCAGGTAGACCCAGGCGCCGCGCTTGGAGATCTGGCCGGCGGGGATCGGGCGCAGGGCGGTGCGGGCGACCTTGGCGTCGATGTCGGCGTCGACGATGTCGTTGTAGGCGCAGCCGGCGGCGCGCATCAGGGCGGCGCCGGCCAGGAAGAGGGCGAGCAGGAGCGGGTCCGGCCACTCCCCACGCATGGCGGCGGCCAGGGCCAGGCCCTGCCAGCCGGGCAGCAACAGCAGCCAGATTCCCGTCGGCCGGTCGAACCGCCCCAGCTTCAGCCAGGGCCGCAGCGCCGCCGGGGCGTAGCGGTCGACCCAGTTGCTGGGCGCGGCGTCGGGCAGGCGCGTGTTGGGC
>DASVMY010000232.1:0-58565 GCA_036384135.1 Caulobacteraceae bacterium | reverse complement strand
GCCAGCGGCGGCGCGGCGGCAGGCGGGGCGCCTGGGGCGGCGGGCGTCAGGACGTCCAGGGTCGCGGTCGACATTTCTGTCTCTCCCTATTCGCAGAAGATGCGGACCTTGGCCCGCTCGGCATCCACATCCACCGTCAGGTCGCCCAGTTGCTCGATCATGGCTTCCAGGTTTTCGGGCTTCAGCTGATTGAGATCGAAGGGCATGCCCTGGCGGGCCAGGGCGGCGTTGACCTGGTCCCGCGCCTGCGGAGGGATCAGGGCGCTGAGGCGCACCCCGGCGCGCAGCAGTTGCATGGGCACGCGGATGTTGACCTTGGTGGGACCCTCCCCCGGCTCGTTGGCGTCCACCACCACCCGCAGGTACTTGGCGCGCGCGGGGGTGACCTCGGGCTTGGGATCGGCGTAGGGGCCGGTAGGCTGGCCCAGGGCCGCGATCAGGCGATCCGCCTCGTCGGCGGTGATCTTGCCCTCGGCCAGCATGCCCAGGATCTGTCGGCGGTCTTCGCTCATGTCGAGCTTCCTCTCACGTAATATGGACAAGCACCGACGCGTCGGGGGCCTCGACCTCCACATGCGTTCCGGCCAGGGCGCAGAACACGGCCAGCAACGTCCCCAGGGCCGCGAAGGGGTTCATGCCGACCAGGGCGCCGGCGATCATGACCACCGGGACCACGATCAGCAGCAGGGGCGACAGGAGCAGCCAGATGAGCACCAGCGGCAGCCACAGCCGAAACGGCGGCTGGCCCGCGGCATAGACCCTGACGACGAGGAACAGCGGGATCATTTCAGCGCCTCCAGCGCCTTGACCGCCTCGTCGGCGTTCAATTCGCCCCGGCGCAGGCGATCCAGCACCTCGGCGCGGGAGGGCTTGGGCGCCGTGTCCACGAACTCCAGCTTGTCGGCGATCCGGTTCAGGCGGGCCTTCACGGTCGGGTAGCTGACCCCGAACACCTGCTCCATCTCCTTGATCGAGCCGTGACTGCGCAGGAAGGCGGCAATGAAGACCTGGTCCTCGACCGACAGCCGCGCCAGCTCCGGCAGGGCCCAGCGGCCCTCGATGGCCACATCCTTGGCCGTCAGCCGCACGCGCTCGACCACGAAAGGCTGCTCGCGGGTCAGTTCCGTCAGCTCCTGCCAGTCCGCTGCGTCGCCGTTTGCCATCGAAAGTCCCACCAATTTCGACCAAGGACTTAAGATTTTTAATTTTTTATGGCAACATAATAAATTTTCATGATCCACCCCAGAGGATCGCGGTCGCCGCCCCCCCCCGCCCCACCGGTCTTGCATCCACCGCCGGAAAGGCCTTCACAGAACTGTCACGAGACGGCGCCAGAACGCGCCCGACCCCGGAGGACTCTGATGATCACGCGCAAGCTGCTTCTCACCGGCCTGGCCCTGACGGCCGGCCTCGCCCTGGCCGCGTGCGGCGGCGGCGGATCGGGATCCAGCGCGGGCGGCTCGGGCATCTCCGGCGCCGGGGCCACCTTCCCCGCCCCGCTCTACGCCAAGTGGGCGGAGACCTATAAGGCCAGCACCAGCCTGAACCTGAACTACCAGGCCATCGGCTCGGGCGGCGGCATCAAGCAGATCGAGGCCGGCACCGTCGACTTCGGCGCCTCCGACAAGCCGCTCAAGCCCGACGAACTCGACAAGCAGGGCCTCTATCAGTTCCCCACCGTCATGGGCGGGGTCGCGCCGATCGTGAACCTGCCGGGCGTCGCGCCTGGCCAGATCAAGCTCACCGGAGCGGTCCTGGCCGACATCTACCAGGGCGTCATCACCAAGTGGAACGCGCCTCAACTCACCGCCCTGAACCCAGGCGTGGCGCTGCCCAACCTGCCGATCAGCGTCGTGCACCGCGCCGACGGCTCGGGCACCAGTTTCCTGTTCACCTCCTACCTGGCCGGCCAGAGCCCGGCCTGGCAATCGAAGGTGGGCGCCAGCGACGCCGTGCAGTGGCCGACGGGGATCGGCGGCAAGGGCAACGACGGCGTAGCGGCCTTCGTGAAAACCACGGTCGGCTCCATCGGCTACGTGGAATACGCCTACGCCAAGCAGAACAAGATGACCTTTGTGGACCTCAAGAACCACGACGGCGCCTTCGTGGCCCCCGAGGCGTCCGCTTTCGCCGCGGCGGCGGCCGGCGCCGACTGGACCAAGGCGCCCGGCAACTACCTGCTGCTGCTGGACCAGCCGGGCGCCAAGGCCTGGCCGATCACCGGCGCCACCTTCATCCTGATGCACAGGGCCCAGACCGACGCCGGCAAGGCCAAGTCGGTGCTCGGCTTCTTCGACTGGGCCTACAAGAACGGCGACGCCGCCGCCGCCTCGCTGGACTACATCAGCCTGCCCCAGGCGGTGAAGGACATGGTCCACAAGCAATGGGCCGACAACCTTAGGGGCCCGGACGGCAAGGCGGTCTATCCCTGACCGAAAGGTTGAGGGGCGCGCGCCTAGAGATCGTTTTCGGTCGGCTCTTCATCGGCCGCGTTCTCCAGGTAGGGCAGCAAATCGGCGGGTCGCGCGTTGCCGGCGCGGCGCTTGAGGAAGATTGCCGCGGTCTCCATGGCCCCGATCTTTTCAGCGACCGCCACGGCAATCCATTGATTAAGCGACACGCCATCGTCCTTGGCGAGCCGTTGCGCGGCGGTCTTCACCGACGAGGGCAGCTTCAGAGGGTAGGATGACTTCGACATGCTCAAAACTCCCTGATCAGTTCGCCCGGTTTCACGATACGCAGACCAAAATGATTGGCCGCCGGCAGAAAGTCCCGGACGTTGTGGGTCACCAGCGCATCCGCCCGCCCATTCACCGCCGCCTCCAAGACCATCTCGTCGGCCGGATCCTTCAATTGTGGACGCCATCGAAAATGGACATCCACCGGCTCGCACGCGCTAGCCAGGGCGGCAAGGAAGCCATCGACCGCCGCAAGACTAAGACCATGAGCCAAACGCTGTTCGGGCCGCTTGAGCACATCTTCATATTCCAGGAACAACGCCTGCGTCGCCAATGGTCTGAGCTGCTCAGTCGCGACCCGGCGTAGTAGCGCGTTGGATGCGCCGGTTCGACTTCGCAGCGCCGCGACCAGAATTGAGGTGTCCAAAACCAGCCGAAACATATCCTATATGATGTCATATCTTATAAGATATGCCAATCCTTCGTCCGGGCCGCCGCCGGTAACTACGGAGGGTTGGGCTAAGGGTCGTTCCGCGCTACGAGCCTAGGCTGTGCGCACGCCCACCCTCGCCAGCCCTCCGCTGTTCCGTCTTGCCGGCCGCGACGGGCCGCGACTGGATCTGAAGTCGGACACGGCGGCCACCGCGCACGTCTTCGTCCTGGCCGACGATATCGTCCGGGTGCTGGTGTTGCCGGACGGCAAGCTGCGTGGCCCCAACACCTGGGCGATCGCGCCTGGGCTGGAGGATTGTCCGGCGGAAGGCCGGGACCGGTTCGACGTCTCTGGCTTCGAGCCGCCCAACTTCGACCTCACCGAGATTGACGGTTGCCTGACCGTCACCACGGCCCGCCTCAGCCTTTCGATCCGCCTGAACGGCTTCAGCTGCAGCTGGCGCCAGCGCGGCGCCGACGGCGACTTGCACCCCATCCTCAGGGACCGCCCGACCCAGGCCTATGACTTCGGCTGGTGGGACGGGCGAGTGTGTCACTACCTGGCCCGGCGGCCGGGCGAACGCTACTTCGGCCTGGGGGAGCGCACCGGGCCCATGGACCGGGCGGGGCGCCGCTACCGGCTCAGCAACATCGACGCCATGGGCTATGACGCGGCCTCGACGGACCCGCTGTACAAGCACATTCCGTTTGTCGTCACCCACCAGGATGGGCCGGGCGGCGCCTTCGGCCTGTTCTACGACACCCTGAGCGATTGCGACTTCGACTTCGGGCGGGAGTTCGACAACTACCACGGTTCTTACCGCGGGTTCGTCGCCGACCATGGCGACCTGGACTACTGGCTGATCGCCGGCCCCCGCATGGCCGATGTCGTAAAGCGCTTCACGTGGCTTACGGGCCGCCCGGCGCTCATGCCCCGCTGGGCGTTGGGCTATTCCGGCTCGACCATGAGCTATACCGACGCCCCAGACGCCCAGGATCAGATGGCGCGGTTCCTGGAGGGCTGCCGCGAGCACGACATCCTCTGCGACAGCTTCCACCTCTCCAGCGGCTACACCTCGATCGGGCCCAAGCGGTACGTCTTCCATTGGAACCGCGAGAAGTTCCCGGACCCGGCCGGCTTCGTGGAAAGCTACGCCAAGGCCGGGGTGAGCCTGGTTCCCAACATCAAGCCCTGCCTGCTGCGCGATCATCCTTTGTTCGAGGAGGCCAGGACCAAGGGCCTGCTGATCGCCGAGGCTGACGGGGAGCCGGCCTGGGTGCAGTTCTGGGACGAGGTCGGCGCCTACCTCGATTTCACCAACCCCGCCGCCGCGGCGTGGTGGCAGGCCAAGGTGACCGACAGCCTGCTCAGCCTTGGCATGGCCGCCACCTGGAACGACAACAACGAGTTCGAGATCTGGTCGGCGGGGGCCGTGGCCCACGGCTTCGGCCGGGCGCATCCGGCCCGAGAGACCAAGCCGCTGCAGACCCTGGCCATGATCCGCGCCTCCCGCGAAGCCCAGCTGGCCCACGCGCCGGACCAGCGGCCCTTCCTCGTCTCCAGGTCAGGGGCGGTGGGCATGCACCGCTATGTGCAGACCTGGTCGGGGGACAACTACACCCGCTGGGAGACCCTGAGGTTCAATCTGAAGATGGGCCTGGGCCTGGCGCTGAGCGGGGTATCCAACAGCGGCCACGACGTGGGCGGCTTTTCCGGCCAGGCCCCGGATACGGAGCTGCTGGTGCGCTGGGTGCAGTTCGGCCTGCTGCAGCCGCGGTTCTCGATCCATTCGTGGAACGACGACGGCACGGTCAACGAGCCCTGGATGCACGCGGCGGCGACGCCATACGTGCGCGACCTGATCAAGCTGCGCTACCGCTTCCTGCCGCACCTCTACACCCTGATGGGACGCTACGCCCGCGACTACGAGCCGGTAACACGGCCCTTGTTCCTGGACTTTCCGGATGATCCAACCTGCCTCGAGGACGACGACAGCTACCTGCTAGGCCCCGATCTGCTGATTGCCCCTGTGGTCGAACCGGGCGTCACGGAACGTTCCGTCTACCTGCCCGCCGGCGCGGACTGGCTGGACCTGTGGACCGGCCAGCGCCACGCCGGCGGTGGGCGCGTCACCGTCCTCGCCCCGTGGGACAAACCCATCCTCCTGAGCCGCGCCGGCAGCGCCCTGGCGCTGAACATTGCCCCCCAGACCTTCGACCACCGCGCTGACGCCCGCGCCTTCCTGATCGCCCCCTTCGCCGGCGCGGGTGGGTTCGAGGCCGAATGCCTGGAGGACGACGGCGAGACCCAGGCCTGGCGCGACGGCCAGACCGCCACCTGGCGGCTCAAGGTCGATTGCTCGGCGAAGGCCATCACCGTAACCCCGACCCTGGAAGACCCCTACCCCGCCGACCGCCGGCTCGTGCTGCTGCTCCCCCATGGCGAGGAACGGCCGCTGCGGGTGATCGGCGCGGCGGCGGGACCGGAGACCCGTTTCGAGGGTCGGCGGGCGGTGGCCGTGAACCTCGGGTAAGGCGTCACCCCTCAGCCGATCCGGCAGGACATCCCGCCGTCCACCGGCAGCACCACGCCGGTGATGAACCGCGCCTCGTCGGAGGCCAGGAACAGGGCCGCATAGGCGGTGTCCCAAGCCGTGCCCATCTTGCCACCCAGGGGAACGCGGGCGTTGCGGGCGGCGCGCACGGCCTGCTGGTCCTCGCCGCGGGCCTGGGCGATGCCGGCCACGGCCATGGGGGTGTCCATCAGGCCCGGCGCGATGGCGTTGCAGCGCACGCCCTTGGCGGCATTGGCCTGGGCGATGCTGGTGGTCAGGCGGTTCACGGCGGCCTTGGTGACCTCGTAGGCTGCCTGGTTGCCGCCCGCGATCCCGGCCAGGGACGAGATGTTGATGATCGAGCCGGACCCCTGCTCGCGCAGGGGCGGCAGGGCGGCCTTGGCCATCAGCCACGTACCCTTCAGGTTCACCGCGGTGATGCGGTCGAAGGCGTCCTCGGTGAGGCGGTGGGCGGGGCCATCGCCGCCACCGCCGATGCCGACGTTGTTGACCAGGATGTCGATGCGGCCGAACCGCTGCCGCGCGTCGGCCACCACCGCGTCGCAGGACGCCGCCTTGCGGATGTCGGCCTCCAGGTTGGCGGCGCTACCGCCCTCGGCGGTGATCATGGCGGCGGTCTGCGCGGCGCGTTCGCCGTCGCGGTCGACGCACAGCACCTTGGCCCCTTCGCGGGCGAACAGGATGGCCATGGCGCGGCCGTTGCCGATGGTCTCGCCCGGCGTCTGGCCGGCGCCGACGATGACCGCGGTCTTGCCCTCCAGGCGGCCGGCCATGGGCCTAGAAGCCCTTCAGGTCGGGATCCAGGCTCTGGCCCTCGTCCAGCTGCACCCCGAAGCTGTTCAGGATCATCGAGACCTGGGTGTACTGGCCGGCGGTGAAGACCACGTCCATGCACTGCTTGTCGCTGAAGTGGGCTTTCAGCGCCGCCCAGGTGGGCTCGGTGATGAACTGGTCGTGGTGCAGCTCGTCGGCAGCCTTCAGCAGGGCCGCGTCCGCCGCGCTCCAGCCCGGCGCCGCGGCGCCCTGCTTGATGCGCGCGATCTCCTGCGTGGTCAGGCCCGAATGCTCGCCGATCGGCACGTGCTGGGTCCACTCGTAGCCGGATTTGCACAGGAACCCGATGCGCAGGATGACGATCTCCCGCTCGCGGGCCGGCAAGTCGTTGCGGCGCGACAGCACATAGTTGCCCCAGGCCAGGAAACCCTTGGCCGCCTTGGGCGCGTTGACGAAGGTGCGGAAGATGTTCAGCACGCGGCCGGTGTCGGCCATGGGCTTGAGGATCTCGGCCTGGTCGGGGGTCAGGTCAGCGTCGGCGACCGGCGCGATCCGGGGCTTGGTCAGTCTCATGTGCGTCTCCCACGGCCCGTTGGACCGGGCGCTGTCGGGGATTTTGATAGACGCTGAGGCAGGACGTGGCGAGGCATGAAAAGCCCCTCCCCCTCGCGGGGGCCCCTCAGAGGATTTGGCAGGCTTCCTCGAACGACAGGCGCGGGTTGCGGGGGAAGAGATTCTCGTCCGTGCCGTAGCCGATATTGACCAGGAAGTTGGATTTCACGCTCGTGCCGGCGAAGAACTCCTTGTCCACCCCGGCGTTGTCGAAGCCCGACATCGGCCCGCAGTCCAGGCCCAGCAACCGGGCCGCCACGATCAGATAGGCGCCCTGCAGGCTGCCGTTCCGAAAGGCGGTGGTCTGGGCCATCACGGGATCGGCGAACCAGTCCTTGGCCGTGGGAGCGTGCGGGAACAGGCGGGGCAGGTGCTGGGCGAACGCCAGGTCGTGGGCGACGATGGCGCAGACCGGGGCGGCCATGGTCTTGTCGCGGTTGGTGGCGGACAGGAAGGGGCTGAGCCGCGCCTTGGCCGCGTCGCTGGTGACGAACACGAACCGCGCCGGCGAGGCGTTGGCCGAGGTGGGGCCGAACTTGGCCAGGTCGTAGACCTCCCGCAGCAGGGCCTCGGAGACCTTCCGCAGCGTCCAGCCGTTGCGCGTGCGGGCAGTGCGGAAGACCTGGTCCAGGGTCTGGGGCGGCAGGGTGATGGTCATGCGGGACTCCTCAGCATTTCAGCTTGAGGGCCACTTAAGGCCGTAAGGACCGCTTAGCCAGGGGTGAGGCGCCCAAGATCGACCGGATGGCGATCCTGGGCGAAACGACCTCAGCGCATGAACGCCGGCTCGTGGTGGCCGTCCACGCGGGCGCGGACCATGCGGTCGTATTCCTCGGCCTGGGGCAGCAGGTCGGGGCGCACGCGGGCGAGCTGTTCTTCCATATTGGCGCAGGCCTTCTGGAGGATCTCCAGGGCGTGGCCGATGTCGATGCGCTGGCGTTCCAGGGCGACGATGCGTTCGCGGAACTTGCGCAGGGCCTTGGCGTTCTGGGCCGCCTCGCCATCGCCCTTGCCGTAGAGCTCAAGGATTTCGCGGATTTCGGCCAGGGCCAGGCCGACGCTTTTGCCGCGCAGGATCAGCTGCAGGCGGGCGCGGTCGCGGTAGGAATAGACGCGGTTGAGGCCCTGCCGCGCCGGCGACAGCAGGCCCTTGTCCTCATAGAAGCGCAGCGCTCGCGGCGTGGTCTCGAACTCGCGGCAGAGCTGACGAATGGTGAAGGTGCGCGCCGGGCGGCGAAGCTCACTGGTCATGGTTCCTCCTGGTCGATCCGCGGGATCTTTGCGCCCGCCGGATTCAAACGCTAGTTTGATATTCCGTTGACGTCAACGTCAAGCAAGACGCACGGTCAGGCGCGCCGGAGCCGCTTTCATCCTGCCGATAACCGAAACGCGTTCCAAGATAGTTTTTTCTGGCGCGGTTAGATTGCGCGCAATTGAATTTGACATGGCGACCGTTTCGCCGGACCAAGGGCGCCGCGCCAACCAGGAGGACTCCCCATGACCCACTATCGCCGCTCCGGACTCGCCGCCGCGCTGGCCACGGCGCTGGTCGCCGTTCCCGCCTTGGCCCAAACCCCCGCAGCTCAGGCCCCCGCAACTCAGGCGCCCGCCGCCCCGGCGCCGGCGGCGCAGCCCCCCATGACCCGCACCATCGTCCGCGGCGTGGTCACCCAGGTGAAACCCGACGCCCTGGTGCTGAAGGGCAAGGACGGCAAACTGGTGACCGTGGGCCTGGCCAAGGGTTGGACCGTGGCGATCATGAAGCCCATCGCCGCCTCGGCCATCCAGCCGGGCAGTTTCATCGGCACCGCCGAAATGCCACAGGCGGACGGCAATGGCCGCTCGCTGGAAGTGCATATCTTCCCGCCCGGCGTGAA
This sequence comes from Caulobacteraceae bacterium, assembly GCA_036384135.1. Taxonomy (GTDB): domain Bacteria; phylum Pseudomonadota; class Alphaproteobacteria; order Caulobacterales; family Caulobacteraceae; genus Acaudatibacter. The sequence goes on along the minus strand of DASVMY010000232.1, from coordinate 49,616 downwards.
GATGGGCGAAGGCCACTACAACTGGGACCTCAAGGCCGGCTCGATGATGACCAACGGCACCGTCGGCAAGGTGGTGGCCAGCCGCAACGGCCGCGAGCTGGACGTCACCTACCCCACCGGGACCCGCCATATCGTGGTGCCGCCCAAGGTCCCGATCGTGCAGATCACCCCCGGCGTCGCAGCCCAGATCAAGCCGGGCGTCTCAGTGTTCCTGGTGGCCGTGACCCCGCCGGGCGGCGGCCTGGTCGCCAACTCCGTCTCCACCGGCGAGAACGGCAAGGCGCCGCCGATGTAGCCGGTCTAGACTGGCCGCCATGTCCCACGCTGACCGCCCGACCAAGGATGGACGCCTGCTCGTCTACCGCCACCCGCTGCTGGTGCGGGCGACGCACTGGGTGAACGCGCTGTGCCTGCTGGTGCTGCTGATGAGCGGCCTGCAGATCCTGAGCGCTCATCCAGCCTTCTACTGGGGTGACGTCTCGACCTTCGACCGGCCGTTCCTGGCGGTGGGATCGGGTCTGGATGCGCACGGCGAAACGCGGGGCATGTTCCGGCTGGGAGGCTTCCATGCCGACACCACCGGCTTCCTGGGCGCGGTAAGGACTTCCGGCGGCCAGATCCAGGCCCAGGCGTTCCCGTCCTGGGCCACCCTGCCCGGCTATCACGACCTGGGCGAAGGGCGGCGCTGGCACTTCTTCTTCGCCTGGGCCATGGTGCTGAACGGCCTGTTGTATCTGATCGCCGGCCTGGTGAGCGGGCGGCTGAGGCGCGAGATGGTCCCCAGCGGCGCCCAGCTTCGCCACATCGGCGGAGCGATCTGGGAGCACCTGCGCCTTCACTTCCCCAAGGGCGAGGAGGCGCGGCGCTATAACGTGCTGCAGAAGCTGGCCTATCTGGCGGTGATCGGCGGCCTGCTGCCGCTGATGGTGCTGACGGGGCTGGCCATGTCGCCGGGGATGGACGCCCTGGTCCACGGCCTGCCCGGCGTGTTCGGTGGGCGACAGTCGGCGCGCACGATCCATTTCCTGTGCGCCAGCGCCCTGGTGCTGTTCTTCATCGTCCACGTCGTCATGGTGCTGCTGGCCGGACCGGTCAACGAGCTGCGCTCGATGATCACCGGCTGGTTCGCCATCCGTCCGCAGCCGGAGGAAAAGGCATGAGCACCAGCCGCCGGGACTGGCTGCGCGGCGCGCTCACCGGCCTGGCCGGGCTGAGCGTGAGCGCCTGCAACCGCCTGTCGCAATCGCCGCGGGTGAACCGGACCCTGGACGGCGCCGAGACCCTGACCCGCCGGGTGCAAGGCGCCCTGCTGGGCCGCACCGTCCTGGCGCAGGAGTTCCCCGCCAGCGCCATCTCCCGCGACTTCCGCGCCAACGGCAGCACCAGCCCCGACAGCGACGAATACCGCCAGCACGTGGCCAATGGCTTCGCCGACTGGCGCCTTGAGATCGGCGGGCTGGTGGAGCACCCCCTCAGCCTCTCCCTGGCCGACCTACGCGCCGCACCCAGCCGCACCCAGATCACCCGGCACGACTGCGTCGAGGGCTGGAGCTGTATCGCCAAGTGGAAGGGCGCGCGTCTGGGGCCGCTGCTGGAGCAAGCCAAACTCAAGCCCCAGGCCCGCTACCTGGCCCTGTTCTGCGCCGACACCCTGGAGCTGACCCTGGACGGTACCGGCGACTACTACGAGACCATCCGCCCGGACGACGCCTTCCACCCCCAGACCATCCTGGCCTACGAGATGAACGACGCCCCCCTGCCGGTGGCCAACGGCGCGCCGGTCCGCCTGCGGCTGGAGCGGGCCCTGGGCTACAAGATGGCCAAGTACGTCATGCGCATCGAGGCCATCGACAGCTTCGCCAAGCTGGGCCTGGGCAAGGGCGGTTACTGGGAAGACCGCGGCTACCAGTGGTACGCGGGGATTTGAGGCTCATACGAAAGGTGTCGCGCGGCGGCCTTGCGCCCCCTCCACCCCCGAGCCTGACGGCGCGGCGGTCCCCCTCCCCCGTTTCACGGGTTAGCAGAAGATGGCGCTGATCCCTCCTCCTCCATCGCGAGCCCGCAGGGCGACGCGGGGGAGGTGGCGCGGCGGGCGATAGCCCGACGTGACGGAGGGGGCGCAAGGCCGGCGCACTGCCAACTCAGTCGGGCGCGACCTAGCTCGGCCCTACCCGGCCTTGGCGCCGCGCACTTCACCGTCGGCGGACGCCATCAGCCCGCTGTTGAGCCGTTCCAGCGTGGCGCGCAGAGCCAGAACCTCCTCCACCGGCAGGGGCAGCTGCCCCAGCACCGTCAGGGGGATGTGTGACGCCCGCGCCCGTAGCGCCCGGCCGGCGTCGGTGAGGTTCACCAGCACGCGGCGTTCGTCCTGGTGGTCGCGCTCGCGGGTCACCAGGCCCAGCTTTTCCAGGCGCTTGAACAGCGGCGTCAGGGTGCCCGAGTCCAGGTTCAGCCGCCGGCCAAGGCCACCTACCGACTGCGGCGCCTCTTCCCACAGGGCGATCATCGCCAGGTACTGAGAATAGGTGATGCCCAGCGGCTCCAGCAGAGGCCGATAGAGCCGCGTCACCAGGTTACTGGCGGTGTAGAGGGCGAAGCAAAGCTGGACGTCCAGGCGCAGGAAGTCGTCCGGCGTGGACGCGTCCACCACCTTCAGCCCCTTGGATGACGCCTTGTTCGCCACGTCCGCGCTGTGCCCCGCCTTCTCGATTGTCACTCTCAAATGGGCTTACGGCGCCCGATTGCAAATATCGAGCCCAAAGCATCGGATATTGCCCCCATGCTGAAGACCTGACGCCAAAATAATCCTGGTTTCTCAAGGCGGAATGCCCAGCTCCCGCGTCCTACAGCGACGGATCGACCACGATCTTGCACTGCCGTTCCGGGTCGGCCAGGGCCTTGAAGGCGCCGGCGACGCCGTCCAGCCCGACGGTGTCGGTGATGGCCGCGCGCACGTCGATGCGGCCCTCCGCGATATTCCGCAAGGTGGCGGCGAACTCGACCGGCGTGTAGCCAAGCACGAAGCGGAAATCGAGCTGCTTGTTGATGCACAGCGACGGCTCCAGCGTGTCGGTGGCCATGCACACCCCGGCGACGATGATCTGCGCCCCGCCCGGAGCGCCCTCGACGATGGCCTGCAGGACGCCCGGCACGCCGACGCATTCGAAGATCACCGCCCGTTTCCCGGTCCCGCTCATCTGGGCCATGGCCCGCTCGGCGAAGGTGGTGGGCACGCCGCGGGCGGACCAGCCGGCGTGGGGCGACTCCTTGGCCGGGTCGATGACCTCGTCCGCCCCCATGACCTCGGCCAAGGCCCGGCGGGCGGGGGAGAAGTCGGCGGCAACGATGGGACCGACGCCGCGGGTCTTCAGCGCCGCGATCACCGCCAGGCCCACCGGCCCGCAGCCGATCACCAGGCAGGCCGCCTGGCCGGCGCCGGCGGGATCGCCGAGGATCGATTGGGCGACGGCGTGCTCGCCCACCGCGAAGGGCTCGGTCATGGCCGCCTGCAGGGCGGAGAGGCCGTTGGGGACTTCCAACAGCATGGCTTCGCTCAGCAGCATGCGTTCGGCGAAGCCGCCGGGAAAGCGGTTCGAATAGCCGATGGTTTCCGCCCCCGTGGCGGTCAGCATCACCGGCATGGTGACCACCCTGGTCCCGGCCTTCAGGGTCTTGGCCGAGCCTGGCCCGTGGTCCAGCACCTCGGCGCAGAACTCGTGGCCGAAGACGATGTCGGCGGCCGGATCGATGGAGGGGCCGCCCACCCCGCCGCCGCCCGACCTTTGGCCCAGTTCCAGCATGTGCTCGAAGGAATGCAGGGCGTGCAGGTCCGAGCCGCAGATGCCGCAGCACAGGGTCCTGGCCAAGACCTGGCCGGGACCGGGGGTGAGGTCGGCGATCTCGGCGCAGACCAGTTGCTTGTTCCGTCGAACCACCGCGCGCATCGAACTCTCCCTCTTCGCCGTTCCAGAGCGGCGTTTCACCCAACCTTGGCGACGTCGGTGGACGGGGTAAAGACCACAAATCAGAATGCGTTCGAAAAATCGGTATCCTCCCGCGCCGCCCTTCGCTAGAGCCTGTCCCGTTTTGATGGTTCCATCAAAACGGGGAAAACAGGCTCGATTCTTTGGTTTGCGAGCACGATTCAGAGTTTTGTCGATTCCGACAAAACTCATCGTGCTCTAGCGTTCAGGAATCGAGGGGTCGAACGGTCGGACGAGAACCATGAGTGAACAGGCTGCCGAACGCGTGCTGGTTATCGGCGCCGGTATCGCCGGGCTGTGCACGGCCCTGGCGCTAGGCCCCACCGGCCGGTCGGTGATCCTGGTGGAACGGGACGAGCCGGCCCCTTCCGGCGACGCCGACGAGGCGTTCAAGGACTGGAACCGGCGGGGCGTTGGCCACCTGCGCCAGAGCCACGCCTTCCTGGCGCGGCTGCGCTCGCTGATCAAGGCCGAGCACCCCGCCCTGCTGCAAGATTTGCTGGACGCCGGCTGCCGCGAGATCGGCTTCAAGGACATGCTCTCCGACACCCTGCGCGGCCGCTACACGGCCCAGCCGGGGGACGCCGACATGGCGGTGCTGACCAGCCGGCGCACGACCCTGGAGCTGGTCATGCGCCGCTATGTGGAGCGCCAGCCCAACGTTCGCATCGTCTCCGGCTTCTTTTGCCAGCGGCTGCTGACGGCGCGTGGGGAAGACGGGAGCTTGAGGGTCCGCGGCCTGCTGGGCGAGGACGCGGAAGGCGAACGCGAGCTGCTGGCCGACATCGTCGTCGACGCCGCCGGACGCACCAGCGGGGTGGTCGAGCAGCTCATCGCCGAGGGCGCGGTCATTGGCGAGACGTCGGAAACCGCCGGCATCCTCTACTTCACCCGCCACTACCGCCTGCTGGAGGGCCAGGCCGAGCCGCCGCGGGGCAAGCTGCCGGGGACCGGGGACCTGGGGTTTCTCAAATTCGGGGTCTTCCCGGCCGACAACGGCTGCTTCTCGATCACCGTCTGCGTGCCGGAGGTCGAGCTGGAGATGCGCAAGGCGGTGGTGCGGCCGGAGATCTTCGACCAGATCCTGAACCAGTTGCCGGGCATGGCGCCGTGGGTGGATCCGGCCAGGTCCGAGCCGGTGAGCCGGGTGTTCGGCATGGGCGACCTGCACAGCCGCTGGCGGGATTTCGTTCCCGGCGGCAAGCCCGCCGCGCTGGGGCTGTTCGCGGTGGGCGACAGCCTGGTGCGCACCAATCCCCTGTATGGCCGGGGCTGTTCCTTCGCGGCGGTGGAGGCCTATCTGTTGCGCGACGTGCTGAACGCCCAGGGCGATCCGGCCGCGCGGGCGGTGGCCTACGGCGCCAGCGTGGAGGCCTCCCTGCGGCCCTACTACGCCAACATGCTGACCCAGGACCGCTCGGCCATCCGCCGCGCCAAACAGGCCCTGACGCCGGGCTACCGGCCGCGGCTGATGTCGAAGGTCATGAAGAGCTTCTTCGAGGACGGGGTGGCGGTGGCGACGCGGTCGGACGTGGGCCTGCTGCGCGAGGCGCTGCGCGGCTTCCACATGCTGGAGCACCCCGAGGCCTGGCTGAAGCGGCCGGCCAACGTTGTGAAAATCCTGGGCTATTGGGCCCGCGGCAAGAAGGCCAACGCCGCCGCCTACCCGCCCAAGGTCGGGCCGAAGCGGGACGTGATGCTGAACGCCCTGGGGATTTCGCCGCAGCTGGACATCGACCGGGTGGCCGGAGGGGCTGGTTAGGGGCGGCGAAGAGTCTGCCTGCGAACCGCACCAACCTCCGTCACCCCGGCCGGAGCGAAGCGTAGAGCCGGGGCCGGCCGGCCGCGCCAAGACGATCTCCCGTGAGGAGCCGGCGCGGCCGACCCCGGATCGGCGCCGCTGGCGCGGCTTGTCCGGGGTGACGGAGGGAGGTGTCGGTTGTGGACAGAAGGGTCTTGCCCCCTACCCCGCCTTCGTCACCTCGTTGAGGCTGTGGAACAGGGAGCCGGCGGCCATCTGGTCGCGGGTCTGTTCGGGGGCCAGGGTGGCGGCCTTGTCGAGGTCGTAGATCTCCGGCGGGACGTACCAGTGCAGCTTGTCCTCGGTGTAGGCGCGCCAGACCACGCGGGCGACCTCCACCGGTGCGATGGCGCGGAACATGCCCTCCTTGGGGGCGTTGGCGGCGGCGCCGGGGGGCAGGATCGGGGTGTCGATCAGTCCCGGCAGCACGTCGGCGACCCGCACCCCATAGGCCTTGAACTCCACCGCCAGGGCTTCGGTGAGCCCCTTCACCGCGTGTTTGGTGGCCGAATAGACGGCGATGCCGGGCATGCCGTAGGTGGCCGAGGACGAAGAGGTGGTGAAGCAAAGGGAGCCGGGGGTGGCCTTCAGCAGGCCGACCGCAGAGTGGATGCCGATCAGCACCCCGACCAGGTTGGTCTGCACCACGGCCATGATGTCTTCCCACGGCTGGTCGGCGAAGGGGCCGCCGCGGCCGATGCCGGCGTTGTTGAACAGGATGTCGAGCTTGCCGTCGGTGGCGCGTCCGAATTCCTCCAGCGCGGCGCGGTAGTCGTCGCGGTCGGTGACGTTGAGGACCCGGACCAGGCAGTTGTTCTCGCCCAGCTCGGCGCGCAGAGCCTCCAGCCCCATGGCGTTGACGTCGAAGCCGCCGATGAACCAGCCGGCCTCTCGGAACAGGCGGGCGGTCTCCAGGCCCATCCCCGAGGCGGCGCCGGTGATGAAGATCGACTTGCGTCCGTTGGCCTTGCCCATGAGCGGCCCTCCCCTGTTGTTATGGTCTGTGATCTTGGTTCTAAGAACCTGTTCCAATAATGATCAAGAGCCGATCGGGCGCGGGGGTGTTTTGGGGACCATGAACAGACGCGAGGAAGGCAAGGCCGACCGGCGACGGCGGATCACCGGCGCGGCGCGGGACCTGATCCGGGAAACCGGTGACACCGGATTGTCCATGCGGGCCATCGCCGCCCGCGCCCAGGTCAGCCTGTCGACCCCCTACAACCTGTTCGGCTCCAAGCGCGCCATCGTCCTGGCGGTGCTGGAGGACATCCGCGAGTTCCACGAGCGCTTCTCGCGCCTGCACCCGGTGAGCGCCATCGACCGGCTTTTCCAGGCGGTGTCGATCTCCACCAGCTACTACGCCGAAGACCAGGCGTTCTACCGGACCTTGTGGACCGCCCTGCTGGACACCGGCGGCAAGGACGACCGCACGGCCCTGTTGACACCGCAGCGCGAGGCCTTCTGGCGGTCCCTGGTCAGCGAGGCGGTGCGCGAGGGGGCGCTGATCCCTGAGATCGACGTCGACCTGATGACCCGCAACCTGGACCTGACCTTCGGTGCGGTGATGCTAAGCTGGGTGTTCGGCGGCGTCCGCGCCGAGGAGCTGGAGCCGACGATCGCCTATGGCTACGCCCTGGCGCTCGGCGGGGCGGCGACCGAAGCTTGGCGGCCGCGTCTGGCCAAGAAGATCGCCGAATACCAGAAGACGCTGGCCCGGCTGCGGCGGGTGGCGACGGCGGCCTAGCTATGCGGCGGAGGCGAAGGCGCGCAGTGTGGCGGGGGCGCCCACCGCGTAGGGGGTGACGTCGGACCAGAACCGCCGGGTGAACTTGGTCCCGTCGACGACGTAGGGCCGATCCCAGGTGAAACCCACGTCCGCCACCTCGCGCAGGAACGGTACGGCCAGGCCCAGCAACGGCAGCAGCGGCAGGGGGATGGCGAAGAGCTTCAGCTTGATCCCCAGGGCGTCGGCGCCCAGGCGCAGGATCTGGCGCGGGGTCAGGGTCGGGGCGCAGGGCATGTTCCAGACCTGGTTGTAGGCGTCGTCGGGGGCGTCCAGCAGGGTGACGATCGCGCGGGCGATGTCGGGCACATAGGCGAAGTCGTGGGGGGTGTCGGGCGGCGCCAGCAGGAAGGCCGGCTTGCCTTGCGCCAGGGCGCCAAAGCCGCTGGAGCCCAGGTGCGACACCGGCACGCCCGGTCCATAGAAGTCGGTGGCCCGCAAGGCGGCGAGGCGGATGCGTCCCGCCGCGGCGGCGGCCTGCCAGATGCGGGTCACCTGGGAGAGGATCGCCGGCTTGGCCCCCGCGTCGGTGAGCGGCATGTCTTCGCGCCGCGGCGCGTTCTGGGGGCCTAGCATGTAGAGGTTGTCGAGGAAGACGACGCGGGCGCCGGTTTGCGCGCAGGCCTCGACCAGGTTGGTCATCGCCCGGGGCCAGACGTCGCGCCACAGCTTGGCGTCATAGGCAAAGCCCACCGCCATGACCACCTGGCTGGCGCCCTCGATCGCCTGGCGGACCGAGGCGGCGTCCATCATATCGCAGGGCCGGAACGCCGCCTGGGCGGGCAGGTCGGCGGGCCGGCGGCGCTGGGCGACGCAGACGCTATCGCCGCGGGCCAGCAAGGCCAGGGTCGCGGCGCGCCCAACGGCGCCGAAGCCGAGCACGACGGTTAAGTTGCTCATCGGCAATCTCCTTCGACGCCAAGATAGCCAGGCCCTTTGTATCCGTAAAATGCATGGTTATGATCTCCATCATGCGTGAACTGAATATCGCCGGCCTCGATCTCAACCTGGTCCCCGCCCTCGACGCCCTGCTGCGCCGGCGCAATGTCACCCGCGCGGCGGCCGACGTGGGCCTCAGCCAGCCGGCGATGAGCCGGGCCCTGGCGCGCCTGCGCGACCTGCAGGGTGACCCCCTGCTGGTGCGGACGCGGGCGGGCTATGTGCTGACGCCGCGGGCGCAGGCGATCCAGCCGCAGCTGGCCCTGGCGGTGACCCACTTGCGGGAGGTGTTCCAGCAGCAGGCGTTCGATCCCGGCGAAGAGCGCCGCACCCTGCGCCTGGCGGGGACGGACACTCAGACCGTGTTGCTGGCGCCTGGGATCATGGCCCGGCTAACGACGCAGGCGCCGGGGGTGGACCTGCGGGTGGAGCCCTATCGGTCCGACACGATGGCGCGCGTGGAGGACGGATCACTGGACGGATTCTTCGCCTTGTCGGGCACGGCCCTGCCGCCGGGCGCCTACAGCGAGATCATCGGCGAGGACCGGCTGGCGCTGGTGATGCGCCAGGGCCATCCCGCCGCCGGCCGGGCGTGGTCGATCGCCGATTATGGACTGTACCAACACGTGGGCGTGGCGCTGCTGGGCGACGGCCAGTCGGAGATCGACGCCATCCTGGCCGCGCGGGGGGTGACACGGCGCATCGCCCTGGTCACGCCGCACTTCACCGCAGCCCTGGCGACGGTGGCCTCGACGGACATGGTGACCACGGTGTCGGCCGCCCTGGCGCGCCGCCTCGCCCCAGCGCTCGGCCTGACGCTGCAAGCGCCGCCCTTTGGCGAGACCCGCCTGCGGACGACCCTGGTCTGCTCCCACGTCCGCGCGGCCGATCCGTTCCTGGCCTGGTTCCGGTCGGTGGCGCGCGAGGCGGCGGTGGAGGCGTATGGGGACGCCTAGTAGTACCGCGGGATCGGCCCTCGCTGCGGGGTCATGTCATCCGAAAGATCCAGCATCACCTCGTCGAGGTAGCACCAGCCCCAGCCCTCGGGCGGGTCGTAGCCCTCGATCACCGGGTGCTGGGTGGCGTGGAAGTGTTTGGTGGCGTGCTTGTTGGGGGAGTCGTCGCAGCAGCCGACGTGGCCGCAGGTGCGGCATAGGCGCAGGTGCAGCCACGCCGAGCCGATCTCCAGGCACTCCTCGCATCCGAGCGCGCTGGGGGTCACCTTCAAGATCGCGTCGCCGTGGGAGCAGTAGGCGGGCATAGGGGTCTCCTCCTGAGCCTTCAGGTATGCGGCGCGGGGACGGCCATGGGGTCGGCGGCGGCGAGGTAAGCGTGCAGGGCGGCCACCACCTGGGCCCCCTCGCCCACCGCCGCGGCCACCCGCTTGATGGAGCCGGCGCGCACGTCGCCGATGGCGAAAACGCCCTTGCGGCTGGTTTCCAACTGGGCGCGGCCCGGGCCCGCCCCCTCGCCGGTGCAGATGAAGCCCTTGGCGTCGACGCTGACCTCGCAGCCGCTGAGCCAGGCGGTGTTGGGCTCGGCGCCGATGAACAGGAAGAGGTGGCTGATGGGCCGGCGCGTCTCCTCGCCGGTCTTGCGGCCGCGCCAGACGACGTTGCTGAGCTGGCCGGCATCGCCCTCCAGGGTCGTCACCTCGGTCTCGGTGATCACCTCGACATTGGCTAGCGAAGCGATGCGGTCGACCAGGTAGCGGGACATGCTGTCAGCAATATTCTTGCCGCGGACGATCAGCCAGACCTTGGCCGCCTGGCTGGCCAGATAGACCGTCGCCTGGCCGGCGGAGTTGCCGGCGCCCACCAGGGCCACTTCCTGGCCCTTGCAGAGCTTGGCCTCCAGGGGCGAGGCCCAGTAGTGGACGCTGGCGCCCTCGAAGGCGTCCAGGTTGGCGACGTCCAGGCGGCGGTAGCGGGCGCCGCTGGCGATCACCACCGACTTGGCCGAGGCGGTCTCGCCACCGTCCAGGGTCAGGCTGTAGCGCCCGCCGGTTTCAGGGCCGCCATTGGTCAGCCTGACCACGGTGTCGGGGATGGCCGCCTCGGCGCCGAACTTCTGGGCCTGGTTGTAGGCACGGCCCATCAGGGCGATGCCGCGGATACCGGTGGGAAAGCCAAGGTAGTTCTCGATCCGCGCCGAAGCGCCCGCCTGACCGCCGAACGCGCGGGCGTCGAACATCAGCACCGACAGCCCCTCGGACGCCGCATAGACCGCCGCCGCCAGGCCCGCCGGGCCGGCGCCGACGATGGCCACGTCATAAACCCTCGACGGGTCTACGGGCCCGACCATGCCCAGGCACCGGGCCAGCTGGCTTTCGCTGGGATTGCGCAGCAGCTGACCGTCGGGACAGAGCACGATTGGCAGTTCGGAATCGTCGACATGGAAGCGGTCCAGCAGGACCTGGGCGTCGTCGTCGCTGTCGGGATCTAGGTCGTGGTGCGGGTGGCCGTTGCGGTCCAGGAAGCTCATCAGCCGCAGGACGTCGCCGCTGGCGCGGTGGCCGATGATCACCGGCCCGCCGGAGCCGGACTCCAGCAGAGCCACCCGGCGCAGGATAAGGGCGCGCATGATCCGTTCGCCCAGCTCCGCCTCGGCCACCAGCACCGCCCGCAGGCGGTCGGGAGTCAGCCTCAGGGCCGCGACATCGGTCTGGGCATAGGCGTCGGCCAGGGCGGGGCCGCCGGAAAGCTGGGCGACCTCGCCCATGAAGGCGCCCGCGGGATGGGTGACGATGGTGGTCTGGCGGCCCATCTGGTCGGTCTGGGAGATACGCACCTCGCCCGACAGGATTACGAAGAAGGCGCTGGCCGGCCGCCCGGCCCGCATCAGCGCCTCGCCGGCGGTGAACTGCTGGTCCTCGCCGAATCGGCGCAGGCGCTCGATCTCCTCCGGCTCCAGCCGCGGGAACATCTGGACGCCGCGGGTCTCGATGGTGGTGCGGGTGGGATCAGCCATGCCGTACTCGCTTCAAGATGTCAGACCCCGTCAAGTTAAACCGCCCCCCAAGTTAACCCCAAGGCGTCACGCACCACGATCATGCTGTAGGGGCTCGCCAGCCCCGCCGATTGTGCGATCTGGCGCAATTCGAGCCTCGCGGGCAGGCCCTTTCTGGACATCTCCGCCCGCGTCAAAGGGGCCGATTGCGGCGCGGGCCAAGGTCGCGCTCACTAGACGCGACTGAAACCGGTTCGCGGCGGGGCAGATGCGGTCGACGCTCTTGATGATGATGCTTGTCCTGGCCGGCGCCCTGGCGGCGTCGCAGGCCGCAGCCAATGTGTTCGCCGCCGACGGGCGCGATCCCCGGCGCGTCCAGTCCCGATCGGGCCAGGCCCACGCCTTCGCTGCCATCGGGATCGTGCGCAACAACCAACCGATCGCCATGCTGGATGACGACGAGCGCCTGCTCTACGCGCGCGGCGAGGCCACCGCCTTCCTGGTCTCGCCGTGCTACGCGGTGACCAACTACCACGCCGTGTTCGGCGAAGACTCCGGACCGACCGAGCGCGATTCAGACCACTCCGTCACCTTCAGCGTCGGCGACCGCGCCGGGGATCGGGGGTTCAAGGTCTGGGTGCGGGGTGTTCCGGTCTTCTGGGGCGACTTTCGCGAGGACCAGCAAGGCGAGGACTGGGCCGTCCTGCGGCTGGACCGTTGCGTCGGCGCGGACGCCGAGATCGGCTGGCTGGACCTCGCTCCCCGCCCCGTCGCCGCCCTGAGCCATGCCAGCCTGTCCATTGCCGGCTACCCCGGCGACAAGGACCAAGGCGTCCTGTGGCGCGCCGATGACTGCCGCGTGACGGCCCGGCCGCGGGAACCGGGGTTGTGGTCCAGCGACTGCGCCGCCTCGCCCGGCGCCTCGGGCTCTCCGGTGTTCCTGTCGCAAAACGGCGCGCTCAAGATCGTCGGCATCATGGAAGGCGCCGAGAACGATCGGCCTGAGGTCCAGAGACGCTATGCGCCCCGCCTCGCCAATCTGGTCGTCGACGTGAGCGGAATCCTGAGACGCGACGATGTCCGCACCGCCATCGATGCGGACATCAGATCGCTGGGCCGTTAAATCACTAGGCCGCTAGCAGCCTGACCGCGCCCCGATAGCGTGGCCGGCCAAGGCGCCGACGCCGGCGCCCAGGGCCGCGCCGGGAAGCGCGTTGCCGTGCGCCATGGAGCCGCCGACAATGCCGCCGCCGATGGCGCCGATGATCGTGCCGTTGGTCATGTGGCGCTGGTGACAGCCGTTGTCGCGCCGGGCCTCGCTGTAGTGGCGGTAGTGCCGATAGTGATGATAGCGCGCATGCGCCGCTGCGAAGCTGGGCGCCATGGCCGTAGCCGCGGCCAGCGCGAGCATGCACACGGAAAGCTTGGTTTGTTTCATCTGGTCTTGTCCTGCAAACGTAGCCACCGAGCCGGCGGCGCTTACCATCCCAACACAGCTAAGGTCGTGACGCCCCAATCGGTTCCCTCGAAAATACGGCTTCATTGCGGTTTGATGTCGCCCGGATCGACGATCGCGCGCTCCGAACGCCCCTTCCCCGGTCCCGCGAAGACGCTTTGAAGGGGGGCGTTCAACCGGACGTCGCGGTCTGCTAGTCAGGGTGCAGCTTGCCCCTTTTCCGGGAGTTCTCCCTTTGCGCCGCACCCTGCTTTCCGCGTTCTCCGCCCTGGCCCTGGCGGTCGCCGTTCCCACCTTCGCCATCGCGGACGACAAGCCGGACGCCCCCGGCGGCGGCGGCAACGGCGACGGCAAGACTCAGTCGGTGGAAGACCGGCACAAGGACGCCCTGGCCGCCGAGGTCGAGGCCGGCTGGGCCCGGGCGCCGGTGAAGGAGGCGGCCACCGCCACCAGCCACGCGGTGACCGTGAACGGCCACGTACTGCGCTACACCGCCACCGCCGGGACGCTGACCATCCGCGACGACGGCGGCAAGCCCACCGCCAGCGTCTTCTACGTGGCCTACACCTTGGACGGGGTCGATCCGGCCACGCCCCGACCGGTGACCTTTTTTTACAACGGCGGCCCCGGCTCCTCGAGCATCTGGCTGCACATGGGCTCCTTCGCTCCGATGCGGGTGCGGACGGCCAATCCGGAGACCATGCGCCCAGCCCCCTTCGCCTTCGGCCCCAATGACCAGACCCTGCTGGACAAGACCGACCTGGTGTTCCTGGACGCCATCGGCACCGGCTTCTCGCGGCCCCTGGGCGCCACCGAGGCCAAGACCTTCTGGGGCGTGGACCAGGACGCCGACGCCTTCGCCAAGGCGATCATCCGCTACGTGACCAAGACCAGCCGCTGGAACAGTCCCAAGTTCCTGTTCGGGGAGTCCTACGGCACCACCCGCTCGGCCGCGGTCTCCTACCAGCTGCAGGACCGGGGCATGGCCCTGAACGGGGTGGTGCTGCTGTCCTCGATCCTGAACTACGGGGTCGAGCAGCCGGGCTATGACGAGGTCTATATCGGCTATCTGCCGAGCTACGCAGCCACCGCCTGGTACCACAACAAGATCCAGAGCAAACCCGCCGACGTGGCGACCTTCGTGGCCCAGGCCCGCGCCTTCGCGCTCGGCCCCTACGCGGCGGCCCTGGCCAAGGGGCACCTGATCACGCCGGAGGAACGCGACGCCGTCGCCCAGCAGATGAGTGGCTTCACGGGCCTGTCCGCCGACTTCATCAAGCGGGCCAACCTGCGGGTGGACCTGGAGCGGTTCCAGAAGGAGCTGCTGCGCGACCAGCGCCTGACCGTGGGGCGGTTCGACAGCCGCTATACCGGCATCGACACCGACGCGGCCGGCGCCAGCCCCGACTACGACCCCTCCGACACCGCCATCAACGGCGCCTTCATCGGCTCGTTCAGCGACTACCTGACCCGGGACCTGGGCTACAAGACGGACATGCCCTACCAGGTTGCCGCCTACAGCCTGAAGGACTTCGACTGGGACTGGAAGCACAAGCCCCCCACCGGCGGCGAGACCGAGACGGCGCCCGATGTGGCCCAGGACCTGGCGGCTGCGATGCGGATCAATCCGTACCTGCATGTGCTGTCGCTGAACGGCTACTACGACATGGCCACGCCGTTCACCTCCACCGAGTATGACCTGTCGCACATGATGCTGGAGCCGGGGCAGCAGAAGAACCTGGAGTTCCGCTACTATCCCTCCGGGCACATGATCTACCTGAACCCCGACGCCCTTCGTCAGCTGCACGCCGACCTGTCCGACTTCATCGACCGCGCCGTGGCCAGCGCCGAACGCGGCGGCCAGGAGCGTGCCGGCCCTGCGCCGAGCAACCCGCCGCGGCATGGGTCCAGCGCGGCGCCCTGAGGGGGCGAAGTCAAACCTGATTGAATCGGCCGTGCGCCGGCTCCAGGTCGCGGGCGGCGGCGGCGAACTGGGGCGCCATGGACTTGCAGGGGCCGCACCAGGGCGCCCAGACATCCAGCAACAAGGCCGCGCCCTTGGTGGAGGCGCGGCGCCTGGCCAGCTCAGCGCCGGAAACCTCGACCGGGGCGCCGGTAAGCAGCAGGCGGCGGCACTTGCCGCACTTGGCGGTGCGAGCGTCCTTGCCGTCCGGCGCCCGGTTCACCGCGCCGCAGGACGGGCAGACGAACTGATTCATGAATCATTCTCGAACAGGTGGGGCCCCGCGGGGCGGGTGTCAGCGCCTGATATAGGGCGGCGATCGGTTCAGCGCCTCATCAAGTGGTTGTGGACGACTTTGGCGTTGTCGCGCCCGGGCGAAGCGGCCAATGAGACAGCGACGTTCGGCTCAGGCTTGAAGACAGCCTCCACCTGGGCAAGGGTCAGGCGGCCAGGACGCGGCAGAGGCTGCAACTCCGTGGCGGCCTTTTGAGCAGCGGGCTGGGAGCGCCATGGACCGAGTTGAGTTTCTGGTCTTGGGTTCCGGCATCGCGGGCGCCTCGGCGGCCTATGAACTGTCCAAGTCGGCCCAGGTGGTGGTGGCCGAGCGGGAGTCGGCGCACGGCGTCCACACAACCGGCCGTTCGGCGGCGCTGTATTCGGCCGCCTACGGCAATGCGGTGATCCGGGCCCTGACCCTGGCCAGCCGGGCGTTCTATGACGCCCCGCCGGAGGGCTTCGCCGACTATCCGCTGCTGACCCCGCGTGGCTGCCTGTACATCGCCACCAAGGGGCAGGAAGAGGCCCTGGCGCGGGTGGAGGCGGCGGCGGCGGAGTCCGGGGTGGCGATGCG
Organism: Caulobacteraceae bacterium; assembly: GCA_036384135.1. Classification (GTDB taxonomy): domain Bacteria; phylum Pseudomonadota; class Alphaproteobacteria; order Caulobacterales; family Caulobacteraceae; genus Acaudatibacter. The sequence continues at coordinate 33,892 of DASVMY010000232.1, read as the reverse complement.
GCGTCTGGACGGCGCCTCGGCGCGGGCGCTTTGCCCGATCCTCCGGGAAGACTATCTCACCGCGGCGGTGTTCGAGGCGGAGGCCATGGATATCGACGTCCAGGCCCTGCATCAGGGCTTCCTGCGCGGGACCCGGGCGCACGGCGGCGAGATACGCCTGGAGGCAGAGGCGACGGGGCTGGAGCGGGCGGACGGCGGCTGGGCCGTGCGGTTCGCTGACGGGTCGGAGATGCTGGCCGCGGTGGTGATCGACGCCGCCGGCGCCTGGGCCGACGTCGTGGCGGGCCTGGCCGGCGTGGCGCCGATCGGACTGACGCCCAAGCGGCGTACGGCCCTGATCCTGGAGGCGCCTGATGGCGTGACGCCCGGTCCATGGCCGGCGGTGATCGACGCGGACGAGCAGTTCTACTTCAAGCCCGAGGCCGGCCGGATCCTCGCCTCGCCGGCGGATGAGACGCCGTCCGAGCCCTGTGACGCCCAACCGGAGGAATGGGACATCGCCGTCTGCGTGGACCGGGTGCAGCAGGCCGCCGACCTGCCGGTGCGCCGGGTGCTGCGGTCGTGGGCCGGGCTGCGCAGTTTCGTTGCCGATCGATCGCCGGTGATCGGATTCGATGACGCCGCGCCGGGGTTCTTCTGGCTGGCCGGCCAGGGCGGCTACGGCGTGCAGACGGCGCCGGCGGCGGGGCAGGTGGCGGCGGCCCTGGCGCTGGGGCTGGACGTACCGCGGGACGTGGCCCGGTTCGGAGTGACGGCGGCGATGCTGGCGCCGGGGCGGTTGCGCTAGAGCACGATGGTTCAGCCCTTCCCTCCCCTCGAGCCCTACCGGTCCGGCATGCTGTCGGTAAGCCCCCCGCACGCCCTCTGCTGGGAGGAGTTGGGCAATCCGGCGGGCGTGCCACTGGTCTTCCTGCATGGCGGGCCGGGCTCGGGCACGCCCACCGCCTATCGCCGCCACTTCGACCCGCGGTTCTGGCGGATCGTGATGTTCGACCAGCGCGGCGCCGGCCGCTCCAGACCGCTGGGCGAGCTGGCCGACAACACCACCGCGGCCCTGGTCGGCGACATCGAGCGGCTGCGCAAGTTTCTGGGCGTCGAACGGTGGGCCGTGGCCGGCGCCTCCTGGGGCTCGACCCTGGCCCTGGCCTATGGGCAGGCGCACCCGGACCGGTGCCTGGGCTTCCTGCTGCGCGGCGTCTTCCTGGGCCGGCCGGCGGAGATCGACTGGTTCATGCGCGGCCTGCGCACCATCTTCCCCGAGCCCTGGCGCGCCTTTTCCGAATTCATTCCGCCGGGTGAGCGCGATGACCTCCTGGCCGCCTACTGTCGCCGCCTGGCCGACCAGAATCCCGCCGTGCGCCTGGCCGCCGCCCAGGCCTGGAGCGGCTACGAGGGCGCCTGCTCCACCCTGCTGCCGGACGCCGGGGCGCGGGCCGCCTTCACCGCGCACGACGCCGCCATCGGCCTGGCTGCGATCGAGTCGCACTACTTCCGCCATCGCCTGTTCCTGGAGGACAACCAGCTGCTGCGGGACCTGCCGCGGATCACCGCCAAGCCGGCTGTGATCGTCCAGGGCCGCTACGACATGATCTGCCCCATCGTCACCGCTGATGAGCTGGCGCGGTCGTGGCCGGGCGCCGACTATGTGGTGGAGCCAGCGGGCGGCCATTCCGGCGCCGAGCCGGCCATGGCCGCCGCCCAGATCGACGGTGGCGAGCGGCTCAAGGCGCGGCTGCTCGCCTAGAGCCTGTCCCGTTTTGATGGACTCATCAAAACGGGAAAACAGGCTCGATTCTTGAGTTTGCGAGCACGATTCAGACTTTTGTCGGTTCCGACAAAAGTCATCGTGCTCTAGCAACATCGTCCTTCTCCCCTTGCGGGAGAACGGCTAATGGGGCGCCTCCGAGGCCGAGGAGAACGCCCATGACACCCATCCTTCTTCTCGGCGCGGGCCGCATGGGCGGGGCGCTGATCGCCGGCTGGACCAAGGCCGGCGCCTTCACCCCCTCCGACCTGATCATCCGCGATCCCTTCGCCGGCCCCGAAGCCCGCGCCGCCGAGGCCGCCGGCGCCCGCCTCAATCCGCCCGACCACGCCCTCACGGGCGCGCGGACCGTGCTGCTGGCGGTCAAGCCCCAGGTCTGGAAGGAAGCCGCCGCTGCCTACGCCCCCCTGCTGGGCAAGGACGCCATCATCGTCTCCATCGCCGCCGGCGTCGGCGCCGAACAGATCAGCCAGGCCTTCGGCGGCCGTTCCGTGGCGCGGGTGATGCCGACCACCGGCGCGGCCATCGGCATGGGAACGGCCAGCATCTACGCCGCCGACCCCGCCGCCCGCGCCCGCGCTCACGCCCTGTTCGCGCCAGTGGGCATGGTGGTGGATCTGGACGACGAAGCCCTGATGCACGCCGCCACCGCGGTCTCCGGCTCCTCGCCCGCCTATCTCTACGCCTTCATCGAGGCCCTGGAGGCCGCCGGCGCCGCGGCGGGGCTCTCACCGCAGGCCGCCCGCAACCTGGCCCGCTCCACCATCACCGGCGCCGCCGCCTTGCTGGCCCAGAGCGGTGAGGATCCTGCGGAACTGCGCCGCCAGGTTACCTCCCCCGGCGGCACCACCCAGGCGGCCCTGGATGTCCTGATGGCCGACGACGGCTTCGGCGCCCTGCTGAACCGCGCCGTAGCGGCGGCGGTGGAACGGTCGAAGGCGCTGGGCGGGTAGTATTTCCCAGCATCTTGATCGATCAAGAAAAAAGAAGATGATGAAAGGGGAAAGCAGGAACCCCATGTCCCAGGCTCGTGAGAAGTTCGCAACCCAAGTCGATCCAGCACTTCTGGCCGACCTACGCGGCTTGGCGAAGTCAGAAGGCCGCCAGTTGCAGTCGGTGGTAGAAGAGGCATTCGCGACGCTGATTGAACTTCGGCGAAGCGCTCAACCCCGACGCCATGTCATGGAAGCCTACCGTTCAAGCCTCGCCCGGTTCGGTCCCCTGTACGAAAAGCTGGCGAAGTGACCGACTACCTCACGGTCACTGAGGTCCTGGCAATTCACGCTGATCAAATTGAACAATATGGAGGCGCAGACGGTCTGCGGGACCCCGGACAGCTTGAGTCAGCCCTCTTCAGACCGCAGACGGGCTACTATCCGGACCTCATTTCAGAAGCGGCGGCACTGTGGGAGAGCCTCTCCCAGAACCACCCCTTCATTGATGGCAACAAGCGCACGGCGTTTGCGGCGACATTCACCTTCTTGGCGATTAACGGCGTATCGATCACGGCTGACGCCTCCAGCACCTGGACCTTCCTCTCCGGACTGTACGAGACGAACGCTTTCAGTTTTGAACCTCTGGAGCCATGGCTGCGCTCGAATACACGAACGACGTCACCAGATTGATCAGGCGCTTGCGAGGCGCCCAGAAAACCCTCATGTCCCAGCCATGACCGAACCCAGCGACATCCTCGACCGCGCGGCCGACGCGGCCCTGGCGCTGGCGGCGGAGCGGCCGTGGCGGCAGGTGTCGCTGCGCGATATCGCCGAACGGGCCGGAACGCCCCTGCCCGACCTCTACGCCAGCGCGACCAGCAAATGGTCGCTGCTGGGCCGGCTCTCCGACCGGTTCGACCGGGCCGCCCTGGAGACCGCCGCCACCCCCTCCGAGGACCTCCACGACCGCCTGTTCGACGCCACCATGGCCCGCGTCGAGGCCATGGAGCCGCACCGGGAAGCCCTCACCGCCATCGCCCGCGCCGACACCCCGGTGATGCTGGCGCCCCATCTGCCGCGCACCGCCCGGGCCATCCTGGAAGCGGCCGGGATTGACGCCACCCCGCCGCGTCTGCTGGCCATGACCGCCGTCTGGGCCCGCACCGTCCAGGTCTGGCGCGACGACGAGGGGGCGCTGAACCGGACCATGGCTGAGATCGACAAGCGCCTGAAACAGATGCGCGGCCAGTTGAAGCGCATCGGCGCGGGCTTCTGACCGGCCGTCAGGCGGACATCTCCTCTACCGCCGCGATCAGCCGCCCTATGTCCTGTGGCCGCGACAGGCGGTGGTCCCCATCGCGGATCAGGGTGAACACCACGTCCGGCCCTTTCAGCGCCTGGCTGAGTTCCAGTGCGTGGGTCCACGGCACGTCCGGGTCTTCGCCGCCCTGCAGTATCCGCACCGGCGCGCTGATCGGCACGCCCTCCGCCCCCAGGATCGACCATCGCGCCCCATCTTCCAGCAGCGCCCGGGTGATCGGGTAGCCGGCCGTGTCGTAGACGGAGGGCCGGGTCCAAGCGCCGTCCCGTTCGATCGCCGCCAGCGCCGCCACCGGCAGCCCCGGCCGCAGCAGCCGTTCGGTAAAGTCCGCCGCCGGGGCGATCAACACCATGCCGCTCACCCGCGCCGGCCGCGCCAGGGCCGCCAGACAGGCGATCCAGCCGCCCATGGACGAGCCGGCCAGCACCAGCGGCCCGTCCGTCAGCGCATCGATCACAGCCAAGGCGTCGGAGCGCCAGCGGGTGATGGTCCCGTCCTCGAACCGTCCGCCGGACTGGCCGTGGCCCAGGTAGTCGAAGCGCAGATAGTCCCGCCCCCTCGCTTCGGCCCAGTCCGCCAGGGCCTGGGCCTTGGTGGCCGCCATCTCCGAGTGAAAACCGCCCAGCCAGACCACCGTCGGCCCCGCCCCCGCCACCCGCCGCCAGGCCAGGTCGACGCCGTCATGGGCCAGCCGCCCCGCCGTTTCAGCCATGCGCCTGGTCCTCTCCCGACATCCGCCTGCCCGCCGCCTGGCTTTTGCTCTAATATCCCGCTCATGGCCAAAACGCCCGACCGATCGGCGGCCGCCCTGCCCGCGGACTTCACGCTTCTGCAGATCACGCCGGCCCTGGACGGCGGGGGCGTGGAGCAGGTGACTGTGGATGTCGCCGCCGCCGTCGCCGCGGCGGGGCGCGCGTCCCTGGTGGCCTCTCAAGGGGGGCGGCTCGAGGGCGAGTTGAAGGCGGCGGGGGCCGAACTCGTCCGCCTGCCGATGCAGTCGAAGAACCCGATCACGGTGGCCGTCAACGGCCTGCGCCTCACCCACGTCATCCGCCGTCAGGGGGTCAGCCTGGTCCACGTTCGCTCTCGCGCGCCGGCCTTCAGCGCCCTGGCGGCGGCCCGCAGCGCTGGCGTGCCCCTGATCGCCACCTACCATGGCATCTACAGCGCCGAAGGGGCGCTCAAGCGCTGGTACAATGCGGTCATGACCCGCGGCGACCGGGTGATCGCCAACTCCGTCTTCACCCGCGACCACATCGTGGCCGAGCACGGCCTGGCGTCGAACCAGATCGCCGTCATCCCCGAAGGGATCGACACCGACCGCTTCGATCCGGCCGCGGTCTCGCCACAGCGGGTCGCGGCCATGCGCCAGGCCTGGGGCTTGCGCGAGGGTGACACCAGGACCGTCATCCTGCTGGCCGGCCGGCTGACCCGCCTGAAGGGCCAATTGCTGCTCACCGAGGCGCTGGGACGCCTTGCGGACCGCGACAACGTGATCCTGGTCCTGGCCGGCGGCGGGGGACGCAGCGGGTATCGCGATGAGATCGAGGCCGCCGCGGCGGTGGCAGGATTGTCGGATCAGGTGCGACTGATCGGTCCCTGCGACGACATGCCGGCCGCCTACCTGGCTTGTGACTTCGTCGCCGCCCCTTCCACCCAGCCGGAGTCCTTCGGCCGCACCGTGATCGAGGCCGCCGCCATGCGCCGCCCGGTGCTGGCGGCCGCCCACGGCGGTCCCGCCGAGACCGTGGTCGAGGGTCAGACCGGCTGGCTGGTTGCCCCCGGCGACCCCGACGCCTGGACCGCGGCCATGGCCGCCGCCATCGCCACGTCCCCGCAGGATCGCGCCGCGATGGGCGAACGCGCCCGCCGGCGTGCAAAGCAGCTTTATTCCTTGCCCGCCATGTGCGACGCCACCTTCGAGGTGTACCGCGACATGCTGGAAGGCCGGGAATGAAGCCCCCCACCAAGGGCCAGAAGAAGATCCTGGTGATCAAGCTGTCGGCGGTGGGCGATTTCGTCCTGTCCTTCCCCGCCTTCGAGCGCATTCGCGCCGCCCATCCAGGCGCCTACATCAGCCTGCTGACCACAGCGCCGTTCGAGGCCCTGGCCCGCTCCAGCCCCTTCTTCGACCGGGTTGAGATCGACGGCCGTCCGTCCAACCCCTTTGCCTGGCTCAGCCTGATCGCCCGCCTGCGCGGCGAGAAGTACCAGCGCGTCTATGACCTACAGAACAATGGCCGCACCAACCTGATCTTCCAGGCCCTGGGCCCCTTCCGGCCGCAGTGGTCGGGGATCGCCGCCGGGGCCTCGCACCGCCACCGCAACCCCGAGCGCATGAAAATGCACGCCTTGGAACGCCAGGCGCAGCAGCTGGAGATCGCCGGCATCTGGCCGGACGCCCCAACCAGGCCGCTGTCGGCCTCGCCGCCGGACATCTCCTGGATCCTGGCCCGCTCGCCCGCCGCGCGGCCGATGACCTCCACCAACCCCAGGCCTCTGGTCCTGCTGGTTCCCGGCAGCTCGGCCAAGCGCACCGACAAGCGCTGGCCCGTCGAGCACTACGCCCGCCTGGCGGAGCTGCTGTCGGCCGAGGGCTACGACATCGTCATCCTGGGCTCTCTGCAGGAAAGCGACCTGGCCCACGCCATCCAGCGCCGCGCCACCCGGTCCCGGGACCTGACCGGCCGCACCGACTTCGCCCAGATCGCCACCCTGGGCGCTCGGGCCGCCCTGGCCGTGGGCAACGACACTGGTCCTATCCACTTGATCGCCGCGGCCGGGGCGCCGACCATCGTGCTGTTCTCGTCCGCCTCGGATCCGGCCATTTCCGGCCCCCGCGGCCACGTTACGGTGTTCCAGGCGCCCGATCTGAAGAGTGTTGCCGTTGAGACAGTCGCCAAGGCCGCGATTTCTTTGGTCTCCCGTAACCCTTGATCGCCTATGGCCGCTTCGTCATATAGTCTCATCGAGGGCTCGCTTGGCGGGCCCTCCCGTTGAAACAGGCCCAGGAGCAAAGCCTATTCGTCGTCCCATGCCCGCGCCGCCGTCGAAAGACGGACCGCGCATCAATGATGAGATTCGTGTTCCCCGCGTTCTGCTGATCGATCAGCATGGAGAGAAGCAGGGAATCATGCCGACCTCTTCCGCCCTTGAGGCGGCCGAGGAAGCCGGTCTCGATCTGGTTGAAGTCTCTCCCACCGCCGACCCTCCGGTCTGCAAGATCCTGGACTACGGCAAGTTCAAGTTCCAAGAGCAAAAGAAGAAGAACGAGGCGCGCAAGCGTCAGAAACTGGTTGAGGTCAAGGAGATCAAGCTCCGTCCCAACATCGACATCCATGACTATGAGGTGAAGGCCAAGGCCATGCACCGCTTCTTCGAGGAAGGCGACAAGGTCAAGGTGACCTTGCGGTTCCGCGGTGGCGAGATGCGTCACCCTGAGCTGGGCATGAAACTGCTGCAGCAGGTCAAGGCGGACTTCGACCCGGTGGCCAAGGTCGAATACGAGCCCCGCATGGAAGGCCGCCAGATGATCATGATCCTCGCGCCGCGGTAAAAACGGCGCGCGGGCCTCGCCTTGACGCACGCGAAGGCCGACCTCTAGATGTCTCCCAGTTGTGGGGCGTTGCATGATTTCCAAACTTGCTCGGGCGGCGACAGCCGTCGTCCTTGGCCTGTCTGCGTGGCTGGTCGCCGGTCTGGCGCCAGGGCCCACGGCCCGGGCGGAGGACGCCGCCCCGCTTGCCGCCCCACCCCCGCTTGCCGCGTATGGCCACCTGCCCAGCATCGAGCAGGTGGCAATTTCGCCCGACGGCCAGTTCATCGCCGTGATCAATACCGACGGCGAGGCGCGCAGAGTCCTCGTCACACGCCTGCCGGACCTGTCCCTGGTGCGCGGCATCAACGGCGGAGATCAGAAGATCCGCTCGATCCAGTGGGCGGGTTCCCACCACCTACTGATTACCATCTCGCACACCGTCAGCGTGGCCGACCTGATCGCTCCGCGGTCCGAGTGGTCCGTGATCGCCGACTTCAACATTGACAAAGGGACCCTCAAGCCGGTCCTCGGCAATGTCGAAAATTCCATGAACGTGTCGCTGGACACGCCAATCATCCGGGTGATCGACGGCCATCCCTTCGCCTTCATCCAGGGCATGCATTTCGTCGAGAACATGGGCCGCATCTCCCTGTTCAAAGCGGACCTTGACCATTCCAACGCCACCCTGGTCGACCCCGGTTTCGAGAATACCCGCCACTGGGTGGTCGACCAGGTGGGCCAGCCACTGGCCGAGATGGAGTACGACAGGAACGAGCGCCCCCTGCTTCGGGTCCGGCGCGGCGGCGTGTGGCGCGTGGTCAGGCTGGGGGACGGCAAGAGCTATCCAAGCCTGTTGGGCCTGGGCCGCGACGGCAAAACCATCCTCCTGAGCGACAATGCCGACGACAAGCCCGCGCTTCGGGAACTGGCCAGCGGCGGCGAGGATTGGGGCGAGTCCCTCTCACCACTCGACAGCGAACATCCGATCTTCGATCCCGCCGACGACCACCTGATCGGCGCCTACGCCCTGGTGGGCGACACCGACGACTATGAATTCTTCGCACCGCATGACCAAGCCGTATGGCGCGGGATTCAGAAGGCCTACCTGGGCTGCCGCGTTACGCTCCAGTCCTGGTCGACCGACCGCAAGAGGCTGATTGTGCTGACCGATTGTCCGTCCTATGCCTATGTCGACCTCGCCACCGGCAAGGCCACCTGGATCGGCGACACCTACAGAACCGCGAGCGCCAGCCTGGCCCCGGTGGCCCCCGTCGCCTTCAAGGCCTCCGACGGCACGCCCCTCACCGGCTACCTGACCCTGCCGCCGGGCAAGACCCCGAAGAACCTGCCGCTGGTGGTTTTCCCCCACGGCGGTCCGGCCGCCCGCGACGAGCCGGGCTTCGACTGGTGGGCCCAGGCCATGGCGTCGCGGGGCTATGCGGTGCTGCAGGTCAACTACCGGGGGTCGGACGGCTTCGGCTGGAAATTCCTGTCCTCCGGCTTCGGCCAATGGGGCCGGGCCATGCAGACCGACCTTTCAGACGGCGTCCGCGCCCTGGCCATTCAGGGCAAGATCGACCCCAAGCGGGTCTGTATCGTGGGCGCCAGCTACGGCGGCTACGCGGCCTTGGCCGGCGCGACCTTGCAGCCGGAGGTGTACCGCTGCGCCGTCTCCGTGGCCGGTCCCGCGGAGCTGCGCAGGTTCGCGGCCTGGTCCCGCGAGCAGAGCGACATCTCCGCCCAGCGCTATTGGCTTAATTTCATGGGCGCCGACGGCCTGCACGATGTGAAGCTGGAAGACATCTCCCCCGCTGACCACGCCGACCAGGTGACCGGCCCGGTCCTGCTGATCCACGGCAAGGACGACACCGTGGTCCCCTTCGCCCAGACCCAGATCATGGCCGACGCCCTGAAGAAGGCCGGCAAGCCCTACGACTTGGTCGTGCTCAAGCGCGAGGACCATTGGCTCTCCCGCGGCGAGAGCCGGCTGCAGATGCTGCAGGCCATCATCGACTTCCTGCAGAAGAACAATCCGCCTAGCTAAGGCCGCGCCGCCCGGCGCGCGCGGGGGTGAAGCCGCGGCGCCACAGCTCAGGTTTCCTGCCCATCCGAGCTTGAGCGCACGGCCGGGCGCCCTTATCAGCGTTCAGATGACCGTGGAGGAAAGCCCTGCCAAGGCCGAGCGGTCCTCCGCGGCGGCCCTCTACACCCTGCTGTCGGTGATGTTCATCAACATGCTGGGCTTCGGCATCGTGGTGCCGTTGCTGCCTTTCTACGGCGCCTCGTTCCACGCCGGCGCGGTGGCCATCGGCCTGATCTTCTCGGCCTATTCCATGGGCGGCTTCTTCGGCGAACCGTTCTGGGGGCGCCTCAGCGACCGCATCGGCCGCAAGCCGATCCTGATCTGGACCCTGGCCGCCAACTGCCTGTGCTACGGCGCGCTGGCCTTCGCCCCCAACGTCTACATCGCCTTCATCATCCGCTTCTTCGGCGGCATGGCGGCGGGCAACGGCAGCGTCGTCCAGGGCTACATCGCCGACGTCACCCCGCCGGACGAACGGGCCGGCCGCATGTCCCGCCTGGGCGCGGCCTACAACATCGGCTTCATTGTGGGACCGGCCGTGGGCGGGCTTTTGGCCAAGCCCTCGGCGGGACCGATCGGGTTTCAGATCCCGCTGCTGGCCGCCTCGGGCCTGGCCGCCTGCGCCGCCACGGGGGTGTTCCTGTTCGTCCGCGAGAGCCGCCACCGGGTGCGCAAGCTGGAGAACCAGCCCAGCCGCTGGGCCATGATCGGCTATGCCGCCGGCCATCCGGTGATCCGGCGCCTGATGCTCTTGACCTTCTTCGTCGGCGTCGCCTTCACCGGCATCGAGAGCACCTTCGGCCTGTGGGCGCAGCACCGCTTCGCCTGGCAGCCCCGGGACGTGGGCGTCTGCTTCATGGTCACCGGCGTGGTCTCGTCGATCTCGCAGTTCTTCATCACCGGCTACATGTCCCGCCGCTTCGGCGAGGCGACCATGCTGGCGGTGGGCATGGCCGGCACGGTGATCTGCACCGCCCTGCAGCCGTTCTCGGACGGTCATTTCCTGACCATCGGCCTGATGGCGGCCATGGCTCTGTCGCAGTCGGTGGCCTTCCCCAATTCCGGGGCGATGATGTCCCGCGCCGTGGACCCCGATCACCAGGGCCAGGTGATGGGCCTCAACAACGCCATGGGCTCCTTCGCCCGCTTCGTGGGCCCGGCCCTAGCGGCCCTGACCTTTTCGAAGATCAGCATCGACGGCCCCTTCTACCTGGGCGCCGCCATCGTCGCCCCGGCCATCCTGCTGGCCCTGGGCGCGGGCCGCGCCGCCACCCTGAAGGAAAACCGCGCGGTGGCGGGGGCGTTCGACTAGACGCGGGTTCTCCCGACCTTGCTTTTCGCCCCCGCTTCGCCTAAACACCCCGGCTTCGTCGAACCGCCTGGCCAAATGGCATGCCATGGCGGCTCATCAAGCGACCCCAGAGGACGGGGCCTTTGCCGGCTCCGATGCGAAATGCCGAAACTGAAGACCAAGTCAGGCGCCAAGAAGCGCTTCAAGATCACCGCGACCGGCAAACTCAAGGCCGGCGTGGCGGGCAAGCGTCACCGCTTGATCGGCCACAGCTCCAAGTACATCCGCCAGCAACGCGGCACGAAGGTCATGGATGCGTCCGACGCCCGGATCATCCGCACCTACCTGCCCTACGGCCTGTAACGGGAGCTTAGAGAACCATGGCTCGAGTCAAGCGCGGCGTCGTCGCCCACGCCCGTCACAAGAAAGTTCTGGAGCAGGCCAAGGGCTTCCGCGGCCGCCGCAAGAACACCATCCGCACCGCCAAGGCCGCCGTCGACAAGGCCGGCCAGTACGCCTACCGCGACCGCAAGGTCCGCAAGCGCTCGTTCCGGGCCCTGTGGATCCAGCGTCTGAACGCCGCCGCGCGTCTGGAAGGCCTGACCTATTCCCGATTTATCCACGGCCTTGACCTGGCCGGGATCGATATCGACCGCAAGGTGCTGTCCGATATCGCGGGTAACGACCCGGCAGCGTTCAAGGCCATCACCGAGAAGGTTATCGCCGCGCTGGCCTAGAAGCTGCGGGACCCACCAGTCCCACGCTCTTGCAAAAGCCCTCCGGCGATCCGTCGGAGGGCTTTTTGCTGCGCCCCATTCCTTCGCAAAGACTCTCCCCCTAAGAACCTGCGCGAACCTCGAGAGCAATATGACCGACCACTCCCAACTCGAAGCCGATCTGGCCGCCCAGGTCACCGCCGCCCCGGACGCCGCCGCCCTGGAGGCGATCCGCGTCTCGGCCCTCGGCAAATCCGGTGCGATCTCCGCCCTGCTCAAATCCCTGGGCTCCATGAGCCCCGACGAGCGCCGTGAACAAGGCCCGCTGATCAACGGCCTGCGCGACCGGGTCTCCGCCGCGCTCGCCGAACGCAAGGCCGCCCTGGAGGCCGCCGAGCTGGACAGCCGCCTGGCCGCCGAACGCCTGGACCTGTCCCTGCCCGCCACGCCCAAGCGCCGCGGCGCCGTCCACCCCACCATGCAGGTGATGGACGAGATGATCGCCATCTTCGCCGGCATGGGCTTCGCCCTGGCCGAGGGACCGGACATCGAGGACGACTTCCACAACTTCACGGCCTTGAACTTCCCGCCCAAGCACCCGGCGCGGGAGATGCACGACACCTTCTTCTTCAATCCCGGCCCCGATGGCGAGCGCAAGCTGCTGCGCACCCACACCAGCCCGGTGCAGGTGCGGACCATGCAGAAGACCAATACGCCGCCGCCCGCCAGTTGGATCACCGCCGGCCAGGACCCGCCGATCCGGGTGATCTCGCCCGGCCGCACCTATCGCCAGGACAGCGACGCCACCCACACGCCGATGTTCCACCAGATCGAAGGCCTGGTCATCGACCGCAACATCCACATGGGCCACCTGAAGTGGACGCTGGACACCTTCATCGCCCGGTTCTTCGAGCTGGACAGCGTCGTCACCCGCTTCCGCCCGCACCACTTCCCCTTCACCGAGCCCTCGGCGGAGATGGACGTGCAGTGCGACACCTCAGGCGGCGAGGTGAAGATCGGCCAGGGAACCGAGTGGTCCGAAATCCTCGGCTGCGGCATGGTCCACCCCAACGTCCTGCGCAACTGCGGCATCGACCCGGACGAGTGGCAGGGCTTCGCCTTCGGCTGCGGCGTCGACCGCCTGGGCCGCCTGAAGTACGGCATGCCCGACCTGCGCGACATGTTCGCCTCGGATACGCGCTGGCTGTCGCACTACGGGTTCTCGGCGTTTGCGACGCCCAATGCCGCGGGCGGGTTGAGCTGAATCATGTCCTCGCCGAACCCAAACACCGCGGGTCGGCCCTGCGTCATCCTTCTCCCCTTGCGGGAGAAGGTGGCCCCCGCGGGGGGTCGGATGAGGGGTCGAGAAGCGTTGGAGACTATCGTCGGACAGGCTAACTCCCGCCGTCCCGTCGACCCCTCATCCGTCAGCTTCGCTGCCACCTTCTCCCGCAAGGGGAGAAGGGCGATCCAGTGCGCCGCCCGCCGTGGTGTGCGCCGCAACCCTGTTCAAAGAGCGCCACGATGAAATTCACCCTCTCCTGGCTCAAGGACCACCTCGACACCACGGCCACCGCCGCCCAGGTCGTCGACGCCATGACCATGGCCGGCCTGGAGGTCGAGCACGTGGAAGACCCCAGCGCCAAGCTGGCCGCCTTCTCGGTCGCCAAGATCGTCGAGGCCGTGCAGCACCCCAACGCCGACCGCCTGCGCGTCTGCCAAGTGGACACCAAGCTGGGCCGGCTTGAGATCGTCTGCGGCGCGCCCAACGCCCGCGCGGGCCTGACCACCGTCTTCGCTCCGATCGGAACCTATATCCCGGGCTCCGGCATCACCCTGGAGCCCCGCCCCGTGCGCGGCGTGGTCTCCAACGGCATGCTCTGCTCGGCCGCCGAGCTGGAGTTGCCCGAGGAGTCCGACGGCATCCTTGAGCTGCCCGACACCCTGGCCGTCGGCGCCCCGGCCGCCGAGGCCCTGGGCCTGGAAGCGGTAATCGACTTCGAAGTCACCCCCAACCGCTCCGACTGGCTGGGCGTCGCCGGCATCGCCCGCGACCTGGCCGCCGCCGGCCTGGGAACCTTGAAGGACCTTTCCGTCGCCCCAGTGCGGGGCGAGTTCCCCTGCCCGATCGCCATCCGCCTGGACGGCTCCGACGCCTGCCCGGCCTTCTCCGGCCGTCTGATCCGGGGGGTGAAGAACGGCCCCTCTCCGGCCTGGCTGCAGCAGCGGTTGAAGGCCATCGGCCTGCGTCCCATCAATGCCCTGGTCGACGTCACCAACCTGCTCTCCTATGACCGCGCCCGCCCGTTGCACGTCTACGACGCCCGCAAACTCATCGGCGGCTTCGTGGAAGCCCGCCTCGGCCGCGAAGGCGAGACCCTCGAAGCCCTGGACGGCAAGACCTACGCGGCCACCCCGGAGATTTGCGTCATCGCCGACGGCTCCGGCGCCATCGGTCTGGGCGGCGTCATGGGCGGCGAGTCCACCGGCTGCTCAGAAGACACCGTCGACGTGTTCGTGGAAAGCGCCTGGTTCGACCCGATCCGCACCGCCCAGACCGGCCGCGCCCTGACCATCACCTCCGACGCCCAGTACCGCTTCGCCCGCGGCGTCGATCCCCGGTTCGTGGTCCCCGGCCTGGAGCTGGCCACCCGCCTGATCCTCGATATGTGCGGCGGCGAGGCATCCCAGGTCATCCTGGCCGGCGAGATCCCGGCCGACCCGCCCGCCTTCGACTTCGACCCGGCCTATGTCGAGCGCCTGTCGGGCCTGGCCGTCCCCAAGGCCAAGGTCTGGTCAATCCTCGAGGCCTTGGGCTTCACCCATCAGGGCGGTCGTGTGCAGCCGCCGTCGTGGCGCCGCGACGTGGACGGCAAGGCCGACCTGGTCGAAGAAGTCGCCCGCATCGAGGGTTACGACGCCCTGCCCGCCGAACCCCTGCCGGAGCTGAAGAGCCCCACCGGCGGCGTGCTGACCGTGCGCCAGAACCGCATCCGCGTCGCCCGCCGCGCCCTGGCCGCCGCCGGCTACGAGGAAGCCATCGGCTGGTCCTTCACCGCGCGCCGCACCGCCCAGCTGTTCGGCGGCGGCGACGAGCGCCTGGTGCTGTCCAACCCCATCGCCGCCGACCTGGACTGCATGCGCCCGTCGGGCCTGCCCGCCCTGATCGAGGCGGCCGGCCGCAACGCCAAGCGCGGCTTCCCCGACTGCGCCCTCTACGAGATCGGCCCGGTGTTCGCCGGCGACGAGCCCGCCGACCAGCGCACGGCCGTCACCGTCATCCTCGCCCCCCACGCCCCCCGCCGCTGGGACAAGGGAGCGGACGAGGGCCTCTACAGCCTCAAGGCCGACCTCATGGCCCTGCTGGACGAGCTGGGCGCGCCCACGGCCAATCTGCAGGTCGCCCAGGGCCAGAACCCCGGATGGTGGCACCCTGGCCGCTCGGCCCGGCTGCAGCTGGGCCCCAAGGCCGTGCTGGCCGAGTTTGGCGAGATCCACCCCGCCACCCTCAAGGCCCTGGACGTCGATGGCCCGGTCTACGCCTTCGAGCTCTGGCTCGAAGCCATTCCCGAACCGAAGAAGAAGGCCGTCAAGACCAAGCCGGCCCTGACTCTGTCGCCCTTCATGCCGCTCAGCCGTGACTTCGCCTTCGTGGTTGACCAAGCGACGCCCGCTGGCGACGTGGTCCGCGCAGTGCAAAGCGCCGACCGGGTGCTGATCGCCGGCGTCCGCGTCTTCGACGTCTACGAAGGCAAGGGCGTTCCCGCCGGCAAAAAATCGGTGGCCGTGGAGGCTGTGATCCAGCCGTGGGAAAAGACCCTCACCGACGCGGAGATCGAGGCGCTCAGCGCCAAGATCATCGCCGCGGCCGCCAAAAGCGCGGGGGCGGTGCTGCGGGGGTAGTCGACACAAATCCTTCCCCCGGAACGGGGGAAGTGTCCGGCCTTATGGCGCAGACACACCCAACCCTGACCTAGCACAACCCTTTGTTCTAGTTATGTTTCCGGGATGGCAAACGAACTGATCCCATGGGACGCTGAGCAGCCCTACGTCCTTCACGCGCTCATCCGCAAGCGCGCCGAGATCGCCGGCCAGATTGAATACAGTCGGCTGGAGCAGCAGCGCCTGCTTGCAGAACTCGATCACGTCGATGCGGTCATCCACATCTTCAATCCTTCAATCGAGATCGCCCGCATCCGTTTAGGCCCGGTCCGAGCCAAGGGCGCGGCGCGACATCCGGCCCATAAGGGCGATGTGATCCAGATCGCTTTCGACTGCCTTCGTGAGGCCACCGAACCGTTGTCGGCGCCCTACATCGCCAAGCAATTGATGCAGCAGCGCGGCCTCAATCTCGATGACCGGAACCTTTCGGCGATCATCGTCAATCGGGTGTGTGCCTGCCTTCGCGCCCAGAGAAGAAGGGGCCTCGTTCGCAATGCTCCCCACGCCAGTGGATTGCTGGGCTGGGAGTTGGTGCGGTGAGGCTGGTTCAGCGACCCGTGAGCCCGACTTCACCCGTGGGCGCCACCTGTATCAGGTCGCCCATGCGCGCGAGGGGCTAGGCTTCGTAGGGTACTGCGACGGGCGGCAGGTGGCTGCGGGCACCGTGAAGGCTGAAGTGATGAAGGCGCTGCTGGCGGGTGCAGGCGCCGCGTAGATCAGAGTGCCGCGCTCAGTTCATGGTCTTTTGTTTGGGACAAATGTGCCAGTTGAAGCTGCCAAAACCATCTGAACTTGAAGTTTTGACCCCGCAAGACGCAAGCCCGGTGCAGTCCCCGAACTCGCGGACGGGAGGGAAGCCGGCGCGGACCTGTCGAACCACAGTTGACCAAATCACGGTCTTTTTCGCGACAGGACAGTCGAAGGTCTCATCAATCATGGAGCCGAGTCCTTATCCGTTGCTCTCGGTAAGCTACCAGATCGCGCTAATCCACTCCAAGACAGTGCTCTTCAATTCCCGCGTTCTCGTAAATCGTTCGGACTAGTCGAAGACGGCTCCCACCCTGGCTCCGCGATCCTCGCCCTTCATGTTGCCAGCGGCTTCCAGGAGCAGCGCTACCTGCAACAACATCACTGCCAGGAGGAAAGGCACTATGTAAAAGCTCAGAGCCACCACAGTATGGTCGGCGTGAAGGAATAGAACGCCGCACATCATAGCAAAGCAGCCAACCTGCGCAGCGAAGAGCGACAAGGTCGACATGCTTGCACTCTCGCCCTGTTCCCTGGACGCCATATAACTCCACGGGCCGACAGCGTTCGCATAGGCCCAGAGCAGATACAATATGGTGTGCTCGCCGTTTCCCTTCCACAGAAAGAAGCTGAACATGAACAAGCACCACAGGGCCATGACGGCATAGGTCCACAGGGCTCCAGCCATAATGAGTGGCACGCCCAAGATAGGCTTGTGCGCGTTAAACAATGCCAATCCGGGGGCCTGCAATGCCAGGGTGGGAATTAGTAATATTGTAACCGCGTAGCTTCCGGCAAACGCCGTAGCGGCACCGAGGCCAAAATCCGCCCATCTATGCAGAAATAATAGCCATACCCCGGCGACTATTCCGCTGAACATATTCAAAAGCGCCAGCGGAATGGACAGGGCCGCGAACAGAGTCTTGGCAAGTTCCAATATTGTGCGCATCTGATCCCCTAGCTTGGTTAAAGCCTAGGCCTTGCGAATGACGCGCGCAAGTAGATGGTGGCCGTAGACCCGTTTTGCGCTAGTCGCCGGCTGCCTGATCCCAATTCAGCTTGTCATGATGTTGCAGGCGCGGAGGTAGCCCCGCGTTCGCCTCGTCCTCTGCGCGTTTCTGCATGGCGGCGTCTGCCTGCAACAGGCAGAGCGTGCGACCACTGGGTAAGCCATGCCGCATCATCTCGCGGTCGGCCTCGTCCTCCGGGGGGCAGTCGGCACGGCTGTTGATCACCTTGTCAGGCGTAGCTGACATTGCCACCGTGTCCGCTGCTGTCGCCGAGGTATCCACCGGAGGTGATGGAACGACGGCCCTTGAGGACGAAGCTACATATTGGGGATCGGCATTCACCACTGCGGCGATGAGCACCGGCGGAACAACCAACGATGTGAGCAGGCAAAGGAAAGCGCGCGTTCGCGTGGCGAGGATCGGAAAGCCCTTTAGTGGAAAGGCGATGCATGCCAGCCCCAGCAAAGAGCCACCGATCCAGAAAATGGTCAGAATACCGGCCACCGAGGTCGTGAACATGCTCATGATATCGCCCCCCGCGAGGGGCATATCGGTACTATAGTTCCCTCTCTGCGAGCAATCGGATTCGGAACTATCGTTCCTCGACCGACGCCCCGGTGCACAGCCTGTTTCGGGGATGCGATGGGAAGACGTAGTCGGCGTGAACATCAGGCGGGTGCGGCAGGCCAAGAAGCTGACTCAGGAAGCTGTGGCGCACGCGTCCGACATCGACGTCCGCTACCTCGGCGGCATTGAACGCGGCCAGGAGAACCCGACCATCGGTGTGCTAGGCCGGATCGCAGACGCGCTGGACGTGCCGCTGGTCAGATTGCTCGACCGGGAGTAGCGTCGAGATCAAGCGACTGAAACGGGGGCAATTGTGAACATCACGAGACCGAGAGAGCCCGCCGAACTCATTGTTCGCTGCGAGTGCGGGAATATTGCGCGCTATTGGGTTGACGGCGACCGCTCAGGTACTGAGTCGGTGCCGGGATGGGAAGGACAGTGCAAGCACAAGAGCACTATGGACATAGCGGAGTGTCCAAATATGCGAGCCGCATACCGTCAACAAAACCATGTTTAGTGATCTTCCAGTGAATAACGGTGACGTGATCACCCTCTTCGTTCAAACGTCCAAGTGAGTACTCGCGACCTGGTTCGGTTCCCCAGTTCTTTTGGGCGCTTCTGATCATCGATTGGTATAGTCCCCAGCCATCCGGATGAGCCTCTAGAGCCAGCCTGATCTCAGCCAGCGCGGCTTGTCGCGCTATCGCGACTGCTACGGTCATTTTTCACCTAAGTGCAAACGAGAACCGTCTCGCGGCGCCGAGCCCATCGGGCTCCGCATCGCTCCGCTCAATCGCGACTGCGACGCTGGCAAGCGTTAGCCTAAAACGAGTCCGCTGTCAAGAACTGACGCTCTAGAAACGTCAATTGGTCGTTATTGATTCGACATAACGTCGCAAGTGAGATACCAATCTAGTTAGATGCGGCAGCGGATTGGAATCTCGATGGGTACCGATGAAAGCGATGGCGGCCTGTATGGACCGCCGGCAACGCCGGAACAGGTGACGGCAGCATTCCGAGACGGCGTCGTGGAGTTCGCCGGTGGCGCAGCCCAGATGGCGGCCGTGATGATTGAGCACGGCGATGATCGGAAAGCTGAGGCTGTTACCCGAAGCATTCAGCGAATGATGGCCGGAGACGTGCGGGTGTCGGGCGAAATGCTGGTGGTCCTCAATCTGATACGTCAGGCCGAACTTCGTCGACGTCGACTGATCGCCGCGACGTCGTGGACCCAGCATCACGACGGAACGATCACCGGTGACGTTGCGGATTTCACAATAGTCCTTCGACCCGCGACGCGCGGGCGCTGGCGTTCCGACCTCATACATCGGGGCGGTTACGAGGCTTCCTGGCCGAAGTGGCAGCCGACACTTGAAGGAGCCAAGCGCGTGGCGCTCGATGGTGTTTTGGCGGCGCTTGATGAACTCGACGAATGCTGGACGCCTAGCAACTCACCTGCGGGGCCAACAATAGTCCGCCTCTATGAAAGCAAGGTGGATAAGACATTCGATTCCGCCTCATACCAACTCCGTATGGAGCACGGCGGAGCGAGCCACGGCATCACCCTTTCTGTTTCGCCTCGGCCAAGTGAGCGGGGTGAATGGAAGCTCTTCGCTCAGGCGGCGGCCCAGTTCGCACGCAGCCACGCGGCAGAATTGCCGGGTGCCGACTGACGGAATAGACGCCCGGTGCCCCTAGGCGCTGAAGGACAATTCAACGCCTCGAATTCTACTTTCCCCCTCTCGGCGCACGAAACAGCGGCTTGACCTCCAGCCGGCCCATCAACCCCTCCTCGTGGGGTGCGGTGAAGGCGCTCAGGTCTAGGGTCTCGATGTTCATCGCCCATAGCACCTGAAGGAAGAAGGCGGCGGAGAACGTTCCCCTGGCGACCTTGTTGCGCAGGGCGCGCTCGTTCTCGAAGACGCCAAGGGCGGCGAGGGCCACAACCAGATCGGCGTAGCTGAAGTCGAGGTGGGCCATCGCCACGCGGATGACCTTCTTGGCCATCTTCTGCCATTCCTGCTCCAGCCCAGGGTTCACCAAACTGGCGTCCGCTTCCTTCACCCGCACTCTCCATGCCTAGGCATCGATATCGATGCTTTTACCATTGTAATCCAGGCTTGCCCTGATATATACCGCCAATATCGATGCTTTTGCATGTGGATTGGTGGTGACCTACGGATCAGAACGGACATACGGCGCCCACGCTCATCGCAGGACCCATCAAGTGGGTCGGCGGCGCGCGTGGGCGTCGTGTGCCTGTCAACGAGCGTGGCCAGGAGCGGCAGCACTTCCTCCTCACCTCGGCGGCGTGTGATCTGAGCGAAAAGGCCGTGGCGCGGATGTCGGAGGACGAAGCCTACGCGGCCTTCGAGGCGATCCGATTCGCCGACCAAGACGGCGTACCCTTCTGCCCCAAGTGTGAGACGCCGAACGCCTATCGCCTGACCATCAATCGCTGCACGAAGTTCGGCGTGGCGCCAACGCGGCTCTACAAATGCCGTGCTTGCCGGCGCCAGTTCTCCGTGACATCGGGGACGATCTTCTCCAGTCGGAAGATGACGATCCCTGACATCCTCTACGCCCTGATAGTGTTCGTGGATGCCGTCAGTGGTGAGGCGGCCCTTCGCCTGCGTCGCGCCCTCGGGTGCAGTTACAAGACGTCGTTCGTGCTGGAAGGCAAACTCCGGGAGGCGATCCTCCTGTCTAGGTCGAAACGCCTGCTTCATGGGGTCATCGAAGTGGATGGCACCGAGATCGGTGGTCACTCGCGCAAGGGCCGGCTCAAGGAGAAGGGCAAGGAGACCCGCGTTGGCGCACCGAGCGCACTAAAGACGATTGTAGCGATCCGCGAACGGCGCCCGGACGGCGAGACCCGTGTCGCTATCTTCGGCCACGAATCTCACTACCGCGATCCTGTCGCGGGGACCGATTTCATCCGCGACAATGTCGTCTTTGGTTCGACCATGATCAGCGATGAGGGCTTCAGCCTGGGCTACATCGGCCCGCACAAGACGATCAAGCACAAGGCCGGCTACCAAATCGACGGCATCCACAGCAACGGTGTCGAAGGGTTCTTCGCTCGGGTGAAGCGCGCCGAGGATGGCGTCTACTACCGAATGGTCGGCGACAATATCGACCTCTACGCGCACGAATGTTCCTGGCGAGAAGACTACCGCAGGAAGTCTAACGGCGACCAATGGAAGATGCTGATCGCCGCTGTCACCAAAGCGCCGGCCTCACGCCGCTGGGCAGGCTACTGGCAGCGCTGGCAGGCCCCTGACGCGCCCAGACGCAACCGAGTCATTCCGTGCGCGCCAAGGCCCTGCTAGGCGCTCGTATGATGCTCCAGTGCAAGGGTCTGGCGCCGGTCGACCGAACGGCTCCCAGGCGCTCTTGGCCGCGTAGGAGGGTCGTCAGGCGGGCGCGATAGTCCTGCGCCTGCTTCTTGGTGACCCGACCTGTCTTCCACAACGCGTCGAGGATTTCGACGCTGGTCATCGGCTCTGGCGCGGGTCGCAAGACATCATAGGCCCAATTCAGTAGGCGTCCCCATTTGTCGGGGTCTGACGGCTTACGTGGTTTGATAGGCGGGGCTTGAACGGGCGCCCAATCGGGATCGAACAGGCCGATACATGCCGCGATATGGGCAAGCATCTCATTGCGGGGGACTAACTCGGGGGCTCTGCGGTCACGCAGCACCGGGCCAGATGTGCCAGCGCGGACGATCTCTTCCTCGATCTGGGCTAACTCGCCCCGGATGCGGCGATAGTGGCGTTCGAGTTGGGAGACGGCGTGCTGCTTGTGGGCCATACGCCGCCGCGTACAAGCTGAAGCTTAATGATCGATTCGGTGTGCGGTATGGCTGTGGTAGTTATCGATAGTAGCGCACCAAATCCTTGATAGGGCCGTCAGAACCATGAAGGTCATCGTCACAAAAAGGAGCCCGGCCGAGAAGTGGGGCGCCTTCCTTGATTTCTGCAACGAGAATGCGCGTGACAATCGCTGGTTCAGGGGTGTTTCGAACAACACTTATGCCCTGTTGCCGAAGGTCGGGCGCGGCCATGAGGGGGCCGAGTGGCACAAGACCGTCGATATTGACGGACGTAAAATCAATCTGGCGCAACGGGAGAAGCGAGTTTTCGACACGTTCCGGCGCCGCGCACACTTAGGTCTCGCAACTATTCCAGCGAAATCGATTGAGTGGCTTGCGCTCGCTCAGCACCACGGCGTGCCGACGCGATTGCTGGACTGGACGACCAACCCCCTGATGGCAGCATGGTTCGCCACGAGTTCTGCGCATGCCAAGGAGGAGCAAGTCGCTAGGGTCTATTGCGCCTTCGTATCGCCAGCGACTCTTGTGAATGAAGATGACCCAGACATCTTCAAGTGGGAGGGAAGCCGACCAAAATTCATGGTCGCGCCACATTGGCATCCTAGAGTGCGAGCCCAGCGGGGCTGCTTCTCAATCCACCCAACACCGAATGTTCCGTACAAGCCAAAGGACGTGAAGACCTTCGACATTGAACAGAGGCATTGGGGCGAGTTCCGGAAACGGCTGTACTACTTCGGGGTGGACGCCTCGACGGTCATGGCCGATTTGGCGGGCCTGGGTGAAGCGCTGACATGGCAGTACGAAAACAGGATCGGCATCGGTCAGGTTGGCTACTAACACCTGCATTCATTTGGGTGTGTCTGCGCCATAAGACCGGAAGTGTCGCCAATGCCGAAGGCGGGCGACGATGAGGGAAGAGTTGACGTAAACCAGCGCCCCGCAATCGGACGCCGCCATCGACGCCGCGCTGGGTCCTGACGAGCAAGCTAACCCGCCCACTTCCCCCATCGTCGCCCGCCTCGCTACGCTTGGCATTGGCGACACTTCCCCCACTCCCCCGGCTTTCGCCGGTGTCGCGAGGGAAGAATTAGGGCGCGATCAACGCCTCCCCCACGAGCCCCTGCAGCACAGGCGCCTTGGGGTAGGGCTGATGCCGGTACTGCCGGAAGCCCTCGGCGTGCTCGACGCCCAGCTCCTTGCCGCGCTTCAGCGACCAGGCCACCATCGACCCCACATAGTCGGTAATGCCATGCTGTTTCAGCAGCCAGCTGGCCTGGCTCTGGTGCGCCGCCAGCATGGCCCGCTTGGTTTCGAACACCGCCCCGATATCCACCCCGAACTCCGGCGGCACGGGCCGGCCCTCGCGGTCGCGCCCGCCGATGGGGTCCATGAAATAGAGCAGCGGGATGCCCTCCAGCGGCGGCGCCTCGCCGGTCTTGTAGTTCGGGGCCGAGGCGGCGAAGCAGGCGTCGCGGACCAGGATGCTGGTGGCCTCGTGGTCGGGGTGGTAGTCCGCCGGCGCCGAGGTGATCACCAGGTCTGGCGCCGACGCGCGCACCGCCTCGGTCACCCGCCGCCGGGTGGCGTCGTCGTTGAACACGCCCAGGTCCGGCAGGCCGACGCAGACGTACTCCGCCCCGATCATCGCCGCCGCCGCGGCCGCTTCCCGGCGCCGGATGCGCCCGGTCTCCTCCGGCGAATACTCCGCCGACCCGCAGTCCCCCGCCGTCATGGTGGCGATGACGATCCGATGCCCCTTGGCCGCCAGCAGCGCTAGCGTCCCGGCCGCCAGGGTCTCGATGTCGTCCGGATGGGCGTGGATGGCGAGGATCGAAGTCATGAGGCCAGCATAAGCCCCGGACGGCGCGGCGCCAGCCGGCCGTTTACTCGCCCCTCGACCTCACCCGCCCCCCGTGACACCCTCCGGCGAAACAACCGGAGGCGTCATGCTCAGGAAGCTTCTCTTCGCCGCCAGTCTCATGGCGGCGGCCGGATCAGCGCGCGCCGCCGAAGCGCCCGGCCTGTCGGTGACCATCTACAACGCCAACCTGGCCCTGGTTCAGGACGTCCGCCAGCTGGACATCGCCAAGGGCCGCCAGCGCCTGGAGTTCAAGGAGGTCTCCTCCCTGATCCGCCCCGAGACCGTCTCCCTGTCCGCCGACGGCGTCTCTATCGTCGAACAGAATTTCGACTACGACCTGCTCACCCCCTCCAAGCTGATGGAGAAGGCGGTAGGCCAGCAGGTGAAGATCGTCCGCACCAACCCCGGCAACGGGGCGGAGGTCACCGAGACCGCCACCGTCCTGGCCGCCAACGAGGGTGTGGTCCTGCGCATCGGCGACCGCATCGAGGTGTTGCGCGACGATGGCGTGCCCACCCGGGTGATCTTCGACAAGGTGCCCGACAACCTGCGCGCCCTGCCCACCCTGTCGGTGACGGTGGACAGCGACCATGCCGCCGCCCGCCCCGCGGCCCTCAGCTACCTGACCAGCGGCCTGGCCTGGAAGGCCGATTATGTGGCCCTGTTCGATGAGAAGGCCGGCAAGCTGGACTTCCAGGGCTGGATCACCCTGACCAACCAGTCCGGCGTCAACTATCCCAACGCCTTCACCCAGCTGGTGGCAGGTGATGTGAGCCTGGGTCAATCCCGGCCCAGCTACCTGCCCAACCGCACCATCGTCGGCGTCCGCCAGGCGGGCAGCGAGCACAACACCGGCCCGGGCCGGGCGCTGGGCGACAACTACATCTACACCCTGCCCGAGCGCACCACGATCGCCCAGAACCAGACCAAGCAGGTGGGCTTCATCGACGCCAACGGGGTCGCCGCCCACAAGGTCTACCAGTGGAACTCCGCCTGGTTCGAGAGCAACGACAACCCCACCAGCGCCCAGGTGGTGGTGGACTTCATGAACAGCTCCGCCGGCGGCCTGGGCGCGGGCCTTCCGGCGGGGACAATCCGGGTCTATCAGCGCGACCAGGCCGGCGAGCCCAAGTTCGTCGGCGAAAGCCCCATCGGCCACACGCCGCAGGGCTCCGAACTGGCGGTGAAGATCGGCGACGCCTTCGACGTCACGGTGCAGCCGACCCTGGTCTCCACCAACGTGATCTCCAAGCGCCGCTACCGCTATGAGATGTCCTACGCCCTGCGCAACGCCCGCGACACGCCGGTGACCGTTGAGCTGCGCCAGGGCGGCCTGTGGATCGACAACCAGATCGTCAAGGAAAGCCTTCCCAGCCGGAAGATCGACGCCTTCACCCGCGGCTGGTCCGTGCCGGTGCCGGCCAATGGGCAGACGACCCTGACCATGCAGGTCGAGACCTGGTGGTAGGGTGCTAAGGCTGCGCTCAACTTATCCTTCTCCCCTTGCGGAAGAAGGTGGCCTCCGCAGGAGGTCGGATGAGGGGTCGACGGCTCCTCTGAGACCAGCCCTATCGCAAGCCAATCCCCGACGTTCCATCGACCCCTCATCCGTCCGCTTCGCGGCCACCTTCTCCCGCAAGGGGAGAAGGCTGATAGCGATCGTCCTCCGGTCCATCCTCACCCTCTTCGCCACCCCCGCGCTGGCCGCCGACATCCCCTCCCCCAAGGCCGACGCCGTCGCCGTCACCATCTACCGCGACGGCCCCGCCACCACCGAAAGCCTCCGCGATCTGGAGGCCGACGACACCCTGGGCCTGGCCATGGTGGTGGAGCAGCGCACGGTGGACATCCCCGCCGGCCGCAGCCGGATCAGGTTCCAGGGCGTGGCCGACGGCATCATCCCCGAAAGCGCCGCGGTGGAGGGCCTGCCCGGCGCGGTGGTCGAACGCAATTTCGACTACGACCTGCTGGGCCCAGGCTCGATCCTCAAGCGCTTCGTGGGCCAGTCCGTCCGCATCGTCCGCACCAACCGCAAGACCGGCAAGGCCACGCAGGAGACCGCCATCCTGCGCGCCGGTCCGGACGGTGTGGTCCTCGACATCGCCGGCCGCATCGAGGCCCTGCACTGCAGCGGCGATCCGGAGAAGCTGGTGTTCGACCAGGTTCCCGCCGACCTGGCCGACCGGCCCACCCTCTCGGCCGTGGTCAACATCCCCACCGCCGGCCGCTACACCGTGCGGCTCAGCTATCTGACCGTGCGTCTGGACTGGTCGGCCGACTATGTCGCCCGCCTCGCCCCGGATGGACGCACCTTGAACCTCAGCGGCTGGATCACCCTGGCTAACCGCTCGTCCATGAGCTTCGCCAATGCCCCCACCGCAGTGGTCGCCGGCAACCTGTCGCGGGTGGAGGTCAAGCTGCCATACGTCTCGACGCCCGGCGTCAGCCTGGCCTGCTGGCCGATGGGCAACAGCCACCACCCGCGCGGCGTCGTCCCCGCGAGCCTGCCCCTGCCCGCCCCGCCGCCCATGCTCATTGCGCACGGAGGGTTCAACGGACCGGCTCAGGACAGGATCCAGGAGGTGATGGTCACCGCCGAGCGCGTCGAGGAAACCCGGCTGGGCGACTACCACCTCCATACCCTGGCCGAACCTACCACCGTCGCCGCCCGCCAGACCAAGCAGGTGATGTTCCTGGGCCTGCCGGCGGTGAAGTTCGAGCAGGTCTATGTCTACCAGGTGGCGGCCGACGAAAGCGGCTACGCACCGGCCCCCAGCCCCGCCCGGGTCGTTCTGCGGTTCGAGAACAAGCCCGACCATGGCCTGGGCCGCGGCTTGCCCGCCGGCATGGTCCAGATCCGCCTCCCCGGGCCGGATGGCCGCGAGGGCTATGCGGGCAGCTATCGCCTCGAGCGCGATGTGCCGGTGGGCGAGCCTTTCGAGCTCAAATGCGGCGACGCCGACGCCGTCCTGGTCACCCAGCGCATCGTCGCCGACACCATCACCCGCCGCGGCGGCCACGACCACCACCGGCTCTCCGTCGAGGCTAAGGTCACCAACGCCGAGGCCCGGCCGGTGGTGGTGGAGGTGCGTCATCCGCGCGGCGGCGCCGCCGGCTTCCGGGTCGTCGCCGAAACCGCCGCCCACGGTTTCAAGGCCGGCGACCCCAACTGGCGCGTTGCAATGGCGGCAAACAGCGACCAGACCCTGACCTACACGGTGGAATACGACGGCAATTGAGGTCGGCGGGGTCGGCGCACCTTGCTTTCACCGGCGGGCGCCGCGACCTTGCAAGCGTCACCGCACCGCTTCGGAGCCTCGATGTCCGCCCCTCACCGCCCCGCCGCCGCCGGCCTCGGCCCCGCCCTCGAGCGCTGGCTGGAGGCTGGGCTGTTCGGCAGCCGCTGGCTTATGGCCCCGTTCTACGTCGGCCTGATCGTCGCCCTGCCGATCCTGCTGTGGGTGTTCGCCGCCGATATCGTCCATGAGGCGCCCAAGCTTTTCATCCGTAGTCCCAGGTTCGAGGACGGGGTGCTGCTGGTGCTGTCCCTCATCGACCTGACCCTGGCCGCCAACCTGGTGCTGATCGTGGTCTTCTCCGGCTATGAGAGCTTCGTCTCCAAGATCGAAACCGCCGGCCACAAAGACCGCCCCGACTGGATGGGCAAGGTCGACTTCTCGTCCTTGAAGCTGAAACTGATCGCCTCGATCGTGGCCATCTCGGCCATCTCGCTGCTGAAGACCTTCATGCTGCTGGGTTCCGTGCCGGTAGCCCAGGAGACCCTGATCTGGCAGGTGGTCATCCACCTGACCTTCGTGGCCTCCGGCGTCTTCCTGGCTCTGATGGACTGGCTGCACTGCATGGCCGAGAAGACCGAGGCGGAGGCGCACGCGGTCAAGCACTGACGTTCCGCCGGCGCCCCCCAAAACCCTGTCATCCCGGAATGCGCGCCGCGCATATCCGGGACCGCGACAAGCGCTGATGGACCGGGATCACAACTTGCGCCAGCGCCTGCCGCGGTCCCGGATAAGTCGCTGGCGCGACTTTCCGGGATGACAGCACGGGTGTGATCAGAACGGCAGCACCTTCCGCTGGCGGCTGTAGCCCAGCCACCCGACGTTCGCCCCCAGCCGCAAGCCGACGCCGGCGCGGATCGGAGCCAGGATGATGTCGTCGGCGCGCTGGTATTGGATGCCAAGGCCCCCCACCAGATAGGCGCTGCCCTCCACCCCCGGGAACCGGCGATAGATGGCGTCCGGGTACTGCAGGTTATAACACAGGGTGAACACCCGGCTGGCGTTGCCGCCGATGTCGAAGCCCAGCGTCGGGCCCTGCCAGAACGCCTCCTGGGTCGGCCGCTGCTTCATGTAGAGCAGGCCGCGGCCATAGCGCAGCCCCACCGCGAAGGCGCCCGAGCCCTCTTCGCCGGCGATGTAGCCGGTGGGCCGGCCGTTGTCCTTGAAGATATGCTCGATGGCCCCGCCGGCCGCCTCGGCGGTGACGCCCATGAAGTCGGAGACCTTGTTGACCATCTCGTCGCGCGAATAGGTCTGCGCCCGGCCGCCGCCCGGGGCGGTCTGTTGATCGCCGGTCTGCTGGTCCCCGCCCCGGGGATGGTCCGCTTGCCTGGGCTGATAGGGCTGGTCGTCGCTCTGCTGCGCCAGGGCCGGCGCCCCCACGGCGCTGATCAGGCCCGAGACGATAAGCGTGCGGCGGTCCATGGCGGTACTCCAAACATCGGTCCACGAATCCTGACCGCAACTTTAGGCCGCTTTGCGGCCTGACGCATGAACCCGCGTTGAACAGAGGATACTCTCCTTCCCCCGTTTTCTACGGGGGAAGAAGAGAAAGACCCCCACCTCGCACCGCAGCACGAAATGCTCTACAGCCCGGCCCATGACGACTGAGCTTTCCCATATCCGCAACTTCTCCATCGTGGCCCACATCGACCACGGCAAATCCACCCTCTCCGACCGCCTGATCCAGGAGACCGGCGGCCTCACCGCGCGGGAGATGAAGGAGCAGGTGCTCGACTCGATGGATATCGAGCGCGAGCGCGGCATCACCATCAAGGCCCAGACCGTGCGCCTGACCTACAAGGCCGACGACGGCGAGACCTATGTCCTGAACCTGATGGACACCCCCGGCCACGTGGACTTCGCCTATGAGGTCTCCCGCTCGCTCGCCGCCTGCGAGGGTTCGATCCTGGTGGTGGACGCCTCCCAGGGGGTCGAGGCCCAGACCCTGGCCAATGTCTACCAGGCCATCGACAACAACCACGAGATCGTCCCGGTCCTGAACAAGGTCGACCTGCCCGCCGCCGAACCGGACCGCGTGCGCCAGCAGATCGAGGACGTCATCGGCATCGACGCCTCCGGCGCGATCGAAGCCTCCGCCAAGACCGGCCAGGGCATCCATGAGGTGCTGGAAGCCATCGTCACCCGCCTGCCGCCGCCCAAGGGCGACCGCGACGCGCCGCTGAAGGCCCTGCTGGTCGACGCCTGGTACGACGCGTACCTGGGCGTCATCGTCCTGATCCGGGTGTTCGACGGGGTGATCAAGGTCGGCCAGCAGGTGCGGATGATGCAGAAGGGCTCGGTCCACAAGATCGACCGTCTGGGCGTCTTCCGCCCCAAACAGACCGAGGAGCCGGAGCTGGGCCCCGGCGAGATCGGCTTCTTCACCGCCCAGATCAAGGACGTGGCCGACGCCGCCGTCGGCGACACCATCACCGACGACCGCAAGCCCACCGACACCCCCTTCCCGGGCTTCAAGCCGGTGCAGCCGGTGGTGTTCTGCGGCCTGTTCCCGGTGGACGCCGCCGACTTCGAGGACCTGCGCGCCGCCGTCGGCCGCCTGCGCCTCAACGACAGCTCCTTCACCTATGAGATGGAGACCAGCGCCGCGCTGGGCTTCGGCTTCCGCTGCGGGTTCCTCGGCCTGCTACACCTGGAGATCGTGCAGGAGCGCCTCAGCCGCGAGTTCAACCTCGACCTGATCGCGACCGCCCCCAGCGTCGTCTACAAGATCGGCCTGACCAACGGCGAGATCATGGAGTTGCACAACCCCGCCGACCTGCCCGACCCGGTGAAGATCGACACCATCTCCGAGCCCTGGATCCGCGCCACCATCTTCACCCCGGACGAATACCTGGGCTCGGTGATCAAGCTGTGCCAGGACCGCCGCGGCGAGCAGAAGGAGCTCAGCTACGTCGGCCAGCGCGCCATGCTGGTCTATGACCTGCCGCTGAACGAGGTGGTGTTCGACTTCTACGACCGGCTGAAGTCCATTTCCAAGGGCTACGCCTCCTTCGACTACCACATCACCGACTACAAGACCGGCGACCTGGTGAAGATGTCGATCCTGGTCAATGCCGAGCCGGTGGACGCCCTATCGATGCTAGTCCACCGCACCCGCGCCGAGGCCCGCGGCCGCGGCATGGTGGAAAAGATGAAGGAACTGATCCCGCCGCACCTCTTCCAGATCCCGATCCAGGCGGCCATCGGCGGCAAGATCATCGCCCGCGAAACCGTCCGCGCCCTGCGCAAGGACGTCACCGCCAAATGCTACGGCGGCGACGCGTCGAGGAAGCGTAAGCTTCTCGACAAGCAGAAGGAGGGCAAGAAGCGGATGCGCCAGTTCGGGAAGGTGGAGATCCCGCAGGAGGCGTTTATCGCGGCGTTGAAGATGGATGGGGATTAGGGCGTGGGAGCGGCAGTTATAGCGGCTTTCGCCTTGCGCAGCAGATGCTGGGCAAACAGCACGAGTTCGAGTGCAACCTCGCCATCGTCGATCCAATTGAATTCATGGGTCACCGGGTTACGAATTCCAAGCATCGCGCCGGCGTATAGCCGTTGATAACCTCTCTGTTCGTCCACTTCCGAGGCAGTCTTTCGATTGCTCCAGAATAGCCGCGGAGCGTCTGGACTAAACACCACCTCCATGAGCTTCGTACCGGACAGTCCGGTGTTATTGACCTTTTCTTGAACGAACTTCTCGACGGCCTTGAGAGCCTCTTGCACGGCTAACGAGTAGTGGCCGGACGCGAATAGGTCGCGGCTCACATCATTAATCTCGGATTCCGTGACGGTCCGCCCATAGGCACTGGAAAGGCCCGAAGCTTCGGAATTGGGGGCAGATAGCGCGAGCATACGCGGAGCCGGGAGGGCCAGCACCGATCGCGCCAAACCGACCTCGAGAATGTGTTCCTGGAGGTTCCGTATCCGCTCAAGCAGCGTTGTCATTGTAAAGGTAGCGCCTCATCGCAGCGAAGATGGACTCGATTTGGTCTCCGGAGGCATCCGCGCTGATGTGAATCTGAAGATTGATGTTCAGCGGGATTGCATCGACTCGTTGCTGGCTACCTGGGTTAACTGGTGCGGGTGGCTGCGTGGACGGCTTCACTTCAACCCGCTTTGAAGGTCGTGTTTCCTTTTTTGCGGTCGATGACGAAGTCGACGCTGCCCGCGAAGGAGCTTCATTAGGAACTGGACTGCCAATTAAGAGATATGTGGCGGCTTTGTTTCCAGCCGTGCCGGTACCAAGTCCCTCGTGGGTGAACCAAGAGGTTACCTTCTGACGATCCCCATCTTCGGGAGGTGATAGCTGTACAAGGCTGTCAGGGTAGATGCTGGTGATGAGCTGTTCGACGGCGCTCCCGTAACTTGTATCAAGTCGCCATGCTTTGCCCAGTTCAGTGGCTTTGCCATCGTCACTCAGGATGCCCACACGCCTTAACTCAGCCATGTACTGTCGAGCAGCGGCCGACTGCACCCCTAGTTCGATTGCGATGCCGCGCTCATCAAGCGTCATGCCGGGGGACTTCTGCAACAGGTTTCGGACGCCCCACCAGACAGTACTAGGGAGCTGCGGATAGCTGTTCTTTTCGGCCATAGCCTGCGCCTCCAATGCGCCGATCGACTCATTCAACCCCCGCCACAGGAATGCCTGAGATATCGGAACATTTCAACAACAAGATGAGAAAATTGGTAGTAGCTCGCCTCGTGTGGGGAAGCGCAAGGAAGCGATTCCACTCTCCGTGGTTTATCATATTGAACAATATCGATTTTCTATGTGGATGCCGCCACTGACATCGCGCATCATCCACATATGGCCATTGGCGTTAAATTCATCAAGGACAAGGTAGCCATATAGCGCGCGCTCATGCCCGACCTGAATCCTGCCAGCGCCGCGTTGACTGGTGCCTACTGTTCTTGCGCCAGCCAGCGACCGCTCTTCACTACCCTCTTCGGTCAAGTTCGCGCAGGCGGGTGCAGCGTCTTCCTGTTCACTTTTGTCACGCCGTCGCTAGGTAGGTTGACTGTTGTCGCCGGCTCAATAACGGACCAACGCACTCAAAGGCGTCAACCTTGAGCCCCAGATGTCCGGCTGGCGCTACGCCGTCTCCGCCTGTGCCGCCGCCGCTTCTTCGCCCCCTCCGCCGCCCGGCTCCCCGCCATCAGCGTCCGCAGGTCCGGCTCCGACACCTCCACCGCCGCCATCAGCTCCTCGATCAACCGGCCATAGATGGTCAGGTCGCCGTCGACCTTGGAGACGATCAGGGCCGGTTCGGCGCCGGAGTTGTCGTAGACCTCGGCGTGGTCGGCCTCGCGGAAGAACCAGCCCAGTTGCTCGAACGAGCGGCGCCGGCGGTCGCGGATCGCCGCCTCGGCGACATCGTGGCCGCCCTTGGCCACCCGCAGCCGCACCCGCGCCACATTCAGGTCCGCGCTTTTCAGGAACACATAGATCAGCCGGACCCGGAACCCCTCGGCGTGGGCCGCCTCCACCAGGGCGCGGTACTTGGCCGTCGACAGCACCGTCTCCACCCCCACCGTCTGGTGCGTGGCGATGGAGGCGTAGAGCCAGGTCTCGATCCGCGTGACGGCGGCGATGTTGGCATCGGGATTGAGCGGGATCGCCTCATGCTCGGCGATCCGCTTGGACAGCTCGTCCGGATTGATGATCCAGATCGAGCCGGTGGGCGCCTCGACCGAGGCTTCCGTATAGGCGGTGCTTTTGCCGGATCCGTTGGCGCCGGCGATGATCCAGAGTTCCGGCGCCTCAGCGCGCAAGCTTGGCGTCCGGCTTCACTTTGGCCGCCGCGCCCTTGCGGGCCTTGCGCACGTTAGCCTTGAACACATAGAGGAAATCGGCGCCGAACGAGGCGCTGTTGGCGTCCAGCGAGGTCACCCGCAGCTTGGCGCCGGCGGCGGTGGTCAAGGTCTTGGCGACGACGGACTTGGGCCGCGTGGTGGCCTTGCGCGCCTTGGCTTCAAGCTGAACCGTCAATTTCGCCATGCAACACGCTCCATCACCCAGATATTGAGGCCTCGGCCGCCAAAGGCAAGCACCCAACCTCCCGGCGCCCAATCCCTAGGCCGCCACGGCCTTGGCCGCCGACCGCTGCAACAAGCGCAACCGCAGGCGAGCCTCCCGCGCTAAGCTTCGGTCCCGTCACCGCGAGGCCGCCCGTGAAATACTTCTTCGACACCGAGTTCATCGACCAGCCCTACACCCTGGACATGATTAGCATCGGCATCGTCGCCGAGGACGGGCGCGAGTACTACGCCGAAAGCAATGAGGTGGACTGGTCGCGGGCCAGCAAATGGACGCTCGCGCACGTCAAGCCGCAACTCGAGGGCTTTGGCATGGAGCGCGAGAAGATCGGCTACGCCATCCGCCGCTTCACCGAGCACGACGAGGCGCCGGAGTTCTGGGGCTATTTCCCGGCCCACGACTGGGTGATGTTCTGCTGGCTGTTCGGCGGCATGGGCGAGCTGCCCTTCCATTACCCCCAGCACTGCCTGGACCTGCGCCAGTGGGCCATGCACTTGGGCGACCCCGAACTGCCCCACCAATCCAGCGCCCGCCACAACGCCCTGGCCGATGCGAAGTGGACCAAGCAGGTCTGGGAATTCCTGGCCAGGCTGGACCCGGAGGGGGCGGTGAATCGCTCAAGGGTGGGGGGCTAGGGTTCGAACGCCTTCAACAATCTCACGGGGGACGGCTCAAATGTCCCTTCTCCCCTTGCGGGAGAAGGTGGCTGCGAAGCAGACGGATGAGGGGTCGTCGGACCAGCGGTGATTGGCTTGCCGGCAGGATAGTCTCGAAGGCCTCGTCGACCCCTCATCCGACCTCCTGCGGAGTGTCCAGTGGAGAGATGGGTGACAGTTTAGCCCGGACACATGGGTGACAGTTTTCGGCCGAGGTGGTCGATGAGCCCGATGGGCTGGTGGTAGAACCACAGACGCCAGCCGTGTTCGACCTCCTCGATCGCCA
>DASVMY010000231.1:0-2636 GCA_036384135.1 Caulobacteraceae bacterium | reverse complement strand
CCCAGCTGGGCGACACCATTGCCCTGGCCGTGGGCGACGCGCGGCCGGAGCCCACCGGAGCCGACCAGACCTTCTGGGTCACTGACGCGCCCGGCTCGGCGGGTCAGGTGCTGACCGCCCTGGCCCGTGACGGCGTGGCCGGCGAGCGCCTAGCCGAGGCCGGCGGGTTGAAGCTGTTCGCCCTGGTGGGCTTCTACCAGACCCACGACCCGCGCCTGGCCCGCGCCCCGGGACGCCTTTCCGGCGTGATCGGGGCTGCGCCGACGCCTCTCGACGTGTAAGAGCCGCCACATGACTGCCCCTGCCCCCGCCGACCGCTTCGCCGCCAAGAGCCCCCAGCCCAGACCGGGTATCCTGGCCATCAATCCCTATGTGCCCGGCAAGGCCGGCGCCGAGGGCGTCGCCAACCCCGTCAAGCTGTCAGCCAATGAGAACATCCTCGGCTGCAGCCCCGCCGCCCGCGAAGCCTTCATCGCCGCGGCCGGCCAGCTGAACAGCTACCCCGACGGCCGCGGGACCGCGCTGCGTGAAGCCCTTTGCCAACGCTATGGCATTGAACCTGAACGCCTGGTCCTGGGCTGCGGCACCGACGAGATCTTCGCCCTGATCAACCAGGTCTTCCTCGAGCCCGGCGACAACATCGTCCAGGGCGAGTTCGGCTTTGGCGCCTACGCCATCGGCGCGCGGGGCAATGGCGCGGAGGTGAAGCTGGCCAGGGAGCCGGACTACCGCATCGACGTCGACGAACTGCTGAAACAGGTGGACGAGCGCACCCGCATCGTCTTCGTGGCCAATCCCGGCAATCCCACCGGCACGATCATCGGCGAGGCGGAGATTCGCCGCCTGCACGCCGAGCTGCCACCCAGCGTCCTGTTGGTCCTCGACGGCGCCTACGCCGAGTTCGCCACCGAGCCCGGCTATACCGACGGCCTGGACCTGGCGCGGACCGCCGGCAACATCGTCGTTACCCACACCTTCTCCAAGCTCCACGGCCTGGCCGCCTTGCGGGTGGGCTGGGCCTACGCTCCGGCCGCCGTGGCCGACGCCATCGACCGGGTGCGCCTGCCCTTCAACACCTCCATCCCCGCCCAGGCCGCCGCCATCGCCGCCCTGGCGGATGAGGACTTCCAGGCCCGGTCCCTGGCCCTGGTCGAGCAGTGGCGGCCCTGGCTGGTGCAGCAGTTCGGCGGCCTTGGCCTGGACGTGGTTCCCTCCAGCGCCAACTTCATCCTGGCCGGATTCCCCGTCACGCCCGGCAAGACCGCCGCCGAGGCCGAGGTGTTCCTGGCCCGTCGCGGGTTGATCGTGCGGGGGGTCGGCAACTACGGCCTGCCGAACCACCTGCGCTTCACCATCGGCCTGGAAGAGCACAACCGGGCCGTGGTCGACGCCCTCACCGACTTCCTGAAAGCCTGACGTGAGCACAGTCCTCTACCCCAAGCTCGCCGTGGTCGGCTGCGGCCTGATCGGCTCGTCGGTGATCCGCGCCGCCCGCGCCGCCGCGGTGGTGGGCCGGGTCGCCGCCTATGACGCCAGCCCCGCCGCCCGCGAACGCATCGCCGCCCTGGGTTTCGCCGACGTCGTCGCCGACGATCCCGGCCAAGCGGTCCAGGACGCCGACCTGGTCATCTTCGCCACCCCGCCGCTGGCCATCGGCCCCTCCTGCGCCCAGGTCGCCGCGGCGCTGAAGCCCGGCGCCACCATCAGCGACGTCGGCTCGGTGAAGGCCGCGGTGGCCGAAGCCTTCCTCAAGGCCGTGCCGGAGACCTGCTTCGCCGTCCCCGGCCACCCCATCGCCGGCTCCGAGCAGTCCGGCCCAGACGCCGGCTTCGCGGACATGTTCCAGGGCCGCTGGACCATCCTCACCCCCCAAGCCCGTACCGACGCGCCCTATGTCGAGGCCGTCGAACGCCTGACCGACTTCTGGCTGGCGCTCGGCTCCCAGGTCGAGATCATGGACGACAAGCACCACGACCTGGTGCTGGCCGTCACCTCCCACCTGCCCCACCTGATCGCCTACAACATCGTCGGCACCGCCGCCGACCTGGAGGAGGTCACCCGAGGCGAGGTGATCAAATACTCCGCCGGCGGCTTTCGCGACTTCACCCGCATCGCCGCGTCCGACCCGATCATGTGGCGCGACGTCTTCCTGGCCAACAAGGATGCGGTGCTGGAGATGCTGGGCCGGTTCACCGAGGACCTGCAGGCCCTGTCGCGCGCCATCCGCTGGGGCGAGGGCGACAAGCTGGAAGAGCTGTTCACCCGCACCCGCGACATCCGCCGCAGCATCATCACCGCCGGCCAGGAAAGCGCCGAACCCAACTTCGGCCGGAACCGGAAGTAGGAAACCCTTCCCCCGTGTTTTACGGGGGAAGTGTCGCCAATGCCGGAGGCGGGCGACGATGGGGGAAGCGTTGTCGTAAACCAGCGGTCCCGCAATCAGACGCTGTCATCGACGCCGCGCTGGATCCCGAAGAGGTAAGTGCACCGGCCCACTTCCCCCATCGTCGCCCGCCTCGCTGCGCTCGCCATTGGCGACATTTCCCCGAAGACGGCTAGGCGATGCACACATCTCAAAACCGTCCATAATATCAGCAAGTTATGTGAGGGTTGAAATCGCACTTTCTCGTCCTTCT
>DASVMY010000230.1:0-2383 GCA_036384135.1 Caulobacteraceae bacterium | reverse complement strand
GGGGCGTGAACGGGAATTGGCTCCACAGCTTCCTGTCACGAAATGCACAATTCTTTCCACAGGATAGGGCAAAAACCCGCGGCCACGTTAACGGCCCGTTCGCCAAGCCCGCTTAGAACCTCAGGCGGGGGTGGCGACTGGGATCGCTCACCATGTCTATCGGCCGGCCGACCGCCAATCCTGCCTCTACATCCGCGTCGGCCCTGACCGTCCCGGACTCTCCTACCGCGGCGCCTCCCACCGTGTCTCCTCGCGCGCCGATCGTCTGGATGCGGACCTTGGACTACCGCGCGCCGTCCGACCACCTGGGCCGACGCCTGTCCTATTCGCCGGTGCGGCCTACCGTCTCCCGCTCATGGCGCCTGGCCATCGACGACGAGGCGTCTCTGCCCGACGCGTCCACACCCACCACGCCCCGCCCCTCTCCTGGCGACGAGCTGCGGCGGCTTTACAAGCGTGGCGGCCGGTTCTCCGTGGGCCTGATCGAGATGCGCCGCCGCTTCGGCGGCGACCTGGACCAGTACCTGATCTACATGATCGTCATGCTGGCCGAGCTAGCCCACCAGAGGGCCGCGCCACCTCCCGCCGGCGCCCTGGCGCCGCCCCACGGCCTCAACCCCTTCAGCATCGCGGAGATCACCTGCATTCCGCGCGAGACCGTCCGGCGCAAGCTGCGCATCATGATCGGCGCCGGCCACATCCGCCGCGGCGACGACGGCCTCTATTACCCGGGCCCCGACGCCAACCTCGAGCGCTTTTCCGGCGAGCTCAACGCCCTGCTCTGAGGACCATGGGGGCAGGCTGGCCAAGCGCGGCGGCGGGGACTATCGTTGCGGCGTCGGGCCTTCAGCGGGCGCCCGGCCCAAGGCGGTTCGCCGCCCAAGACCCGCTCCAAACGCCGCGGTCGCGGCGGGGCGGAGCACGGGCATGGTTCGCACGGCCGGAACGGAATCTAAGAGTC
Source organism: Caulobacteraceae bacterium (assembly GCA_036384135.1). Taxonomy (GTDB): domain Bacteria; phylum Pseudomonadota; class Alphaproteobacteria; order Caulobacterales; family Caulobacteraceae; genus Acaudatibacter. The sequence continues at coordinate 1,422 of DASVMY010000230.1, read as the reverse complement.
AGGGTCGCGTGAGGCGGGATCGTGTGGCGCTGGTCTGGCGCGGCGACTCCGCCGCCCGGACGCAGGCGACCCCGCAGAACAACCGCCTGCATAGGGTCTTCGAAGCCCTGGCCGACCGGGGGATCGTCGCCGAGCCGGCCGTGTACTGCGAGGAAACGGCCGGGCAGGTGCTGGATCAACTGCTCGGCGCGCGCGGCGTGCTGGTCTGGGTCGATCCGATTTCCGATGGACGCGACCGCTCCGGCCTGGACCCCCTTCTGCGCCAGGTCGCCGCTCAAGGGGTGTGGGTCAGCGCCAACCCCGACGTGATCCTGAAGATGGGCGTCAAGGAAGTCCTGCATCGCACGCGTCACCTGGGCTGGGGCGCCGACACCCACCTTTACGCGACGCCCGAGGCGTTTCGGGCCGAGTTCCCCGCCCGGCTTCGCGCCACCGGATCTCGGGTGCTGAAGCAGAACCGCGGCAACGGCGGCCAGGGCGTCTGGAAGGTGAGCCTGCCGGGGGATCACGGCGCCGGCGAGGACGCCCCCATCGAAGACCCCCGTGTCGAGGTGCTGCACGCCCAGCGGGGCAGCCAGATCGAGAGGCTGCGGCTGGGCGATTTCATGGACCGCTGCCAGGTCTATTTCCAAGGCGAGGGCCGGATCATCGACCAGCCGTTCCAGGCGCGCCTGCCCGAAGGGATGATCCGGGCCTATCTGGTCCAGGACCGGGTGGTGGGCTTTGGCCGCCAGTTGATCAAGGCCCTGATGCCGCCCCCCGGCCCAGACGAGCCGCCCGAGGCCGCCCTGCCGGGACCACGGATCATGTCCGGGGCCGACTATCCGCCGTTCCAGGCCCTGCGAGCGCTCCTGGAGACCGATTGGGTTCCGGCCATGACGCGGATCCTGGACGTCGATCCGGCCGACCTGCCGGTGGTCTGGGATGCGGACTTCCTCTACGGCCCCAGGACCGCGGCCGGTGAGGACACCTACGTCCTCTGCGAAATCAACGTCAGCAGCGTCTTCCCAATCCCCGACGAGGCGCCCGCCGAAATCGCCCGCTGCGTCGCGCGGCGTTTGGCGGCCGCGTAACCAACGCCCACGCCCCCTTCCCCCGCCACCAACGCCGGAGCCTGATCATGACCAAACCTACCGTCGATCGCCGCGGAGTCCTCACCGGCGCGACCCTCATCGCCATGGCCGCTTCGGCCGGCGCGGCCGCCGAGACCCCGCCACCGCCAGCGACTGCGGCAACGACGCCGGCGGGGGTGGCCTTCGCGCCAAAGCCGGCGCCGATGCCCTTCGATCCGAAGGCCGTTGCGGGCCTCTCGGAGAAGCTGCTCACCAGCCACTACGCCAACAACTACACCGGCGCGGTGAAGCGCCTGGGCGCGATCACGGCGCAGTTCGCCAGCCTCGACCCGGCCACCGCGCCGGGCTT
>DASVMY010000229.1:0-1980 GCA_036384135.1 Caulobacteraceae bacterium | reverse complement strand
ACGAACTGCTGGCCCACCAGCTGGCCCTGGCCCAGCGCAAGCACGAGCGCCGCGTCCAGCCCGCGGCGGCCATCGGCTCCAGCGCCCTGGCCGACCGGGTGGAAGCCGCCCTGCCCTTTCGCCTCACCAGGGCCCAGATACGCGCCCTCTCCGAGATCCGCGGGGACCTGAAGGCCGGCCAGCGGATGACCCGGCTGATTCAGGGTGATGTCGGGGCCGGCAAGACCGTGGTGGCGATGCTGGCCATGGCCGACGCCGCGGCCGCCGGCCTGCAGTCCGCCCTGATGGCCCCCACCGAAATCCTGGCCCGCCAGCATTTCGAGACCATGCAGGCGCCCCTGGCCGCCCAGGGCGTGCGCGCGGTCCTGCTTACCGGCCGGGACAAGGGCGCCGGGCGGGCTGAGAAGCTGGAGGCCCTGGCGGACGGTACTGCCGCGGTGGCCGTCGGCACCCACGCGCTCTTTCAGGACGACGTGGTGTTCCACTCCCTGGCGCTGACGGTGATCGACGAACAGCACCGCTTCGGCGTCTCCGAGCGTGCGCGCCTGCAGGCCAAGGGCGAGAGCACGCACCTGCTGGCCATGTCCGCCACGCCGATCCCACGTACGCTGGAGCTCACCGTCTTTGGCGATCTGGACGTCTCGCGCCTGGAGGAGAAGCCTCCGGGACGCAAGCCGGTGGCCACCCGCGCCGCCCCCATGCCGCGCATCGGCGAGATCGTGGCGCGGCTGAAGCAGGCGGTGGCCGGAGGCGCCCAGGCCTTCTGGATCTGCCCCCTGGTCTCGGAGTCCGAGCTCACCGACCTGGCCGCCGCCGAGGCCCGCGCCATCAGCCTGCAAAAGGTGTTCGGCGCCCGCGTCGGCCTGATCCACGGCAAGCTGCCGCCGACCCAGAAGGACGCGGTGATGGCGGAGTTCGCCGAAGGGCGGCTGTCGGTGCTGGTGGCCACCACCGTGGTGGAGGTGGGCGTCGACGTGCCGGCCGCCAGCATCATGATCATCGAACAGGCCGAGCGCTTCGGCCTGGCCCAGTTGCACCAGTTGCGCGGCCGCGTGGGCCGCGGCTCGGCCGAGAGCAGTTGCGTGCTGCTGTACGATCCGCCCCTGTCGCAGATCGCCACCCGGCGGCTGGACATCCTGCGCCGCACCGACGACGGCTTCCTGATCGCCGAGAAGGACCTGGAGCTGCGCGGCGGCGGCGATCCCCTGGGCCTGAAACAGAGCGGCTTTCCCGCCTATCGCCTGGCCGACCCCTTCGCCCACCGCGACCTGATCGCCGTGGCCGCCGACGACGCCCGCCTGATCCTGGCCCGCGATCCGGGGCTGGTCACGGAGCGGGGCAAGGCGGTGCGGGTGCTGCAGGAGCTGTTCGACTGGCGGGCGGTGTCGGGGCTTAACGAGGCGGGGTGACAGGCGTTCTTCTTCCGCAAGGGAGGTGTTGCGGAAGTCGAAGGTCGCCCTGAAAGCCCCCTTCCCCCTTGCGGGGAAGGGTTGGGGATGGGGGTGTCGACTCAATCGCTGCTGATTTCGCTGCATACGGCCTCAGACAAATCGGCCAAGGTTGTGCTTGCACCCCCACCCCCGACCCCTCCCCGCAAGGGGGAGGGGAGATTCGCGGCGGCCCTGCAGGGAGTCAGGCAACCTCTTCAACGCCCAGGTTTCACCGACTTGGCGGAAACACATGCGCCGCCGACCACGCCGCCAGCCTGGCCGCCGCATCCGCCTGCAGGTCGGCGTAGAACAGGTTGTAGCCGGGCGCCTTGAGCCGCATGGCCCAGCTGCCGGAAGGCTGCAGGCTGTCGGAGCGAGGCCGGGTGATCCGCAGCAGGCCGTCGCTGCATTGGGCCGAGACCTGGCGCACCAGGAAGCCTGGCTTTGCGCCCCACTCCAGCCCGGTGGCGTTGACGGCGCCCAGGTTGAGCCGGGCGGGCGCCTCCGCCGTGGTCGCCGCGCCCAGCACGGGGTTCACGCAGAGCGCGGG
>DASVMY010000228.1:0-4983 GCA_036384135.1 Caulobacteraceae bacterium | reverse complement strand
CGTCGGACTGGATGATGCGGCCGCTGCCGCTGACGTCGCTGTGCACGATGGCCGGGTGGCCCATCAGGTTCACTTCGCCGGAGCCGGAGATGTCGATCTCGGCCGAGGCCTTGGGCGCCACCTTGGCCGAACCCGAGCCGGAGATGTCCACCCGCGCCTCCTGGGCGGCCACCTGGCTTAGATCGGCGTCGCCGCGGCCCGACAGGGTCAGGTCGATGGCGCGGGCCTTGCCCTGGACATTGGCGTTGGCGTGGCCGTCGATATCGATCTTCAGCCGGTCCTGGTCGTAGTTCTGCACCGTCAGCTGGCTGTCGCCGTCGAGTTCGAAGCGGTCGACGCTGGGCGCGCTCATCACGATCAGCAGGCGTGGGCCGTGTCTGGGGCCGTCGTAGTCGATGCTGCCGCCCGAAACGCTGAGATCGTTCACCGCCCCGGCCGGGCCGGTGACGGTGATCTTGGCCGGTCCGGGCGCCTGGGTGTAGCGGATGTCCGCTGGCGCATCGACCTCCAGGCTGGTGGCGCCGTCCCAGGTGAGCTCGCGGGTCGTGGTCGGGCCGCCGTCGTCGCCGTGGCGGTGATGGCCTTCGACGTCGACGTGAACCCCGTGCGGGAACGACCAGCCGTGTTCCAGCAGGCCGCTGCCGCCGATGGCCATGGCGATCGAGAGGCACAGGACGCAGACCCCGAGACCGGCGGCCGTGGTGAGGACGAGTACGCGGATCATGGCATGCCCCTTGGCGTGTCTGTTCAGATCAGACTTGAGGATCGATTGCCGGCTTCAGCAGCCGGTAGTGCAGGCGCCCGTACCAGACGAGCAGATTGACCAGGCCGATGCAGACCAGGGTCAGGGAGGCCCCGGCGGCGACACCGCCGCCCAGCAGGCCGAGCCCGGCGAAGATCGCCGCCGCCGGACCGCCCGGGAAGTTCAGGAATGGTCCGGCGACCATGATCGCCGCGCCGCCGATGGTCCCGGCCACCGCGATGGCCAGCCAGCCCAGCAGCACGCCCAGGACCCACATCAGGATCGGCAGCAGGATGATCAGGTCGATGGCGCCCAGGCCCAGCACGGCGAACACCGCCTGCGCCGCCGCGGAGGGGTTGCGCTGTTCTTCCCAGCGCTGGAGGCCGGCCTCGGCCCGCAACTCCAGGGCCAGGCGATCGGGATCGCCCAGGGCGGCGGCCACGTCTTCTTCCTTGCGTCCGGCCGATGCGGCCTCGGCGAAGTGGGTGTCGTAGTCGGCGACGATGTCGGCGATCTTGGCCGGCGGCAGGCCCCGCAGCCCCGCGCGCAGGCGGGCGATGAACGCGTCGCGGGTCATTGCGCCTCTCCCAGGATGTCGTTGACCGCCGTCACGAAGGCGCCCCAGGCGGCCTTCTGGGTGACGAGGCTGGTCTTTCCGGCCTGCGTCAGGCGGTAGTATTTGCGCGACGGGCCGGCGGGGGATTCGACCAGATAGGTCTCCACCAGCCCGTCGTCCTGCATGCGCCGCATCAGCGGGTAGATGGTGCCCTCACCCATATCGATCCCCTCGGCCAGACGGCTGGCAATCTCATAGGCATAGCTGTCGGCCCGCGAGAGCAGGGCCAGGACGCAGAGCTCCAGCACCCCCTTCTTCAACTGAACTTGGACGGCTTCCACCATGACGCCTCGCCTTGTTTCGAACCCCTGTGTCTCACAAGGTAGCTGTTATAGCAAGGTAGCTTGCCATACATGACGGCGAATTAATACAACCATCGGGTGGTGTGGCGGCGGTGAGAAGGCGGCGCCTGGCCCGACGTCACGCTGCATCGCAGCAAACACTTGGCGACGTCGGCCTACCTCGTGTTAGAAAGCTGTCATAAGAACGGGCGCCGTGACGGGGATGCGCCCCAATTCAAACGCCCGAGGCGGACTTTAATGGCAAATATCAAGACGGTCGGCGTGATTGGCGCGGGCCAGATGGGCAGCGGAATCGCGCATGTTTGCGCCTTGGCCGGCTACGATGTGCTCCTCAACGACCTGGCGCCCGACCGGATCAAGGAAAGCCTGGTCCTCATCGATCACAATCTGACGCGCCAGGTGACGCGCGGCATCATCGGCGAAGACGACCGCGTCGGCGCCCTGTCTCGCATCCGCGGCGCCGAAGGCCTGGACCAGATCGGCGCGACGGACCTGGCCATCGAGGCCGCCACCGAGAACGAAGAGATCAAGAAGCAGATCTTCCGGGCGCTGGCGCCGCATCTCACCGACCACACCCTGCTGGCGTCCAACACCTCCTCCATCTCGATCACCCGCCTGGCCTCGGTCACCGACCGGCCGGAGCGGTTCATCGGCCTGCACTTCATGAACCCGGTGCCGCTGATGAAGCTGGTGGAGATCATCCGGGGCATCGCCACGGACGCGGCCACCTACGACACCGCCGTCAACTTCGCCAAGTCCCTGGGCAAGACCACCGCGAACGCCGAGGACTTTCCGGCCTTCATCGTCAACCGCGTGCTGGTGCCGATGATCAACGAGGCGATCTACACCCTGTACGAAGGCGTCGGCACGGTGGACGCCATCGACACGGCCATGAAGCTGGGCGCCAACCATCCCATGGGGCCGCTGGAACTGGGCGATTTCATCGGCCTCGACACGGTGCTGTCGATCATGAACGTGCTCTACGAAGGCCTGGCCGACTCCAAGTACCGGCCCTGCCCGCTGCTGGTGAAGTACGTCGAGGCCGGCTGGCTGGGCCGCAAGGTTAATCGCGGCTTCTACGACTACCGCGGCGAACACCCGGTTCCGACGCGGTAGCGGCCAGCCTCAAACGCGCCCGATCTCGTGTTCGCGCGCGCTCATCCTTCTCCCCTTGCGAGAGAAGGATGAGCGGGGCCTTGCCTTGGACCATCGCTCCCCTGTTCAACGCCCGCCCAAAGCAGTCCCACTAACGCCCAGTATCTTGACCTTGCCGACTCGTGCGAAAACATCGCAGGGGCGAAGGGTTGAAGAGATTCGACTTCGGCGCTCCCACGTGTCGATAATCTTGCACGAATCGCTTTCTTCGGGTCGCCTATGCGCACTCTGATCCTCGCGCTGCTTGCCGGCGCCTATCTCTGTCTGGCCGCCATCGTCTCGCTGGTTCTCTGGCGTTACGCGGGCGATGCGGGCGCGGGTGTCGCGGGGGGCATCGCCACGCTGGGGCTTTGCTTCGCCTTCCACGGCCTGATCGCCCGCGCCCTGGAAACCAACGCCCTGCGCGCCGACCTGGACAGCCTGCGCGACGCCCACCTGATCCTGGCCGCCCAGATCGAGAAGATTGACGCCCGCTTCATCCAGACTGTCGAAAGCGTCCACGACGACGCCCAGCGCCGGTCCGAAGAGCTGGAACACGAGGTCCACCACCTTGAGGACATGGTCCATCGCATGGGTCAACGCCTGGAGGACCAACTCACCGTCCAGGTGGCCGCCGCCCAGATCGCCAAGCCTATGGATACGCCCATGGCGCGCCAGTCCAACGCCCTGTTGGACACCGTGCGCGAGGCCCTGGCCGCCAACCGCGTCGATCTCTACCTGCAGCCCATCGTCGCCCTGCCCCAGCGCAAGACGGTCTTCTACGAAAGCTATTCGCGCCTGCGCGACGAGACCGGCCGGGTGATGATGCCGGCCGAGTACCTGACCGTCGCCGAGCCGGGCGGCCTGGTCACCGCCATCGACAACCTGCTGCTGTTCCGCTGCGTCCAGATCGTGCGGCGCCTGGCCAAGCAGGACCGCAAGGTCGGCATCTTCTGCAACATCTCCCTGGCCAGCCTGGCGGACGAAGACTTCTTCCCGCAGTTCCTGGAGTTCATGACCGCCAACCGCGATCTAGGCGGCGCCCTGATCTTCGAACTGGGCCAGGCGGCGTTCGACAACCGCGGCGGCGTCGAAGCCCGCCACATGGCCAAGCTGGCCGACCTGGGCTTCCGTTTCTCCATCGATAAGGTCTACGACTTGGACCTCGACTTCCAGGACATGACCCGCGCCGACGTCAAGTTCATCAAGATCGGCGCCGAGATGCTGCTGGACGAACTCCAGGACACCGAGGACGGCGGCATGGTGTTCCGCGACATGCCGGACCTGCAGGCCGGCGACTACGCCGCCCTGGCCCGCCGCTACGGCATCGAGATCATGGCCGAGAAGGTCGAGGCCGAGCGCCAGGTCGTGGACGTGCTGGATCTCGACATCGCCTACGGCCAGGGACACCTGTTCGGCGAACCCCGCGCCATCCGCGACGCTGTCCTGGCCGAAGCCGCCCCGCCGCCGGAGTTCATCCGCTCCAGCCTGCTGCGGCGGGTGGGGTGAAGCCACATTCATCCGTCATCCCCGCCGGCCCTCGCTGAGGCGGCTTGTCCGGGGTGACGAAAGTTTTTCGTAGAACCGCAAGCATCGGAATGCGCGGCGCCGGACCGTGCGCGAAACTGGCTCCAGGATCATTCAGGAGCTTTCCCGATGCATACTCCTTACGACACCCCGTACCCTGGCGACGAAGCCCGCTGGGACGCCGTGCAGCGCCGCGACCGCCAGGCTGAGGGCGCCTTCGTCTTCGCCGTCACCACCACCGGCGTCTACTGCCGCCCGGACTGTTCGGGCCGGCCCCTGCGCCGCAATGTGCGGTTCTTCGATACGATCGACGCCGCCCGCGCCGCCGGCTTCCGCGCCTGCAAGCGCTGCCGGCCGGACGAGGCGCGCGAGACCCTGACCTGGACCGTCGGCCCCTGCGATTTCGGCACGGTGCTGGCGGCATCCTCGGATCGCGGCCTGAGCGCGGTGCTGCTGGGCGAACATGACGAGGCCCTGGCCCGCGACCTGGCGGCCCGCTTCCCCAAGGCGCGTCTGGTGCGGGATGACGCGGCGATGGCCCGGACCCTGGCCGCGGTTCAGGCCCGGCTGTCGGACCCGTCGACGCCCTTCGACCTGCCGCTGGATCCCCACGGCGGCGCCCTGGCCCAGGCGGTCTGGGCCGCGCTCTGCGAGATCCCGGT
>DASVMY010000227.1:0-3527 GCA_036384135.1 Caulobacteraceae bacterium | reverse complement strand
AATCGCCCGCCCCGCCCCGCGCCGCACCGGCCCGCGAGGCCGCCAAGCTGGTCGATCCGGTGTTCTACGGCATCTACTTCACGCCCAAGGAGATGTTCGTCGGCAGTTCAGTGATGGCCCGCGACGACTGTTTCAACCTGCTCGAGGGCCTGCGTCCCACCAACGCCCAGGCCGCCCACGACTACGACCAGCGGGCCACGGCGGCCGTCGTCAGGGCCCTGGATGTCCTGCCCCCGCGCAGCGGCTCCCTGTTCACGCCGATCTGCTACGCCTCGATCATCCACCGCGCCGAACGCGAGCGCCACGCCCAGTTCCTGGCCGCCCTGCCCGAGATCCGGCGGTCCCAGCTCGCGGCCTGCGTCTACGACGTGCCCCGCCAGCCCTCCTACAGCGTGATGCCCATGCTCAGGGACTTCCTGCACAAATATTTCGGCACCATCGACCTGCAGATCACCGACCCGGATTTCGCCGTCGAGAGCCTGGCGCCGGGCCTGGCCAACAGCGTCACATTCGCGCTGCCGGAGGGGGACGCCAAGAGCCGCGCGGCCGCCATCCGCCGATTCAGCGGCCGGAGCGACGCCTACAGGACGCGCAAGATCTGGTCGGCGATCACCAATGTTCGCACCCAGGCGGAGCTGGAGCTGTGCTTCGCCGTCGGCATACCCTTCGTGACTGGTCGGGCCGTCAGTAACGCCCTGGACCGGCCGCCCAGCCAGCCTCATTTCGCCGCCAGCGATCTTCCGCTGCGGGCGGCCTAACGCCCTATTCTCCCGAAGAAAGAGCAAAGAACGGCGCTACCCCTCCAGCGCCCCGATCATCTCCACCCGCGCCGCATGCCGGCCGCCCTCGAACTGCGCGGTCAGGAACGCATCCACGATATCGAGCGCCAGCCCTTCGCCCACCACGCGCACGCCGATCGAAAGCATGTTGGCGTCGTTGTGCTGGCGGATCATGCGGGCTGAGAATGTGTCGCCGCAGACGCCGCAACGGATGCCCTTTACCTTGTTCGCCGCCATCATGATGCCCTGGCCGGCGCCGCATAGGATGATGCCAAACCGGCAATCGCCGGAGGCGACGAGCCGCGCCGCCGCTTCGCCGTGCTTAGGATAGTGTGTGCTCTCCGGCGTCGTCGGTCCGATGTCGACCACCGCCCAGCCTTGCGCCGCGATATGAACGGCAATGGCCTGTCGGAGCTGAATGGCGGCGTGGTCGCTGGAGAGGACGATGCGGTTGCCGGCTGTCATGATCGCCGGCCCGGAGTCTGTTTCCACAGGCTGTCGGCGCGGGCGATCGGTTCGATGTCGCCCAGGTCGCGGTACTTGTCGCTGCGTGCGAAGGGGTCGGCGCAGACAAAATCGTATTCGACGGCCCCCACGGTGCCGGGGGTGATCTGCGTCGGCGGTCCCTGCGAAACGTCCTTGTCGGCGACGAGCTTGCCATTGGCGCTGTACTCCACCGACCGGACCAGGCGCATGGCGTCCTGGCCGCAATAGAACACCGCCAGGGACAGCACCGTCTTGACCTTCTTGCCCTTGGCCTTCTTGCCCTCGAGCACGCGGGTGGTCCAGGCCTGCAGCGCACCGTCATCCAGCGGCGTGATCCGGCTGATGTCCACGAAGTCGTAGACATCGCTGCCCTCGCCCAGGAACCAGTAGTCGGCCGCCAGGGCAGGCCAGGGCGTCAGCATCGTCGCCGCCAGCAAAGTCGCGCCGGCCGCGCGCATCCATCCTTGTCGCTTCCGCTGCATCCGGCGACCCCTCTGATTCTCTCGCGAGCATGGCCCCTAGCGGCGGGTCGGCTCAAGGCGCCGCTTCGACGCGGCACGCCGACGTGGGACGCGCGCCCGATCGGTCAGAACACCTTGGCGTAGACGACGAAGTCGGACCGCGCGGCCACCTTGTCGTAGAGCTGCATGGCGGTGTGGTTGGTCTCCCGGGTTTGCCAGTAGACCCGCGGTGACCCGGCCGCGCGGGCGCGATCGTAGACGCCCTCGATCAAGGCCCCGCCGACGCCCTTGCCTCGCGCCGCCTCGCTGGTGAACAGGTCCTGCAGGTAGCAGTTGGGGGCGATGGCGATGGTGGTGCGGTGGAAGAGGTAGTGGGCCAGGCCAAGCAGGGTGTCGCCGCGCTGCGCCACCAGCCCATGCACCGGCTCATAGGCGTCGAAGAACCGCGACCAGGTCATGGCGGTAATCTGCGGCGCCAGGGCGGCGGGGCCGGATCGCTTGTAGAAGGCGTTATAGCCCTCCCACAGGGGCAGCCATTGGTCGTAGTCGTCCCGCTCGACGGGGCGAATGACAAGGTCCTCAGCCATCGACAGCCGCCTTCAGCCACGCCGGCCAGTCCGGACGGGAGCGACGGCCGTCGGCCAGGGCCAGGTCGCCCTCCAGCCGGTCCAGGCGCACCGCGGCCATGGCGCGGCCGGCGGATCCCGACAGCACCTCCCCGGCGCGAAGGGTCCCGTTCAACACCTCCGAGCCGGCGTTCGGAGCGGGGCCGTCGAAGGTGATCGGCAGCATGCGGGTCTTGACCGCGCCCCGGCGCTTCATGCGCGAGGTTGTCTCCTGGCCGACGAAGCAGCCCTTCTTGAAGTCGATGCCGTTCAGAAGGTCGAAATTGGCTTCGATGGGATAGGTCTTGTCGCTGCCCCAGTCGGCGGGGCCGGGCACGCCCAGATCCAGGGCGTGGCGGGCATAGGCGGCCTCGTCAGCCAGGGCGGCGTCGGCCGGCGCCGGGACGCCGTAGCCACGGAACCCCAAGGCGGGCAGGCGCGGATCGGCGACCCATCCGGCCGGCGCGGGCCCTCCCCACGCTGGGCCGCCCCACAGCGCCAGCACCGGCGAGTCCAGAAGCGCGATCTCGACCTTGGCCCGCAGGCGATAGATCGTCAGGCGCTGGACCAGGGCGTCCCGGACCTGAGCGTGGCAGTCGATCAGGCAGCCATCTTCTTGCCCAACCAGAAACAGATCGTAGAGCAGCCGTCCCTGGGGCGTCAGCATCGCCCCGAACCGGGCCTCGCCGGCGGCCAGGGTCTCGACGTCCTGGGTGACGAGGCCCTGCAGGAATCCGCGCCAGTCCGGCCCGATCAGTTTGATCAGGGCCCGGTCTTCCAGCGGCGTGACGAAAAGGTGTGACGACATAGGCCCAATGTGGCGGTCGACGCCCTGGAGCGCCAGGGGGCATCGCCCTATAGACTGGTGGTCATGGCCCCTAAGCCCTTCTTGATTCTGTTCATCACCTCCAGCCGGATCGGCGACGCCGTGCTGGCGTCCGGCCTGATCCGGACCCTTGCCGAGGAGATTCCCGAAGCCCGGTTCACCATTGTCGGCAGCGCGCTCACCACCCCCCTCTTCGCCGACACGCCCGGCCTGGAGCGGCTGATCGTGATGGATAAGCTGAAGCGGTCGGGACACTGGTTCGGCCTGTGGCGGCAGGTGCGGGGGCGGCGCTGGGGCCTGGTGGTGGACCTGCGCGGCTCGGCCATCGCCGGGGCGCTGCGGCCCAGGCGGCGGGCGGTGCACCGCAAGG
>DASVMY010000226.1:0-3400 GCA_036384135.1 Caulobacteraceae bacterium | reverse complement strand
AGATCGAACACACCTTCACCCATTTCACCCTGACCCTGAGGGTGCTGGAGTCGGAGGCGGCGGCCGCGCCCGCCGACGTCGAGTGGCTCACCCTCGACTCGGCGCAGGCCGCCATGCCCTCAGTCTTCGCCAAGGCGCTGCGGCAGAGCCTGCGCGGTTCCGGCCGCCTGCTGTAGCGCGCCCGCCACACCCGCTGGTCCCGCGAAGGGGCCGCCTCGACATCTCGAGCCAGGCTGGCAATCTGTTCCGATGAGCAATCTCCTACGGTTCCCAAGCGCCGTTCAGCGAGACCCCAGCGTCGACGCCTGGTTTTCCAAGCCCGATGACGAGCTGCGACGCATCGCCCAGCCGTGGTTTGAACAGATGCGCGGCTGCGGACCGGACGTTCGCGAGCTTCTGCACGACGGCCATCCGACTGCTTGTGTGGGAGACGCGGCGTTTGGCTACGTCAACGCCTTCAGTGCGCATGTGAATGTCGGTTTCTTCCATGGAATGGCGCTCGACGACCCGGCCGGCCTGCTGGAAGGCGCCGGCAAGCGCATGCGGCACGTAAAGGTCCGTTGGGGGGAACAAGTGAACGCCGCAGCACTGAGTGAACTCATCGCGGCCGCGTACCGGGACATCCGTCTGCGCATGAGAACCGAAGGAGGCTGAACCATGTACGTCGCTGGTCTCGTAATCCCCGTGCCCGAGGACAAGATGGAGGCCTATCGAAGATGGGCCGAGAACGGGGCCAAGATCTTCAAGGACTATGGATGCCTGGAGATCGTCGAGTCCTGGGAGGATTTCGTACCCGACGGCAAACAGACTGACTTCCGCCGCGCGGTCGCCGCGAAAGACGGCGAGAAGATCGTCTTCACCTGGCAAGTCTGGCCGGACAAGGCGAGCTTCTATGCCGCCGAAGCCAAGATGCACCAGGACGGGCGCCTGGATACGTCCGGGGAGCCGCCGTTCGACGCCAAACGCCTCATCCTTGGCTGCTTCGAGCCGATCTTCTCAATGGGGAGGCTTTAGGCCGCCATCTCCGCCCGCACCTTGGCGCGCAGCACGTCGATGGGGGCTAGGCCCTTGTCGGTGCGGATGTGCCAATAGGTCCAGCCGTTGCAGGCCGGCTGGGACTGGACCATGGCGCCGACCTTGTGGATCGAGCCGGAAAGCTCGCCGATCACCAGACTGCCGTCGGCGCGGACCTTGGCCGAGAGCTTGCCCTTGGGGCAGTAGACGGTGTCGCCGGGATTGAGCAGGCCGGCCTCGACGATCTGGCCGAAGGGCACACGTGGCTCCGAACGTTTTGAGCCGGTGACTTCCAGATCGGCCGCCGTCGCCGGGATCACCTTGGCGATCCGCGTTTCGGCCAGGGCGGCGTAGCGGGGCTCGCGCTCGATGCCGATGAACTGCCGGCCCAGCCGCTTGGCCACCGCCCCGGTGGTGCCCGAGCCGAAGAAGGGGTCCAGGATCAGGTCGCCGGGCCGGGTGGACGCCAGGATCAGGCGCGACAGCAGGGCCTCGGGCTTTTGGGTGGGGTGACCCTTGGCGCCCGTCTCGTCCTTGATCCGCTCCTCGCCCGTGGCGAGCGGGAAGGTCCAGTCCGAGCGCATCTGGACGTCGTCATTGGCCATCTTCATGGCGTCGTAGTTGAAGGTGTAGCGCCGGCCGCCGCGGCCCTTGGAGGCCCAGATCAGGGTCTCGTGAGCGTTGGTGAAGCGGGTGCCCTTGAAGTTCGGCATCGGGTTGCTCTTGCGCCAGATGACGTCGTTGAGGATCCAGAACCCCAGGTCCTGAAGCGTGCAACCCACCCGGAAGATGTTGTGGTAGCTGCCGATCACCCACAGGGCGCCGTCGTCCTTGAGCACCCGCCGGCATTCCTTGAGCCAGGCGCGGGTGAAGGTGTCGTACGCCTCGAAGGAGGCGAAGCGGTCCCAATCGTCGTCCACCGCGTCGACCTTGGAATTGTCCGGCCGCAGCAGGTCGCCCCCTAGCTGGAGGTTGTAGGGCGGGTCGGCGAAGACCAGGTCGACGGACCGGTCGGGCATCCTCGCCAGGGTCTCGATACAGTCGCCGATGATGATGCTGTTCGGCTTGAAGTCCATGCGCGGGGCCCTTGAAGATGACTCCGCAGAGTCACCTCCGCGTGGTGAAGGCCACGTTAGGGAACGTGGTGAATGAGAGGTTAAGCTTGCCGGCATGGAACCGACCGAACCGGAACTGGCGCCGCAGCTGACACCCGAGCTCGTGGCGGTGTTCGCCCCCTGGCTGGCGCGCTGGGGCCTGACCCCGGATGGGGCCGCGATCGTAACGCCCTCGTCCAAGCTGCTGCCGGTGCGGCGCGGCGCCGAGGCGGCGATGCTGAAGGCGGCCATGCATCCCGAGGAGATCGCCGGCCACGCCCTGATGGGCTGGTGGGGCGGGCTGGGCGCGGCACGGCTGCTGGAGGCCGAGGCGGACGCGGTGCTGCTGGAACGGGTGGTGGGTGAGCGCTCGCTGGAGGCCATGGCCAAGGGCGGGCAGGACGAGGCGGCGATGCGTATCCTGTGCGGCGCGGCCGCGGCCTTGCACGCGCCGCGCCAGGCGCCGTTTCCCGGAACGCTCGTGCCCCTGGAACGCTGGTTCCGAGCCCTGGCGCCCACGGCCGCCAAGCGAGGCGGGGTGTTCGGCAAGGCCCTGGCGGTGTCGCGGACCCTGCTGGCCGATCCGCGCGACATGCGGCCGGCGCACGGCGACATCCACCACGGCAATGTGCTGGACGGCGGCGCCAGGGGCTGGCTGGCCATTGACCCCAAGGGGCTGCTGGGCGAGCGCGGCTATGACTACGCCAACATGATCTGCAACCCGGGGACCGAGCCGTCGCTGGACCCGGACCGGATCGCCCGGCGGGTGGCGCTGGTGGCCGATCTGTCGGGGGTGGGGCACATGCGGCTGCTGCAATGGCTGCTGGCCTATTGCGGCCTGTCGGCGTCCTGGACCCTCGATGGCGACTGGCAGGGCGACGCCGGCCCGGCGGTGCGGATCGCGGAGATGGCGGCGGAGTGGCTGGAAGCCGGCTAGCCCAGCCACTCCACCCAGGCCGCGTGCGGATGGCAGCGGCCCAGCAGCTGCTCCTCACCGGTGGGCCAGAGGGTCAGGCGGATATCCATCAGGGAGAGGTTGCCCGGTTGGGGCTCCATGCGCAGCCAGGCGAAGGGCGCGGCCAGCGTGGCCGAGGCGCCCAGGCGCTGGATGGCCGCCGCCAGTTCGGCCTGGCTGGCGGGTGGCATGTACTGCCAGAACACCGAGTGGAAGAGCACGGTGACAGCGCCGGCCCGGGGTGCGGCGCGACGCTCCGGCCAGGTGACGGCATCCTGCGCCTCCACCACCACCCCCGCGGCCAGCACCGCCCGCGCCGCCGCATCCAGCCGGGCCA
>DASVMY010000225.1:0-5294 GCA_036384135.1 Caulobacteraceae bacterium | reverse complement strand
ATCCGTTCTTTGCCGGTGGCGGCGGCGCGCCATCGGCGGCTGGACCGCCGGGCTTCAGCGCCCTGCCGGCGCCGTCGAGCGGCGTAGCGGCTGCGTCGGAGTCTCCGGCCGGCGATGTTCAACCGGCCAATGGCCAAGGCTCCAAGCGCCAATTCCTGGCTAACGCCCGGGCGGAGGACTATCTGGCCGCGCCCCTTCGCCCGCCGGAAAGCCCGTGGGAGGTGAAGGCCGGGACGGTGATTCCGGCGGCCCTGCTCACCGCCATCAACTCGGATCTTCCCGGCGAGATCATCGCCCAGGTGACCGAGCCCGTGTACGACCATGTCACCGGGCGCACGGTGCTTATTCCGCAGGGCGCGCGGCTGATCGGCCAATACGACAGCCAGATCGCCTACGGGCAGGACCGCGCCCTGATCGCCTGGAATCGGATCGTCATGCCCGACGGTCGATCGATCAATATCGGCTCGATGAGCGGTGGAGATCTGACCGGGGCGGCGGGCCTGCAGGACCGGGTCGACGGCCATTTCGGGCAGCTCGCCCGCGGCGTCCTGCTCTCGACCCTCTTCAGCGTCGGCGCCGCCTCGGCCCAAGACGCCAGCGCTCGCAGCTCCGGCGATCTGGTGCTCAACAGCGCCGCCACGGGGGTGTCGACGGGCGCCCAACAGGTGGGTCAGCAGATCACCCAGCGCGACCTTAACCGGCAGCCGACGATCAAGGTGCGCGCCGGCTGGCCGCTCCGCGTCCTCGTCAACAAGGACATGATCCTCGCCCCCTACCCTGACTGACGCGCAAGCGCATCGGCTCGCTGACGCCGCCAGCACGCCGCGGTCCCCACGGATTTGGGGCACATAACCTCCTCCTCCTCACGCCTTTGGCTTGCGGAGGATCGACCTCGACGAGGAGTCGCTCGAGGTGAGGCTCTGGTCGAACGGCGCCGCCGCCGAACGTCTAGACTCCCAGCGGGGCTACCAGGCGCTCAAGGGCCCGATTGAGGCTGAGCCGCTGGCCGCGACCCTCCTGGCGGCCTTCATGGACGCCAGGCCTGCGAAAGGGCGATCCGGCGGTCGCCCCGCGGCAGCCCGAATCGTCCGCCGACCCCCGGAATCGCCTCGCTTGGCAAGCCCAAGAGAGTCCGACGGTGTGCAGGAAATTCAATCATTTCCTGCCTTTGCGATAGTATCGCCAAGCTCAGACTCATCCCACGATCCAGGCTGCCGAATCGTGTGCGCAAGCCTGCGGTCCGGTGTGCTTTGGAGACACCCCGATGACCTGACGCGGCGAGGTTCTAAAACGGCGAAAGCCCCCGGCTGCAACCGAGGGCTCTCGAGAAATTCGATCAACCGCGTGGAGGCGGCGTTGATGGGGAAAAGCTAGGCGTCAGACTATCCGACGTCAAGACCCCAAAGCCTTCCGTGCGGCCGACCGGAGCCTCGAAACCGGCCCCGCCCGCGTCCTTGAAGAAGGACGGACCAATGCCCTCACCCTGACCTCAAAGGCCCTCGCTCGGCGCGCTGTCGCCTGGGCGCTTCTCACCGACCCCGACGCCCGGCTTTGCCGGGCCAACCAGGATCCAGACCGTGACCTAAAGACGAGACCCTAAAACGGCGAAAGCCCCCAGTTGGCGCTGGAGGCTCTCGGATATCGCTGAAGCCGTTGTGCAAGGCGGCGAAGTAACTGGTCCAGGCTAGGGGGCGTTTTCAACGCCGTCAAGGGACCGGACGGGGACTCTTTGTCTTTCGTCCAGGCGATGTCAGCCCCGTGGATCCGGCCTCGTCCCGACCTGAAGGGACATCATGCAGACCGCCCATTCCGAGGAATGGCGGCCCGGTTTCGCCAAGCGCGCGGAGAACTTCTCCGAGGTGTGCGCGCAGGCGGAAGGCTGGCGCTGGTCGCCGGGCGAGTCGATCGCCCGGGTGGCCGCCGCCGTGCTCAAGGGCACGCCCATTCTGACAATCCCGCAGCGGATGACGCTGCTGCTCTATGTGGAGCATCTGAACCAGGACCGCCTGGAGCAGGATATCGCCTGCGTCTGGCCATCCACGGCCCTGATCGCCGAATACCTGGGCTGCAGCGAGAGCCAGGCCCGGGCGAATAGGCGCGCCCTGGAGGCGGCCGGCTACCTGCTGCGAGACTATACCCGCGCCAACCGCCCTGCTGGCATCGAGGCCTATGACCTGCGCCCGCTCATGGCGCGGCTTGAGGCGTTGGAGGGTGTCGATGAGACGATCCGCCAAGCGCAAGCCGCCCGTAGGGCCGCCTATGCTGAGACGGTAGTCTTCCCGATGAAATATAGCGCCCGGGCGCCGGAATCCCGGCGCCTAGAACAGTCCCACGAGAACCTAAAGTCCTCTGTACGAGACAATGACGCGACTACGACGCGAAGTAACCCTAAGGAGCGGCCCGCTCCGCGGCCCGAAAACGGCCAGGCCACCAAATCCTCGGACTCACGCCAACGCGCCGGACAGGCCAGCGTCATTGGCTCTCCAAGGGGAGCCAGCGGGTTCTCCAGCGCGAAATCGGACCCGTCGGTGTACGCGGAAATGGTCCGCCAAGAGCTCAGGACCGCCATTCAGGTCTGTCCCCGCCTGGCTCCGCTGGTGCGGGATGGGGTGCTCGCCGATCCCGCCAGCGCGACACCGGAGGACGCCGCCCGGATTGCCACCGCCGCGGCCGAGCTGCTGCCACAGCCGGAGCGACACAACGATCAGACCGTGTATTGGGGCTGGCGCCGCCATGGGGTCCGCGTCCTGACGATGATAGCCATCGCGCTGGAGGATCCCGAGATCCGCAGCCCTTGCGCCTATTTCGGGAAACTGGCGACCCAAGAGCGGGGGGCCGCGGACCTGCGGCTAAACCTGGCGCGGATCCTCCGCCAGAAAGGGGTCGTTCCGCCTTTAGAAGTTGAAGTAGCGGTGGAGGTGGAGCCGACCGTGGAGGTCGAGGCGGCTCCGCTGCCCCTGATGTTCGCGCCAGGCTCGGACGAGCCGCCGTGGCCGCAGATCAACGCCGAGATCCGCCGACTCATCCGCGACGGGGCGCACGGCAGCTGGTTCAACCGGATCGGTTTTCACGGGGTGTTGGACGGCGTCCTAACCCTGTCGACACCGACCGGCATCGCCGCCGACCGGATCAAGCGCGACTATGTCGAGGCGATCAAGATGGCGGCCGAGGCCTGTGGGGTTTGGGTCGAGCGCGTGGTGATCACGGTGCGGAAGCGATGAGGCGCCGACGCAACCCAGCGACCGACATGACGCTTCAAACCCTGCTTTGGGCCAACGGGAGCCTATGGCCGCGTGAGGATGGGTCGGACCGCGCGAACCAAGTCGGCCACATCTGTCTGCGAATGCCCGGCGCTGAACGCCACACGCAAGCGAGCGGTTCCGGCCGGCACGGTCGGCGGGCGGATAGCCACCACGAGGAAACCCTGTTCTTCCAGGCCTTTGGACGCCGACAGCGCCGCCTGGGCCTCGCCAACAATCACCGGAACAATCGGGCTTTGCGCTTCGGGCAACCCGAGCGCGCTGGCGAAGGCGCGGGCGTTGCCGAGGGGCGCGGCGACCAGCTCCGGCTGGTTCTCGATGATGTCGAGAGCGGCGATCGCGCCGGCGATGGAAGCCGGCGGCGGAGCGGTCGAATAGACCACGGTCCGCGCCCGGGTCTTCAGGAGGTCGATGACCGATTGGGCGGCGCAGACATAGGCCCCGTAGCCGCCGATCGCCTTGGACAAGGTTCCCATCTGCAGCGGAATGATCGCGTCCGGATAGAGCGCGCCCGATCCGCGTCCTTCCGCCAGCACGCCGACGCCATGGGCGTCGTCGCTGAGCAACCAGGCGTCGTAGTCCTGGCATGCCGCCGAGAGCTCATCCAGCGGGGCCAGATCACCGTCCATCGAAAAGACCCCGTCGGTGGCGACGATGACGCGGCCTACACCGGTGCGGCGGTCCGCCAGCAGCGCGCGCAAATGGCCGACATCGTTGTGACGGAACGCCAAGACCGCTGCGCCCGAAAGCTTCGCGCCGGCCCAGATGCAGGCATGGGCCAGTTCATCGACCATGATCAGATCGCCCGGCCCTGCAAAGGTCGGGATCAGCCCGATATTGGCCAGATAGCCCGAGCCGAAGACGCACGCCGCCTCGGTCCCTTTCAGCCGCGCCAGCCGGGCTTCCAACGCCGACAGCAGCGGATGATCGCCCGTCACCAGACGCGAGGCGCCCGACCCGGCGCCATAGGCCTCCAACGCATCACGCGCGGCCGCCTTCACCGCCGGGTGATGCGACAGGTTGAGATAGTCGTTGCACGAGAACGACAAGAGGCGCCGCCCGCCGCGTTCCACCCAAAGACCATCCTCACGGCGCGTCGGCGTCAGCCAACGTCGAAGGCTCTGCGCCTCCAAGCCGGCGAGCTTGGCTTCGGCGTAGCGAGTAAGGCTGTTCATCAGGGTCCTGGAAAAGCGAGGGGCCTTAAAAAGACGGATTACGCGCCGGCAGATGCTGGCCGGCGGTCGGTCGACAGGGTGATTGTACCCAGGAAGCCGAATTCCTTGCGGATGGTGGCGACGGCCAAGCCGAGATCCTTGTAGCTGCGGGGCTCAGCGATGTCCTGCTTGTAGAGTTGAAACTCGCCGGCGCGGTCGGACATCCTTAGGCGGATCGTGAAGAGGCCGTCTTCGCCTTCGGTCAGCCGAACCTCGGTAAGCGTCACCCCCTGCCGCAGATAATGCGTCACTCGGCGCAGGCGGATCGCGTGTTCGCCATCGGCGGCGCCAACCCAGGCCTCCTCGCCGAGGTTTTCTTCGTTGGGGCTCTGGTCCCTGGCCGACACGCGCCGCAGTCTCCCATTTAGAGAAGCAGAGCTAGACCGGATTTATCCAAAAGTCCTGCTTGATTGACCGTTCAGTCCTCATTTCAGGGCGCCCAAATGACGGCATGGGGGAGCGTTCTCCCCCTGCGCCGGCGCCGCGGAGCGTCACCTGCGACCCCCTTGAGCGGGGCGGGCCCCGCAACGCCCCATTTTGGCCGACAACGCCGGCAGGAATACTGGCAATATCCTGCGTCCTGCTGTGCTCCTCTGGGAGGAAGAGGAAGGACGGGTGCGGGCGAAGCGATGCGGAAGGTGGGTGATGTCCCTTAGAACCATTGTTCAAACCTTGGGCGGCGAGCTTTACGATCGGGGCCGTCGGGCCAATATCCCAGCGCCCGGGCACAGCCCGGCCGACCGGTCCGTCTCGCTCCTCCTGGAGGGGGACCGGATCGTCGTGCACACCTTCGGCGACGGCGATTGGCGGGCCGTGCTCG
>DASVMY010000224.1:0-6172 GCA_036384135.1 Caulobacteraceae bacterium | reverse complement strand
ATCCTTTTTCAGAAAGAGCAGGAAAATGGCCGCTAAAGACGTCTATTTCTCCTCCGACGCCCGTGACCGCATGCTGCGCGGCGTCAACATCCTCGCCAACGCGGTGAAGGTGACCCTGGGCCCCAAGGGCCGCAACGTGGTGATCGAAAAGTCCTTCGGCGCCCCGCGCTCGACCAAGGACGGCGTCACCGTCGCCAAGGAAATCGAATTGGATGACCGCTTCGAGAACCTGGGCGCTCAGCTGATCCGCGAGGTCGCGTCCAAGACCAGCGACGCGGCCGGCGACGGCACCACCACCGCCACCGTCCTGGCCCAGGCCATCGTCGTCGAAGGCCTCAAGTCCGTGGCCGCCGGCATGAACCCGATGGATCTGAAGCGCGGCGTCGAAAAGGCCGTGATCGCGGTGGTGCAAAGCATCAACGCCGCCTCGCGAAAGGTCACCACCAATGACGAGATCGCCCAGGTCGGCTCGATCTCGGCCAACGGCGACCGTGAAATTGGCGACATGATCGCCAAGGCCATGGCCAAGGTCGGCAACGAGGGTGTGATCACCGTCGAGGAAGCCAAGACCCTGGAGACCGAGCTGGAGATCGTCGAGGGCATGCAGTTCGACCGCGGCTACCTGTCGCCCTATTTCATCACCAACGCCGACAAGATGGAGGTCGAGCTCGAAGACGCCCTGGTCTTCCTGTCCGAGAAAAAGCTCTCCAGCTTGCAGCCCCTGCTGCCCCTGCTCGAAGCGGTGGTCCAGTCCACCCGCCCGCTGCTGATCATCGCCGAGGACGTCGACGGTGAGGCCCTGGCCACCCTGGTGGTCAACAAGCTGCGCGGCGGCCTCCGCGTCGCGGCGGTCAAGGCGCCAGGCTTCGGCGATCGCCGCAAGGCGATGCTCGAGGACCTCGCCATCGTCACCGGCGGCCAGGTCGTCTCCGAGGATCTCGGCGTCAAGCTGGAGAACGTCACCCTCGATATGCTGGGCAAGGCCAAGAGGGTCACCATCACCAAGGACGCCACCACTGTCGTCGACGGCGCCGGTGAGAAGACGGCGATCGAGGCCCGGATCGTCCAGATCAAGGCCCAGATCGAAGACACCGACAGTGACTACGACAAGGAGAAGCTGCAGGAGCGGCTGGCCAAGCTGGCCGGCGGCGTCGCGATCATCAAGGTCGGTGGCTCGACCGAGGTCGAGGTGAAGGAAAAGAAGGACCGCGTCGACGACGCCCTCAACGCCACCCGCGCGGCGGTCGAGGAAGGCATCGTTCCGGGCGGCGGCGTTGCCCTGCTCAAGGCCACAAAGGCCCTGGACGGCCTCAAGGGCGACAACGACGACCAGGACGCCGGCATCGCCATCGTCCGCCGCGCCCTGCAGGCCCCGATCCGCCAGATCGCCGAGAACGCCGGCGTTGAAGGCTCGATCGTGGTCAGCAAGGTGCTGGAGAACACCTCGGCCACCTTCGGCTTCAATGCCCAGACCGAAGAATATGTCGATCTGGTGCACGACGGCGTCATCGACCCGACGAAGGTCGTGCGCACCGCCTTGCAGGACGCCGCCTCCGTGGCCGGCATGATGATCACCACTGAAGCGGCCATCGTCGAGGCCCCCAAGAAGGGTGGCGGCGCGCAGATGCCCGGCGGCGGCATGGGCGGCATGGACTTCTAGTTAGACAGCCAAGCGTCTCAGCGGGGGCGAGAGGCCGTTGCTGAGACGCCTTGTGTCCGCGGGCCGGCTGTCCGATGCTTGTCGGCAAAGCCCTTGCCCCGCATCCTGATCCCCCTGCCGTCCCGCGACTTCGACCCCACGGAGGTCGCCGTCCCCTGGCGGGTGCTCACCGGCCTTGGCCACGCCGTCGCCTTCGCCACCCCGGACGGGCGCCCCGGCGCGGCGGACGAGATCATGCTCACTGGCCGGGGCCTGGACCTGTGGGCCGCCGTCCCGGTCCTGCGCGACGCCCCCCTGATCGGGGCCATGCTGCGGGCCAAGCCGGACGCCCGCGCCGCCTATGCGGCGATGCTGGCCGACCCGGCCTTCCAAGCCCCGGCCCGCTGGGACCAGATTGCCCTGGCCGATTTCGACGGCCTGCTGCTGCCCGGCGGCCATCGCGCCCGGGGCATGCGCGAATACCTGGAAAGCCCGATCCTGCAGCGTCTCGTCGCCCAGGCGTTCGCGGCAGGCAAGCCGGTGGCCGCCATTTGTCACGGCGTCCTGCTGGCCGCCCGCTCCATCGACCCCGCTACCGGCCGCTCGGTGCTGCACGGCCGCCGCACGACCGCCCTGACTTGGGCCCTGGAGCACTCGGCCAGCACCCTGGCCCATATCGGCCGGCCCTGGGACGCCAACTACTACCGCACCTATCTGGAGACGCCCGAGCAGCCCCAGGGCTACATGTCCGTGCAGCAGGAGGTCACCCGCGCCCTGGCCGCTCCGGAAGACTTCCAGGACGTCCCCGCCGACGCCCCGGACCGTCGCCGCAAAGCCTCGGGCCTGGCCCGCGACA
Organism: Caulobacteraceae bacterium; assembly: GCA_036384135.1. Classification (GTDB taxonomy): domain Bacteria; phylum Pseudomonadota; class Alphaproteobacteria; order Caulobacterales; family Caulobacteraceae; genus Acaudatibacter. The sequence continues at coordinate 3,677 of DASVMY010000224.1, read as the reverse complement.
CCGTCACCGACCCCACCCCCGCCTTCGTGGTCCGCGACGGCGACTATGTTTCCGCCCGCTGGCCGGGGGACGCGCACACCTTCGCCAAGATGTTCGCGGCGGTGTTGGACGAGGTGGACGCCGGCGCGCGGCCAGGCTGAGGCGGCCCGGTTTCAGCTTCCCCGCGACCGGCGCCCACGGCCGCCATTGTCTGCTATAAGTGTCTCAGTCGTCCCGTGGCCCTTCCATCGGTCGTCCTCAGTCTGGCCGTTGACATGGTTCCGCGAGACGCCCCGCACCCCGGCAAACGGGGGCGCAAATGGGGGCGATTGTCGTTCGCATCCCCGCCAACGCCAGGGAGGAAGACCATGTCGACAGACACCCAAACCCATCCGGCCCACCCGGTCTACTCGGACCCCGCCACCCTCGCCGTTCACGCCGGCGCCTATCACCGCTTCATGCTAGGCCTCAAATGGGTGGTCCTCACCCTGGCCTCCACGATCGTCCTGCTCACCCTGTGGTTCGCCACCCCGGCCGGCTTCGCGGGCGGCTTGGTCACCGCCGTGGTGCTGTTCGCGCTGGGGGTGTTTGCGATGAACCACGGGCTGGCGCATTCGAGCGAGAGCGACAATCCTGTGTAGGGGAGTCGTCCTTCGCGCAGCTACTTCGCCGGCGCCTTGTCCTTCGTGCCGACGATCATGAACACGCCGCCCTGCAGGTCCGCCACCGCCGCCGCCCGCGTGGGCTCCAGGCGCGCCGGGCGATAGCCGCCGATGTCGGGCAGTTCGGCCAGCAGCGCCCGCACATAGCTGATCTTCAGGGCGTAGTTGATGTTCTGCGCGGTCTCGTCCTCGCCGGTCCGCTCCATTCTGGAGATGACGATCCCTACGGCGCGGCCGTCGTCGGCCATCACCGGCCCGCCGCTGTTGCCCGACTGGACGGGCACGGAAATCTGCATCAGCCGCGCGTCGTCGATCCTGTGGCTCTGCGCATCCAGGCCATCCAGGGCACTGACCTCGCCGGAGGTCATCTTCAGCGACACCCCCAGCACGTCCGGGGCCGGATAGCCCAGGGTGAAGACCCGCTCGCCCAGCACCGCCGGCTGGACGCTGAAGGCGATCGAGGGGTGCGCGCCATCGCGGAACTTCGGCTTCAGTACGGCCACGTCGTTGGCCGGGTCGGCCAGCACCACCTGCGCCGTGCCGACAACATGGCCGCCCTGGTACAGGACCAGATGGTCCATGCCCTCGGTGACGTGGTTGGCGGTGATCAGATAGCCCTTCGGACCCATCCAGCCAGTGCCGGTGTAGAACGCCCCGTCGTCCTCGTCGTCTCCCCCCGCGCCGCCGTTGTCCTTGCTGGGCGGCGGTGAGGACTTGGCGACGCCGGGCTTGCACACCGCTTCGCGCACCATCGCCTGCAGGGTGTCGGGCTTGGACGGGTAGAGGACCATGTCCTTGATCTTCTCCGGCACGGTGGAGACCAGCTTGTCGCCCTCGCCATAGAAGTCTGTCGCGCCCACGCCATAGTCACCGTTCGTGCAATCGATCATCGCCACCGAATAGGCGGTCAGATAGGGCGTCCCGTCGCCGAACTGGGTCAGCCGGGGCCGCACCATTTTCTGGAAGAAGACGACCTCATTGCCACTGGCGCCGCTTCCCTTGAAGACACTGCCTTCCAGCACGAAGACCTGGCTGTTGTCGGTCTTGTCGGTGGCAGCCAGCGTCCAGCCCTCCTTCACCGAAGGACCGATCTTCAGCGACGCCACCAGCCGGCCTGGGGCGCCGCCCGACGGGGGAGGGGATGGCGCGTGGCCCAGCAGGCCATGGCTGCGCGCCGCCTCGCAGATGCGGGTCTGGAATTGCTCGCCCAGCGTTCCCGGCGCGACGGTGATGAACTGCCACGCCGGCAGCGCCACGCTGTAGCTGGAGGTCACCGCCCCGCTGTCATCGTAGTAGACATAGGCGATGGTGGCGCTGAGCGCCTGGCTGCAGTTCTCCAGCCGTTCGGTGACGCCGGTGACGTAGAACCGGCCGCCGAGATTGTCCTTGGACGGGGCATGCAGCTTAACCCGCACCCGCGCGTCCACCGCGCCGTCGCGCATCTTCAGACTGTCCTGATCCAGCTCGAACTTATCGCCGGCGGGGTTCTGGCCGATCGGCGTCCAGCTCTCGGCCAGGCTTGGCGCGGCGGCGCCCAGCGCCAGGGCGGCTGCCAGCATCAACAATCCTGAACGCATCTTCCCCCCGAACACGCCGGCAACGGTTCCCGTAAAGTTCCATTTTCCCGAAAGCGATGCAATCGAGGGTCTAGGGTCTCAGCGCCGCGCCGCCCTTCACCGCCTCACCCTGTTGCTTGACAAGGGCTGGCAAGTCGACGCCCAGCGGACACAGGTAGGTCGCCTCCCAGGCGACCCCGGGGCCGATAGACACCGTTTGAGGCACCACGCACCCCAGCGGCCGCACGAAGCTGTTGGCTGCGGCTTGCCAGTCAGACTGCGGCCAGGTGTTGGGCCGCTTGGCGAAATCCTTCATCGCCGCCTCAAGCACGAAGGTGTTGCGGCTCTTGTGGACATAGATCCGGAACGTGTTGTCGCCCATCACCACGCTGGCGTTGGAAAAACCGCCGTAGTCGAACAGGCTGTTGGCCAGGGCCGGCGCCCCCGCCAGGACCGCGGCCGTCGCCGTCAGCGCAAAGGCCGCCTGTCCCAGAACCGTTCTGCCGCGCATGGCGCTGATTCCTCTATCCAGTGTGGACGAGACTAGGCGAGCGCAACCTTGACCGGTAGTCCCCCGTTTCTCTTGCTCCCCGCCCGTCTGCCGGTATGCGGAATTCCCTGGCAAGGCGACCATATGTTGAAAATCCGGATAATCGGATTATTCTGGAATTCATACCGAGGCCGCCATGTCCAAAATCACCTCCGCCGAATTCCAGAAGGGTTTCGGCCGCTATCGTGAGGCGGCGCTGAAGTCGCCAATCGTCATCACCAACCATGGCCGCGACAGTCTGGTGCTGCTGGCCGCCGACGAATACGAACGGCTCAAGAGCCTTGAGCGTCAGGCGTTGTTGGTCACCGAACTCAGCGAAACGGACGCCCGGGCCATGGCCGAGGCCGACGTTCCGGCCGAGGCTACCGCCTTCGATCACGAAGCTTAGCGCCGGGCGTTGGCGCTTCCCGACCCAAAGCCGGGCCTGGTCATCAGCTACGCCTATCTGTGGCGCGACGAGGCGCGCGCCGGACAGGACGAGGGCGGCAAGGCGCGCCCTTGCGTGGTCATACTGGCGGTGGAGGGCGACGTGGGCCGTCGCGTCGTCACCGTCGCGCCGGTAACGCACAGCCCGCCGCGCGCTGCCGCCGATGCCGTTGAACTGCCGCCCGCCACAAAAGCGCGCCTCGGGCTGGACGACGCCCGTTCTTGGATCGTCAGCACCGAAGTCAATCGCTTCGTCTGGCCAGGTCCCGATCTTCGCCCGATCTCACGAAGTCGCCCGCGCGACTTCGCCTTCGGCTTCATCCCCGGCGCCATTCTGCAGCGGCTGAGAGACCAGATCGCGAGCCATCGGCGGGTCGGCCTGACACCGCGCGACGAATAGCCTTAGCCCCCCCTCACTCCCCCGCCCGCAACGTCCCCGCCGGCCTTCGCGCCAGCGCCACAGTCGCCGCAACCAGCCCTCCCGCCGCCGCCAAGCCGGCCGCG
>DASVMY010000223.1:0-1963 GCA_036384135.1 Caulobacteraceae bacterium | reverse complement strand
CCGAAAGGGTCGGACGCCGGCGCGGCGGACGGCTCGGGGACGCCGGGCGCGCCCGTCTCGGTTGGCGTTGGGCGGCCCCGGCCCTGCAGCGGCGACGGGCGGAACACCGTCCGGTTGGGATTGTTCTCGTCCCCGCCGCCGTTGCTCATCGGGCCAGCCTCTTGACGCACCAGAGTTCGAGTTTCAGATCGGGCCAATCGCCCGCCACCTGCAAGGCGAGCGCCCGTGCGCCGGTAAAGTCGCGCCAGTCCGGAACCGAACGATCAAGCTCGAAATAGACGAAACCGGGCAACACGCGAAGCTGTGGCGGCGGCGTGGGCACGTGCCGCAGAGGAACGCCGGGCAAGGCGTTCTCGACGATCTGGGACATTTTCTGGAAGGCGCCGATCTTGGCCATGGCCGGGAACCGCGCCCGCACCTCTTCCAGCGACGCCGCAGCACCCACGGCCAGGTAGAAGTATCCGGTTTCGTAGAGGGCTGGATCGGTGATCCGCGAGACGTAGGCGCCTGGCGAGACCAACTCGATGGGCAACTGCACCGCCGAGCGGTCGAACATGGCCGCCAGGGCCATCTGGAGCGCTTCGTAGACCGGCTCGAACGTTCCCTGCAGATCCTCGTGGTTGTAGATCGGAAAGGCGGGCGGCTTGCGGTCGGAACGCACCATGGTCGACAGTTCGCCGGCCATGCCGAGAAACAGTTCGTACAGCCGCTCCGGATGCGCCGCGGGCAGGTTGGCCAGATGGCCCAGCATCGGCGTCCAACGGTTCAGCGCCTGCAGCAGCAGGAAGCTCTTGAAGGAGTCTTGGCCGCCGTCGGTGTTTTCCACGGCCCTGACCGCCAGTTCGTTCACCCGCTGCTCGGCCCGGCCGAGGATATCAGACATCATCCCCGTGAGCCGCGGGCTGGCCCGGCAGTCCAGGCTGCTGGCGATGTGCCGGTCGTCGAAGATCAACCGCCCGTTCTGCACTTCGCGAATCTTGGCCAGGCTTAGGCAAATTCGTCCGTCGGTTTGTTCGCGGGTTATCCCGAAGCGAAGGTTCGGCCGTGCGACCTCGATCATCTCGGCGGTCCGGCTCTCAGAGTAAGAGTCCAGCGCCTCCTGCTCTTCCACCACGAACCGCGTGGCCTCGCCGGCCGCCGACAAAGCCCGGAACTCGACGGCGCCCGCCTGGCGGGCCGGCAGGGTCAGGTAGACGACCGCGTCGCGGGTATCGGCCGGAACGTCCAGCGGCTCGGGCGGGGGAACGTCGTCGGGCGCGGCGAAGGGCTGGCCGTCGGGCAGCAGCCCCACGCACCGCTGGATCGCGAACTTGCCCAGCGACGCCAGGTCCTGGTTGATCCTCACGTCGATCAAGCCCCAGGGATAGGGTTGCAGGGGTTCTGTGCGCGATCGGATCAGCGCATCGGCGTAGCGGTCCTGTTGCTGGAAGTGGTGCGGCCGAAGGAACAATCCCTCGCGCCACCCGACCCGCGCCTCACCTTGCATCTGCCGTCCTTCGTCCTAGACAGCTCACTAGACCACGCTTCCTAACGAGCCCAAAGAGGAGTTACCTGAGCCGCAACCCCAAGTCAGCCGCGCCCCTTGAAAATTGAGCGATCCCCCCAACAGCGGCCCGTCCTTTGATCCCCGCACATGGGTCGCGCCGGGCGCCGACAAGGCAAAGGCGGCGGACGCCAAGGCTGACGCGCCAGCCTCGACGCCAGCCTCGACGTCGGCCTCGACGCCAGGTGGGCCGCCGGCGCCGTCCTTCGATCCGAAGACCTGGCGGACCGGCGCGAACACCCCCGGCGCTAAGGGTGCAAGCCCCCTCCCGCCGCCTCGGCCGCGCCATGGCCTGCAGAGGGGCCATCTCCTCCTGGGCGGCGGCCTCCTGATCGCGGTCGGGATCGCCGGCGCCCTGGTGATGACGACGCATCGTCCGGCCCATCCAAAAGCGCCCGCAACCGCCGCGGCCTCGGCGGA
>DASVMY010000222.1:0-3716 GCA_036384135.1 Caulobacteraceae bacterium | reverse complement strand
GGCGGCGGCCGCGCCCACGGCCCCCGCCCCGGTGCGCGAGGTGCATGAGCGCGAGGAACGGGTGCGGATGACGCGCCTGCGCCAGACCATCGCCCGGCGCCTGAAGGAGGCGCAGGACACCGCCGCCATGCTGACCACCTTCAACGAGGTGGACATGAGCGCGGTGATGGCCATGCGCAATCAGTACAAGGACGTCTTCGAAAAACGCCACGGGGTGAAGCTGGGCTTCATGAGCTTCTTCGTGAAGGCCTGCGTCTTCGCGCTGAAGGAAGTGCCCAACGTCAACGCCGAGATCGACGGCCAGGACCTGATCTTCAAGAACCACTACGACATCGGCGTGGCCGTCGGCACCGACCGGGGCCTGGTGGTGCCGGTGGTCCGCGACGCCGACGCGCTGAGCCTGGCGGGCATCGAGAAGGGCATCGGCGAACTGGGCAAGAAGGCCCGCGACGGCGCCCTGGCCCTGGAAGACCTGCAGGGCGGCACCTTCACCATCTCCAACGGAGGGGTCTACGGCTCGCTGATGTCGACGCCGATCCTGAACGCCCCGCAGTCGGGCATCCTGGGCATGCACAAGATCCAGGACCGGCCGATGGTGGTGAACGGCCAGATCGTGATCCGGCCGATGATGTACCTGGCGCTCTCCTACGACCACCGGGTGGTGGACGGGCAGGGCGCCGTGACCTTCCTGGTCAAGGTCAAGGAACACATCGAGGATCCCCAGCGCCTGTTGCTTGAGGTCTAGAGCGGGTAGCGGGATGAGCGAACCCCTCGAAGAGGCGGCGCGCTTCTCCAGCTTCTCGGAGGCCAGCGTGGCCTGTTCGGCCCTCAAGGCCGCCGGCGTCGACGCCGTCATGCTCGACGCCGACCCCGTCGCCGGCGCCTGGCGAGAACCCTATGGCCCCGGCGGCTTCCGCATCGGCGCTCCCCAGGATCAGGTGGTCCAGGCGCGGCTGCTACTGCGGCAGTTCGAGGCAGGGGCGGCGCCGGACGCGCCCGCGGTCAGGTCCAGCCCGGCTGACGCGCCGCCGCCGGACCGCCTGGGTCTCACCCGCCTGATCCTCATCGCCGGCCTGTTCCTGGCCGTCGCGGTGGCGTTCGTGGTGGGGCGGCTTTAGGCGTGGGGGAAGCGGTCCCGCCCCTGACCCTCCGCCAGCGCGCCTCCTGGTTGGCCCATGTGTTCAAGGCCACGACGCAGCAGCATCACCGCGAACTCATCCCGCTGTTGGCGCGGTACATCCCCAGCGACGCCGTGGTGCTGGACGTCGGCGCCCATGCCGGCCAGTTCGCCAAGCTGTTCGCGGCCCTGGCGCCGAAGGGCCGGGTCTACGCCTTCGAACCCTCGGCCTATGCCCGCTCGGTGCTGGCGCCGGCCCTGGCCGTCGGCGGGCGGGGGCGGGTGGAGATCGTCCCGGCGGGGCTGTCGGACCAGGCGGGCGAGATGGTCCTGCACACCCCGATCAAGCGCCGCGGCGCCCTGGGTTTCGGCGTCGCCCATCTCGGTGCGTCCGCCGCCGCCGCGGTCGTCGACCAGACCGTGGCCCTCACCACCCTCGACGCCTTCGCTCGGGCGCGGGGGCTGGACCGCCTGGACTTCATTAAGATCGACATCGAGGGCTGGGAACTGCGCGCCCTGACCGGCGGTCGGCAGACCCTGGCCCGCTTCGGACCCGCCCTCTACCTGGAGGCCGACGCCGCCATGTTGGACAGGGCGGGAGACACCCCGGCCACGCTCTTCGGCTGGCTCGCGGGCCTTGGGTACGGCGCCTGCCGGATGCCGGGGCTCCAGCCGGTCGAAGGCTATGCCGGTCCCGGCGACTACCTCTTCACCATTCCCGGCCGCGGTTGACGAAAGCCGCCCCGGACGGTCGAAAAAACCTCACAACCGCTGGCCTGAAAGCCTATATGACGGGCTCAAATCCCAGCCTCAGCAGGAAGCATCATGGCGCAATATGACGTCGTCATCATCGGTGGCGGACCGGGCGGCTACAACGGCGCCATCAGGGCCGGACAGCTGGGCCTGAAGGTCGCCTGCGTCGACAAGCGCGCCACCCTGGGCGGCACCTGTTTGAACGTCGGCTGCATGCCTTCCAAGGCCCTGCTGCACGCGTCGGAGTTCTTCGAACTGGCGGCCAAGGATTTCGCGGGGCTGGGCATCGACGTGCCCGCGCCCAAGCTGAACCTGCCGGTGATGATGGCCCAGAAGCAGGCCTCCGTCGACCAGCTCACCAAGGGCGTCGAGTTCCTGTTCAAGAAGAACAAGGTCGATTGGATCAAGGGCGTGGGCAAGATCGCCGGCGCCGGCAAGGTCCAGGTCACCGCCGAGGACGGCACGGTCACCACCCTGGAGACCGCCAACATCGTCATCGCCACCGGCTCGGAGCCCGCCGGCCTGCCGGGGGTCGTGGTCGACCAGAAGCGGATCCTGGATTCCACCGGCGCGCTGTCGCTGCCGGAGGTTCCGGGGACCCTGATCGTCATCGGGGCCGGCATCATCGGCCTGGAACTGGGCTCCGTCTGGCGGCGCCTCGGCGCCAAGGTGACCGCGGTGGAGTTCCTGGACCGGATCTGCCCCGGCATGGACGCCGAGACCGCCAAGACCCTGCAGCGCTCCCTGACCAAACAGGGCATGAGCTTCAAGCTGTCGTCCAAGGTCACCGGCGCGGCGGTGCGGCCGGATGGCGTGGACCTGACGGTGGAGCCCGTGGCCGGCGGGGCGGCGGAAACGCTCAGCGCCGACTATGTGCTGCTGGCCATCGGCCGGCGTCCGTACACGGAGGGCCTTGGCCTGGAGAGCGTCGGTATCACGCCGGACAAGCGCGGCGTCATCGCCAACGATCACTTCAAGACCGGTGTCCCCGGCATCTGGGTGATCGGCGACGTGACCAGCGGCCCGATGCTGGCGCACAAGGCCGAGGACGAGGCGGTGGCCTGTATGGAGATGATCGCCGGCAAGGCCGGGCACGTGAACTACGACATCATCCCCTCGGTGACCTACACCTTCCCGGAGGTGGCTTCAGTGGGCAAGACCGAAGAGGACCTCAAGGCCGCCGGCGTCGCCTACAAGGTCGGCAAGTTTCCCTTCACCGCCAACTCGCGCGCCAAGATCAACCACGAGGCCGAGGGCTTCGTGAAGGTGCTGGCCGACGCCAAGACCGACCGGGTCCTGGGCGTGCACATGATCGGCCCGGACGTGGGCGAAATGATCGCCGAATACTGTGTGGCCATGGAGTTCTCGGCCTCCTCCGAGGACGTCGCCCGCACCTGCCACCCGCACCCCACCCGCTCCGAAGCCCTGCGCCAGGCGGCCATGGGCGTCGAGGGCTGGACCATGCAGGCTTAAGGCATCGTCTCGGCGCTGCTAGAGCACGATGACTTTTGTCGGAACCGACAAAAGTCTGAATCGTGCTCGCAAACTCAAGACTCGAGCCTGTTTTTCCCGTTTTGATGATTCCATCAAAACGGAACAGGCTCTAGCGCCGATCCACTTCCCCCAGCGGGGAAGAGAGCCGTCTTCACGCGTGCGGGTGGGCCTTGGCATAGGCGCTGAGCAGGCCCGCCGCGTCCACGGCGGTATAGCGCTGGGTTGTCGACAGGGAGGCGTGGCCCAGCAGTTCCTGGATCGAGCGCAAGTCGGCGCCGGCGCCCAGCAGGTGCGTGGCGAAGGAGCGGCGCAGGGCGTGGGGCGTGGCGCGCTCGGACAGGCCCAGCCGGCC
>DASVMY010000221.1:0-8782 GCA_036384135.1 Caulobacteraceae bacterium | reverse complement strand
CCTCCAGCCCGGAGGCTTGGGGGCCAGCCTCGGTCAGGATCGCGGTCAGCCGCCGCGCCAGGCCGGCTTCTTGCCGGATGCGCCCCACCTCCATCCCCGGCGTGCCGGAGAAACAGAGCCCGGGATTGGACAGCAATCCTGCCCCCACCGGCACGGTCTTGCCCGCCAGATAGCTCGCCAGCGGGCCGCGCCCGCGATCGTCGGCAAAGGCGAAGGCCGCCGTCAGCTCGGCGGCCATCCTCTGCGCCACCGAGGCGATCAGCGCGCGCGCCTCGCCGTCGCCGGAGAACTCCAGCACCAGGTGGCCGCGGTCCCCGGCGGAGGCCTCGAAAACATTGAGGCTGGCGAAGTGCAGGCCGCTGTCGTGCAGGTGTTCGGCGATGTCGTCGATAGCGGGGTTGCCAAAGGCCTGGATCGCGGCGCGGACCTCGTCGATCCTGGCGAATGGGACCGAGGCGATGACGGTGACGAAGGTCTGGCTCATGAAGCGACGCCCCGTTCTTGGATCCGGAGAGGGCCTTGGATGAGAATCTGAGGCGCAGGCTCGGCCGCGCTGATGTGCGCGGGGGCCATGCGGGGACGGGACATTTCCATCGACACTAGCATCGCCTTCGCCCCGCAGCTTCAGCTTGCAGAGGTTGAGCTCACGGGGATCACCCCGTCAAGCGCGGGATGCCAGTGTTATGCGAACCGCGCCCGCCCAAACGCAAAACGAGCGGCCTGCACCCGGCAGGCCGCCCCCTTCAGAACGCAAAACGAGCGGCCTGCACCCAGCAGGCCGCTCGCTCGTACGTCGATGGAACGACGTTAGGTCTTAGGCCGCTTGCAGCTGGCCAGCGGACATCTTGCCGCTGCGCTGATCGCGTTCCAGTTCGTAGCCGATCTTCTGGCCTTCGGAGATCGAGCCGAGGCCCGAACGCTCGACGGCCGAAACGTGGACGAACACGTCCGCGCCGCCGTCATCGGGTTGGATGAAGCCAAAGCCCTTGGCGGCGTTGAACCACTTCACGGTGCCGGTAGTCATGGGGAGTCACCTTTCAGGCGCCAATGTTGTTCTGGCGCCAATGTTTTCAAGTACAAGTGTTCACGCGCATCCGTTGAAGCGCGAGATCAATTTGACGGAGAGGTTTTTGGTAGGCTCGGAACTCGATCCGAAGAACAAGCGTGGAGAGCGACCGAAGCCAAAGCGAAAATCGATGTTTGACATTTGCATATTATTTAGCCGGCCGCCAGACAAATCTGAAAATAGACCTTGGGGCCGGCGCGATAGCGGGTGCGGGCGACGCCTTTATCGCGGCTCGGGGGCGTCCAGACCCGGGCCTGCTGAGCCCTCCGCCGGCGTAGGGCCGGGCCGCCTGACAACATGCGGCGTAACGACGATGTACAGATCCCGCTTCGACTGGGTGCCCTTGTTCAGCTTGAACGTCTCGCCCAGGAGCGGGACCGAGCCGAGCAGCGGGACCCTGGTGTCGGTGGTGATTGAGTTTTCCTCGGTCAGGCCGCCGATCACGAACGTCTCGCCGTCGCGGACGGTGACGGAGGTGTCGGCCTCCCGCTGGCTGATCGTCGGATAGCCCTGGGAGAAGCCGGTGACGCTGGAGACCACGCCGAACACATGCGAGGTCACATAGCCGTCGCTGCTGACCCGCGGCGCGATCTGCAGGGTGACGCCGACATTCACGTACTGCACCTGCTGGGAGACGCCGTTGACCCCCGACAGGGTGATGGCGGTCAGGATCGGCAGGGCGTCGCCGGTGATGATCTTGGCCGTGGAGCCGCTCTGCGCCGAGATCCGGGGCTTCGATACGATCCGGCCGCGCCCCGCCTGCACCTGGGCGTAGATGGCGGTCTGCAGCGAAACGCTGCTGAGGCCCTTGCCGGCCGGAAAGCCCGCCGGGATGAAGGCGCCGGTCTGGAAGGTGGCCACCGCGATCTGCGAATTGGCGTTGGTGAAGTCCAACCCGACGTTGCGCGCCCCGGTCTCGCTCAGCTCGACGAACACCGTCTCCAGGATCACGCTCTCCACCGGCACGTCGATCAGCGCGATCCGCGCCTTCAGCTGGGCGATGCGTTCGGGCGACCCCCTGAGGATTATGGCGTTGAGGCGACGGTCGACGCCGATGGCGTCGTTCACCGACTGTCCCATCGGCTGGTTGGCGGCGTCGACGTTCGGCGCCGGCTGGGGCGAGAACACGCCGCCTCCGCCCATCCCGGCCGAACCGAAGGCCGGCTCGCGCGGTATGAAGGAGTCGTTGGGCTTGATGGTCAGGCCATCGGTCAGCAGGCCGACCACCTCGCTGACGTCGGCGTATTTCAGCGGCACCAGTTCGAAGCCGTCCTGTCCCGGTTCGCGAACCGTGGCCGCGGGCAGGCCGCCCCCCGTCGCCGGCGGCGCTCCGAAGTCGAGGCGCGCGGCGCCGGACGAGACGGTCAGGCTGATGGTCTTGTCGCCCACCGCGGCGGCGGTCATGTGCGCCTGGGACAACGCCCCCAGATTGAGGATCAGGACGCCCTGGTTCTGGTCGAAGTCGATCGAGCGCAGCAGACCGTGCAACCCCGACGGGGCCGTGGCGCCATCGCCGCGCGATGTGCGGGCGAACGCGATGGCGGGGTGTTCGCTGTCATTGTTGATGATCGAATAGATCGGCGCCGACGGCGAAAACGTCAGCAGCAGCCGGGTTTCGCCGGGGCTCGCCTCCGCCGCCGCGACGCCGGTCAAAAGGGAGGACTGCGCCCGCGGTTGCGCGGGAAGGCCGAGCAGGGTCGCCATCGACAGGGTCAGGATCGCGAGCCACTGGGCGAACCGGCGCTGGTTCTGCCGTCGCGTCTGACGCTCTGGAATCACGATTGCGGCCCCCACGGCTCACTCAAGCACTATGGCGTGCAATTTGGAACCTCGCAGGGACCGCGCCGCGTGCGGCATCGCGGCCAGGGCGCGGGCGCCCGGGCCGCGGACCGGTGGGCAAGCCGCCTCAGAAGGGGGTCGTGCCGATGGGGGTGCCAAGTCCCGTAGGGCCGTCGTAGCCCGCTCCGGCGGTGCAGAGGTAAGACGGGCTGCAGGAGCCGTTGCTGCCCGAGGTCACGTCGTTCAGCGAGGTCGTGTGGGAATAGGGATCGCTGCCGTAGAACGCGGTGGCGCCGTTGTTGCCATAGAGGCCGGCGATCAGCGGCGCGGCGACGCTGGTGCCGCCGAACACCAGCCAAGCGGACCGGTTGCCACGGCTCGGTCCATAGACCGCCACGCCGGTGTTGGGGTCGGCCACCGCCGAGACGTCCGCCACCGTGCGATTGGCGCAGCCGGTGTCGGTCTGCCAGGACGGCTTGGTGTAGAGCGCGCTGCAGCCGCTGCCGGCGCCCGACCAGGCGGTCTCGGACCAGCCGCGGCTGTTGCTGGCGGGGCTGAGGCTGGTGCCGCCGACGGCGGTCACATGCGGCGAGGAGGCCGGGAATTGCACCCCGTAGCCGCTGTCGCCCGAACTGACGGTGATGGCGATGTTGGCGTGGCTGTAGGCGCTTTCATAGCCGCTTGAGCCGTTCTCGCCGCCGCCGTAGCTGTTGCTGATGGCGCGGACCCCGGGGACGGCCGCGGCGGTGTTCTCGGCCGCCGCCAGGTTGGCGAAGGTGGCGGAGGTGGCCTCGACCAGGACGATGCTGCAGCCGGGGCACATGGCGCTGGCCATGTCGAGATCGAGCGCGGTCTCCTGCGCCCAGCCGGTGTTCTGCTGCGGGTAATTGCCCTGTTGTCCGTTCTGGTTGAGCTTCTTGAAGCAGCCGTTGGCCGTCGTGCAGGCGGTCATGCCGAACTGCGCGCGATAGACGTTCAGATCGGTTTCCGCATTGGCGTAGCCATAGGCGTCCACGATCACGACGACGTTCGCGGCGCTTCCGGTGCTGGTGACCTTATAGGCCGAGCGCAACGCCGCCGGGCTCAGGCCAGACGGTGTGATGTTCGGCGCCAGGTCCCGGCTGACCGGATTGCCGGTCCGGTCGGTGACGAGGTGGGCATGGCAGCGCGCGGTTCCCGCCCCGGCCCGCCCCGGGCAGGCGGCGACGTGGAAGGTATTGCCGGACCGTTCGACGGCCACAACGTTCTGCGCCAAGGCGGACGCGCCGGCGCCCAAGGCCATGGCCGCTGAAATCAGCGCCGTCGATATCATGCGGAGCATCTTGCCCTCCTGTCGCACGTCATGCCCAGGCAAGCTCGCCGGGGCGCGTATTGGTCACTATGAGCCACTAGTGGTTTCCAAAATGGACCCATCAATACGAATAACTCAGGCTGATCTTGTTAACAAAGGCCAGCGAAACATCATTAACAACACGTGCTGGATGAATATTCGCGCCAGAGGGTCGATCCTCACCGTGAGGTTGTCAAGCTTTTGGAGGAATCACTTTCCCGTATTGACACAGACTCAAGCCGGATCGGAAGTCGTAGTCAGGGATCGCCTTTTCCCGTCAGGGCCGGCCTCAGTGCAGCGGCCCGCGCCTGAATTCGCGCCGGGCCCCGGGGAGCGCTTCGCGCGTCGGCTTCACCAGCTCGGCGACCCTGGCGGCGACCTTGGCCCGCGTTTCCCGATGCTGCGCCAGGCGCGCTTCGAGGCGCAGTTGCATGCGGATGAGCCGGTTGATCTCGTCGCCGACGTCCGAAAAGGCGTTGGCGGCGTCGCAGGCGGCGTCGGCCCCGGCGGACACGCCGCCGGCGGCCTCATCGGCGTCGACCAGGCGTATGGCCAGGTCGCACAACGGCCGCGCCAGTTCCACGCCGGCCTCGACCAGCTCCTGCAGGGTTCTCAACTGCCACATGATCTGTTCCTCGAACGGATCGGCGGTCCCAATGTTGGGAGGTGAAGTCTTAGGGGGCGGCAGGGGGCTGGTCATGAACATAAGGGGAACACAGATTCGATCGCGCGCCAAGTCAAATTCGCATTCCCGCCGCGGCGGCGTGATCAGACGTGCACCACCTGCCGCGTAGCGACGGGCGGCGCCTTGCCAAGCAGCCGCGCCACCCGGGTCAGGATATCAGCGCCGCTGAACGGTTTGGCCATGCAGTCCCGCGCGCCCAGGCCCACGGCGCGTTGCACGTCCTCCTTGGCCAGCTGCCGGGCCATGACCAGGGTGGGGACCGCGCACTGGTCGGCGCCCCGGTTCAGCGCCGCCAGCACCTGCAGGCCGCTCATGTCCGGCAGGTTCAGCTCGACCACCAGGGCGGCGGGCCGGAAGTTGTCCAGCGCCTCGATCGCCGAGCGGCCGGTACGCGCCATGACCGAATGATAGCCGGCCACCTCCAGCCGCAGCTGGATTAGCTCCAGGATGGTGCGGTCGTTCTCGACCACCATGATCTTCAGGCCGCGGGTGTCGAAGTTCATCGGGGCGGGGCCTGAAAGAGGGCCTGGCGGGGATATCCCGGCCCGAGTTCAGAAAAGGTCAAGGTCGCCCGCCTCCGCGCGCTCGTCGGCCGTCTCTTCCTCGCCGCCGAACGCGGTCCGCATCCGGTCGGCCAGGTCGCCCAGGGTGATGTCGGCCAGGGCCTGCGTCACGTCCAGGCCGTCCCGCGCCGGCGTGGCTTCACTGAGCCGCCGCGAAAAGGCCGACAGGCTGGTCAGGTGCTGGCTGAGCAGGTCCACCGCATGCATGCCCTGCATCAGCCGTTCGCGCTTCTCGGCCGGGACGGTGGGCATCAGCTCGCCGATCAGGGTGTCGAGGAAGATGCACCGCGCCCCGGCCAGCTCGATTTCCCAGGCCAGGACATCGAACGTGGTCGCCACGTTCGTCTCCAGCCCCATAGCCGTCCGAGCCTGAGCATCCACCAGATCGCCCCCCAAATCTGGCACAGCCTTGGCGGTCTCACCTTAATGACCGATAAACCTCAGCTGGCCATCAGGCCGCGATGCGTCGAAACACCACAAGGTGAAGTCTTGGCGCGGGAAAGGGAGCGCCGTCAGCGTAACCCGCTTCTCCGAGCTAGGCGCTCTCCAGCGCCCGCTGAACCGCTTCTGGCTCACGATCGATCACCGTCAGCAACACCCGCGCGGAGGCCTCCGGTCTGCGGCGCGCCTGTTCCCAGTCGCGCACCGCCGCGGCGGAGAACCCGAAGCGGGCCGCGAACGCCGCCTGGCTGAGGCCCAGCTTATGGCGGATCGCCTTGACGTCCACCGCCTCGGGGACGTGGACGCGATAGGCGACGGGGTCCGCGCGCCCCTCGGCAATGGCCACCGCGTCGCTCAGCCCGGCCATGATCTTGTCGAACGCTCGCTTGCTCATCTTCAGACTTCCTTTGTCACCGCGCGCGGGCCGAGGCTCGCGACGAGGGGTTTGGCTACGGCGGCCAGGGCGGCCCGTTCCCTGGCGGTCAGGTCGGCGCGCTCGCCCTTGGAGAACACGGTCAGCAGGAACACCGGCGCCCCGCCATGGGCGAAGAAGGTGATCAGGCGATAGCCGCCTGACTTGCCCTTGCCTCGCCCAGCCAGCCTCACCTTCCGGCAACCACCGGCGCCGACGATGATGTCGCCGGCTTCAGGGGTCCTAGCCAGGGTGTTCACCGCCGCGATGCGCTCGGCCGGGGTCATGCCCGCAACAGCGGCGTCGGCGAGATAGGCGGGGGTTTCGATGACCGTTTGCACAGGGGGTCATGTACGGCGTTGCCGCAGTTCTGTCAATGCTGACTATGCGGCGTTGCCGTATGAATGTCTCGGGGTGTGGTGCTTGTCTTCCGCCCACTACCGCACCCTATGCCAGGATGCGCTTCTTGTGAGGCCCTGGAGTAGACGCTCCAATTAGACGCTCGGTCCCCACAACCGGCCGTAGCCGAGACTCATGCCATCAGATTGGAGCGCCAAGCCTCCACGAGCGCCTCGATGTCCGAGGGGTCTTCTTCGTAGCAACGAACATCGGGCGCGATGGCCCAGGGGTGCGCCAGACTGGTCCAGACTTGGGCGATCGGCGTCGCGACCGCCGGGTTGTCCAGCGTGCCGGGTCGCACGTTGATGATGTCGGGATGGGCCAGCATCTCGGTGTGGGTGCGGGTGAAGCATTGCGGGCAAATATGCTGACGGTGGAGCGCGCCGCTGCCGCCCGGCAGGTCTCGCCACAGCGTCTCGCCCGACGTCGCGAAGTCCTTGCGGAACGTAAGCATCGAGAGGGAGAAGGCGCTGCCGGTCCGCTGCTGGCAGTTTCTGCAGTGACACATGAGCACCGCCAGAGGCGTATCGTTCACGCGGTACCTTAGCTGGCCGCAGATGCAGCCGCCGTCCAGTGGGAGCGTCATGGGAATGGCGAGCATCCTCTGCTGGAGTGTGCGCCGCAATTAAAGCGCGAGTTCCGTGGGCGCTAGGGAAGAAAAGGGGGCAGAGTCATTTACCCCTCGGCTGAGCGCGGCCGCATTAGGCGTCCAAAAATGACTCTGCCCCCTTTTTCCCCTGACCCCTTTTCCCCTTTTTCCGAGACTCCGCCATTCTTGACGACCGGCCTTTCCACTCACACACTAGTCAGACTAGTCGGAGACGTTTCCCATGAGCGCGAACGCCAAAAAGGTGAGCCACGAGCCGGTCTGGCAGTTGCAGGAGGCCAAGGCGCGGCTGAGCGAAGTCGTCCGACGGGCTGTCGATGAAGGGCCGCAACACGTCAGCGTGCGGGGCGAGCCGGCGGCTGTCGTCCTGTCCGAGAAAGAATATCGCCAGCTCACCTCGAAGCGGCCGTCGATCGTCGATCATATTCTCGCCGGTGAGCCGTGGCCCGACGATCTGGTCGACGCCATCAATGACCGGCCGCACGGGCCGGATCGCAGCATCGATTTCTGATGTACCTGGTCGACACCAATGTCCTGTCCGAAGCGCGGCGCGGGCGGCCCGAGGCGCGGGACTGGCTGCGGTCGGTCGATCCGGACCACGTTTTCCTGAGCGTCGTGACGCTGGGCGAGATCATGAAGGGTATCAGCCAGAAGACCCGCACCGATGCCGCCGCGGCGGTCTCGTTGCACCGCTGGTTCGAGCAGCTGCGGGTGGACCATGCGCGCCGGATCCTGCCGATCAGCGACGAAGTCGCCCTGGAGTGGGGCCGGATCGCCGCCATGCGCCCCCAGGACATGGCCGACGCCCTCATCGCCGCCACGGCGGTGGTGCACCGAAAGACCATGGTCACCCGCAACGCGTCGGACTTCAAGGACCTTGGCGTACCGGTCGTCGATCCCTGGAATCTCGGGTAGGCTCGCAACCTCTCCCGTTGCCTTTTCGTCCGCATTGCGGACAAGCTGAAAGTGGGAATGGGTCGACAGGGCCGGTCCTTGAGGAAGCTGGGCAGCGGCGCTCCACCCTCGGCGGCAAGGTTTGGGGGTCTCCAGACGCAGCGCCGCCAACCCACTGGAGTAACCCCCTACCGCCCCATCACCCTCGGCAGCACCAGCTCCTCGATCGCCCGCGCGAATCCCTCGTCCGTATTGGCCGCTGTCACCGTGTCCGCCGCCGCCAGCCGCTCCACCGCCACCACAGCGCGCGGCGTCAGCGCCTTGTCCGGCGTCACCAGGGCGCCGTCGATGTCGGAGACGACGAAGGCGATCCTTCCGTTTGTTCCCCGGTCTGCTCCACCTTTTGTCATCCCGGAATGCGCGCCAGCGCATATCCGGGACCGCTCCAAGCCGGGTCTGTGCGAACCCCGGCCCGAGCGTCGGCGCATGCCGCGGTCCCGGATAAGCCGCCGGCGCGGCTTTCCGGGATGACAGGAGAATTGGTGCGATTCACCGGCATACCGGCGCCTACAGCACCGGCTCCTGCCGCTGATCCGAGGCTGGCCC
>DASVMY010000220.1:0-8133 GCA_036384135.1 Caulobacteraceae bacterium | reverse complement strand
GGGAGCACTGCGACGCCCTGGCGCGAATCCCCATGCCCGGCGGCTTCGAGAGCCTGAATGTCTCCAACGCCGCCGCCGTGGCGCTCTACGCCGCCTCGCGGGTCGCCCGTTGAGCGCCCCCCATTGAGCGACTTGGCCTTGCCCCGCTCTCGCCGTCCGGCCATCTAGACCCCGATGGCCGATATCTTCTCCGCTGGACTGGGGGGCCCGGTGTTCGTGGCCGACCTGGCGGTCTTCTTTCAAGTTCTGATGATCGACCTGGTGCTGGCGGGCGACAACGCCGTGGCCGTGGGCCTGGCCGCCGGCGGGCTGGAGTTATCCATGCGCCGCCGGGTGATTCTGGCGGGCCTGGCCGCGGCGGTGGTGATGCGGATCGGCTTCGCCCTGATCACCACCGAGCTGCTTGGTATCGTCGGCCTGCTGCTGGTGGGCGGCCTGCTGTTGCTGTGGGTGTGCTGGAAGATGTGGCGCGACATGCGTCACGTCGACGAGGGCCATGGCCCTAGGACCAAGCCCGCCAAGACCTTCGGCAGCGCCTTCCTGCAGATCCTGGTCGCGGACCTTTCGATGTCCCTCGACAATGTCCTGGCCGTGGCCGGAGCGGCGCGGGAACATCCCGTACTGCTGGCGCTTGGCCTGCTGCTGTCGATCATCCTGATGGGCCTGGCCGCCAATATGGTGGCCGAGCTGCTGAACCGCTTCCGCTGGATCGGCTATCTGGGTCTGGGGATCGTGCTTTGGGTCGCTCTGCACATGATCTGGGAAGGCCACCGAGCGGTGGTCATCGACCTGAACAAGGTGGCCCAATACAACGCCCTGGCGCCGGGCCTGATCGCCGACATCAGCCCCCGGGAACTGGCCGACCGGAAGCGGGAGCGAGGGGCGCTGATGTCCCTCGCCCCCCCTGCCACGCCTCGCTAGCTCTGGCCGGCGAACCGCTCCGTCCACTCCGCCACCTGGTCATCCTCAATCTTCTTGAACAGGACCTCCGGCACGCTGAACGCCCTGCCCGCCTCCAGCCGTGTCAGTTCGACCCGGGCGTCTGCTGAGGGCCAGGTGGGCGGATAAGGCTCACCGAGGGCCAGGGCGATCTTCTCGGCCGAGAACGGGATGACGGGGGCGGAGATGCGAGCATAGAGAGCCGCCAGGTTGATCGCGGTGCGCACGATCACCGCCGCCCGCTCCGGATCGGTCTTGATCGCCGTCCAGGGCGCGGCTTCCTGCAGGTACTCGTTGCCCACCACCCAGAGCGCGCGCAGGGCCTGGGCGGTCTTGCGAATCTCGATGGCCTCGAACTGGGCGGTGACTTCGGCCAGCTTTTCGGCGACCTCGGCGAACAGCTTCTCCTCCAGCGGCCCCGGCTCGCCGCCGCCTGGAATCACGCCCTCGAAGCGCGCCTCGGCGAACTTCAGGATCCGGTTGACGAAGTTGCCCAGCACATCAGCCAGGTCCTTGTTGGAGGACGACTGGAACTGCTCCCAGGTGAAGGCGCTGTCGGAGTGCTCCGGGCAGTTGGCGGTCAGGTACCAGCGCCAATAGTCGGCGGGCAGCAGGTCCAGCGCCTGGTCCATGAACACGCCGCGCTTCTTCGACGTAGAGAACGGCGCGCCGTACCAGTTCAGCCAGTTGAAAGCCTTGAGGTTGTCGACCGTCTTCCACGGCTCGCCCGAGCCGATGATGGTGGCGGGGAAGCTGACGGTGTGGAAGGCGACGTTGTCCTTGCCCATGAACTCGACGTAGCGGACGTCGCCGGCGCCTTCATCCTCACGCCACCAGCGTTTCCAGTCCTGGCCGTTGGCGTCGGCCCATTCCTCGGTGGCGCCGATGTATTCGATCGGGGCGTCGAACCAGACGTAGAACACCTTGGCCTCGAAGCCGGTGCGCGGCTGTCCGCCCCTCATCACCGGCACGCCCCAGGCCAGGTCACGGGTTATGCCCCGGTCGATCAGCCCCTCGTCCAGGTGCTTGTAGGCGATGGACCGGGCCAGGCTGGAGAACTCGGTCTTGGAGTCCACCCACGCCCGGATGGGGCCTTCCAGCTTGGTCTGCTCGAGATAGAGGTTGCGGCTGTCGCGCACCTCCAGGTTCCGCGAGCCGGAGATCACCGAATAAGGCTCCTTCAGGTCGATGGGGTCCAGCAGGGAGCCGCAGTTGTCGCACTGGTCGCCGCGGGCGTCGGGATAGCCGCAGACCGGGCAGATGCCCTGGATGTATCGGTCAGGCAGGAAGCGCTTGTCGTCGATGGAGAAGACCAGCTTGTCGGTCCGCTCCTCGATGAAGCCGCGATCTTCCAGCACCTCGGCGAAGTGCTGGGTCAGGCGGGCGTTCTGGGGCGAGGACGAGCGGCCGAACCAGTCCCACGACAGGCCGAAACCGCGGCCGACGTCGTGCTGCAGCCGGTGCTGCTCCTGACAATAGGTCAGCACATCCTGGCCGGCGGCGGCGGCGGCCAGTTCGGCCGGGGTGCCATGTTCGTCGGTGGCGCAGATGCACAGGACCTCGTGGCCCCGGGCGCGCTGGAAGCGGGCATAGACGTCGGCGGGCAGCTGCGAGCCCGCCAGGTTGCCAAGATGCTTGATGCCGTTGATGTACGGCAGGGCGGAAGTGATGAGGATACGGGCCATGGGAGGTCCCTTTAGCGTCTGGTGCGTGTCGAACGCGAGCGTGATGATGGCGGAAAACGCCTCTGCGGCGTCTTCGCGGGGGCTCTAAAGGTCGAAAGGATGAGGGAAAGCGCGGCGCCGTCGGGCAGTTAGCCGAGGTCCCTCACCCGGCGCGCATTCGCTGGCCCAGACACCGGATCGGCGCGGCCGATGGCCCAAAGGCCACGCAGAAAGGATCAGGCGAACGCGTCATGCCCAGAAATTAGCGCCTCCAGCGCGGGGGGCCGCAGATATAGACTCCTGGCCTCAATTTCCAAGCGCCGCTTAACGAAACGGCCCCGGCGCCTATAAGGTCCCCGCCGAGATCGGGAGGGCGAGGATGCGGGTGGGTTCAATTCGCCGAGGTTTGGTTTGGAGGCTGGCGGCCGTTGTGGCTGGCGTCCTGACGCTCGCCGCGTGCGGCGGCGGCAAGCCGAAGCAGAGTGTCCTGCACATCTACAACTGGTCGGACTATATCGACCCGGCAATCCTGGCGGACTTCACCAGGGAGACCGGGATAAAGGTGGTCTACGACACCTTTGATTCGGTGGACGTGCTGGAGACAAAGGTCCTGACCGGTAACTCCGGCTACGACATCGTGGTGCCGTCCAACCAGTACGTGCCACGCTTCGCCACCGCCAAGGCCATCACGCCGCTGGACCAGTCCAAGCTGCCCAACGCCAGGAACCTGTGGCCTCAGGTGATGGCCTACATGGCCCCCTTCGATCCCGGGGCGAAGTACGCCGTGCCCTATATGTGGGGCACGGTCGGGATCGGCTACAATCCCGACAAGGTGGCCAAGGCGCTGCCCGGCGTGAAGATCGACAGCTGGAGCGTGCTGTTCGATCCCGCCAACCTGGCCAAGCTGAAGGATTGCGGCGTCTATTTCCTGACCGACCCGCAGGACATGTACGGCTCGGTCCTGCGCTACCTGGGCAAGGACCCCAACAGCAAGAACCCCGCCGACTACCAGGCCGCCACGGACCTCTTGATGAAGCTGCGCCCCGGCGTGCGCAAGTTCACCAATTCCGAGAACATCGAGGCCCTGGCCAACGGCGATATCTGCATCGCCATCGGCTATTCCGGCGACATGCTGCAGGCCGCCGACCGCGCCAGGGAAGCCAAGCACGGCGTCACCCTGGCCTACGCCATCCCCAAGGAGGGAACGCAGGTGTGGTTCGACAGCTTCACCGTCACCGCCGACGCGCCCAATCCAGAGGCCGCCCACGCCTTCATCAACTACATGCTGCGCCCCGAGGTGATCGCGCGGGCGTCCAACGTCCTGCACTACGCCAACGCCAACGCGGCGGCCACGCCCCTGGTGGACAAGGCGGTGCGAGACGATCCCAACGTCTATCTGAAGCCGGAGACCTTCTCGCGGCTCTATGTGGTCACGCCCAAGGACCAGGGCCTGCTGCGGGAAGTCAACCGCGACTGGACCCGGGTGACGACCGGTCAATGAAGCGTTGGGGCCTGTAACGGGGTGGCAAAACGCCTGAACATCGGCGCGGTGCGCTCGTCCTTGGCGCCGTGGAACGACCCGGACGCGCGGCCGCTGGCCCGCTTCGAGGGCGTGACCCGGCGCTTTGGCGAGGTGGCGGCGGTGAACGGCGTCACTCTGGACATCTATGAGCGGGAGTTCTTCGCCCTGCTCGGCCCCTCCGGCTGCGGCAAGACCACCTTGATGCGGATGCTGGCGGGGTTCGAGACGCCGAACGCCGGACGGGTGCTGCTGGGCGGCGTGGACTTGGCCGGCGTGCCGCCGCACCGGCGGCCGGTGAACATGATGTTCCAGTCCTACGCCCTGTTCCCGCACCTCAACGTGACTCAGAACATCGCCTTTGGCCTGGTGCAGGAGGGCATGGCCAAGGCCGACATCAGGGCGCGGGTGGAGGAGATGCTGGAGCTGGTTCAGCTTGAGCCGCTCGCCAAGCGCCGGCCTGACCAGCTGTCGGGTGGCCAGCGCCAGCGGGTGGCCCTGGCCCGCGCCATCGCCAAGCGGCCGAGGATGCTGCTGCTGGACGAGCCCATGGCCGCGCTGGACAAGAAGCTGCGCGAGGAAACCCAATTCGAGCTGAAGGACCTGCAGGCGCGGCTGGGCATGACCTTCCTGATCGTCACCCACGACCAGGAGGAGGCGATGATCGTCGCCGACCGGATCGCGGTGATGCGCGAGGGCGCCATCGAGCAGGTGGCGACGCCGGCCCAGATCTATGAGGCGCCGGCCAGCCGCTATGTGGCCGACTTCCTGGGCGACGTGAATCTGTTTGAAGCCAGGGTGTCGGGGCTTGAGGGCGATGCGGTGCGCCTGGCCTCGGCCGAAGCGCCGGCCGGCTTCCTGGCCCTGGATGACGACGCGCCGCCCGCTGGAACCCAGGTCTGGCTGGCCGTCCGCCCCGAGAAGATGACCATCGCCCTGGAGCCGCCTCCGCCTGGAACCGCCAATGTCCTGGCCGGGCAGGTCTGGGACATCGGCTACACCGGCGACTGGACCACCTACCTGGTGGACCTGGCGGACGACCGCACCATCCGCGTGGCCCGCGCCAACGCGGCGCGCCTGGTGGACCGCCCGATCGGCCGTGAAGACAAGGTCTGGGTCAGTTTCGCGGCGGACGCCGGCGTGGTGTTACAGAAATGAGGACCTCCTCATCTTGCCCTTCTCCCCTTGCGGGAGAAGGTGGCCTCCGCAGGAGGTCGGATGAGGGGTCGACGAGGCCTCCGGGATTATCCTGCCTGAACGCTAGTCACCGCCGTTCCGACGACCCCTCATCCGTCCGCTTCGCGGCCACCTTCTCCCGCAAGGGGAGAAGGGTTGTGGATAGCCACTGATGGCGACGTCGAACAAACGAACCTGGCTAGCCGCCGTACCACCCTATGCCTGGCTGCTGGTCTTCTTCCTGTTCCCCTTCGCGCTGGTGGCCAAGCTGTCGGTGTCGCACACCGTGCTGGCTATCCCGCCCTATGCGCCGACCCTGGACTGGTCACGCGGCGGCGCGGGGATCGGCGAGTTCATCCGCGGCCTGAGCGGCGAAACTTACGCGCGGCTGACGCAGGACCAGCTTTACCTGGCCTCCTACCTCTCCAGCCTGAAGGTGGCGGCGGTCTCGACGCTCCTGCTGTTGCTGATCGGCTATCCCATGGCCTATGGCATGGCCCGCGCGGCGCCGCGCAGCCGCACCCTGCTCTTGATGGCGGTGATCCTGCCGTTCTGGACCAGCTTCCTGATCCGGGTCTACGCCTGGATCGCCATCCTGAAACCCGAGGGTCTCCTGAACCTTGCCCTTGGACGGGTCGGGCTGGGCCCGGTGGAGATCCTGAACACACCCACCGCCGTCTATATCGGCGTGATCTATTCCTACCTGCCCTTCATGGTGCTGCCGCTTTACGCCGCCCTGGAGAAGCTGGACATCACCCTGCTGGAAGCCGCCGCCGACCTTGGCGCTTCGCCATGGCGGGCGTTCTGGCGGGTGACCTTTCCGTTGTCCTGGCCCGGGGTGGTGGCCGGCTCCCTGCTCTGCTTCATCCCCATCGTCGGTGAGTTCGTGATCCCCGACCTGCTGGGTGGCCCGGGCTCACTGATGATCGGCCGCACCATCTGGACCGAGTTCTTCGCCGACCGCGACTGGCCCAGCGCCTCGGCGGTGGCCATCGTCCTGCTGGCCACCCTCACCGTCCCGATCCTGATCTATCAACACCAGCAGGCCAGGGCGCTGGAGCGGCGGGGATGAGAAAGGGCCCCAGCTGGTTCAACATCGCCTCCGTCGGTCTGGGTCTGGCCTTCCTGTATCTGCCGATCGCCCTGCTGATCGCCTACTCCTTCAACACCGGGCGACTGGTGACGGTGTGGTCCGGCTTCTCCACCCGCTGGTACGGCGCCCTGCTGCACGACGACGAGATGCTGGACGCGGCCTGGATCACCCTGCGCGTGGGGCTGATCTCGGCCAGCGCGGCCACCGTGCTGGGAACCCTGGCGGCGGTGGGCCTGGTGCGGGGCGGCCTGTTTCGGGGGCGGCTGCTGTTCGCCGGCCTGATCTACGCCCCCCTGGTGATGCCCGAGGTGATCATGGGGTTGTCGCTGCTGCTGCTGTTCGTGGCCCTGGGCCAGGCGCGGGGCTTCTGGACCCTGACCATCGCCCATACCACCTTCACCCTCTGCTACGTGGCGGTGGTGGTGCAGGCGCGGCTGCTGGACTTCGACCGCTCCCTGGAAGAGGCGGCGCAGGACCTGGGCTGCCCGCCCTGGCGCAGCTTCTTCGCCATCACCCTGCCCAACATCGCCCCCGCCGTCGCAGCCGGCTGGATGCTGGCCTTCACCCTGTCGCTGGACGACCTGGTGGTGGCCAGCTTCACCTCAGGACCCGGCGCCACCACCCTGCCGATGCGAATCTACAGCCAGGTGCGCCTGGGCGTCTCGCCGGAGATCAACGCTGTCTGCACCCTGCTGATCGGGGCCGTGGCGCTGGGCGTGGCGGCTTGGGGGCTGGTCGGACGGGCGCGGGCGCGGCTGCCGGTGTAGCAAGTTCGCACTGGCGGCCGTTGCCACCTCACCCCACCCTACGGCATAAGCAGCCCCCTTGGAGCCGGTTTAGCTCAGTCGGTAGAGCAGCTGATTTGTAATCAGAAGGTCGCGGGTTCGATTCCTGCAACCGGCGCCAGGGCTTCTCTGAGTTGGCGCCCGGGGCCGCTAGGTATTGACTTGACCTGCGATGATCGGGCCGCCCCCTATGGCGCGTTCCTGACGCTCGCGGCGGCGGCGCGCGTTCGGTCATTGCCCCCCTTTGGGGGTCGGCTTCATGCGCTTGAAGCCGGATTCGCGCACCCCACGAGGCTGCTCGGGTCCCAGAGAGCCGGCATCGTTAAGAACGCAGCAACCTCGCCCCCAGATGATCCTCCGCTACGAGCCCGCCCCAAGGTAGCAACGCGCGCAGCCCTGCGTGCCGGGCAAGTGAGATTGATTGGATGCAGCTTTCCCCGTCGCCCAACCTTGGGTCGAGGCGTCAACTGATCTGGACGACGGTCCTGGTCACCCTGGTGGTTAGCGTCGCGCTGGCGGCCAACTATCACGACATCACGACCTCCCTTGGCGACACCGACGACGCCATGCGCCTGGTCCGGGTGCGCGAACTGCTCGCCGGGGCCGGCTGGTACGACCAATGGACGGACCGCCTGCAACCGCCCCATGGCCTGTTCATGCACTGGTCGCGGCTGCTGGACGGAGGCCTGGCCGCCGTCATCTGGCTGGCGCGGCTGGCGGTGTCACCGGCGACGGCCGAGCTGGCGGTGCGGTTCATCTGGCCGCTGCTGTGGATCGGCCCGGCCGTGGGCTGCGCCCTGGTGATGGCGCGGCGGCTGGGCGGCGGCGCGGCGGTATTCGTCTGCGCCCTGCTGTTGATCGCCGACATGCAGCTCTACAGCCAGTTCAAGCCTGGCCGCGTCGACCACCACAATGTCCAGATCGTCATGGCCCTGATCGCCGGGACCTGCGCGGTGG
>DASVMY010000219.1:0-1554 GCA_036384135.1 Caulobacteraceae bacterium | reverse complement strand
CGTCGCTGGCCGGCCTGACCGACCCCCGCACGCTCACCGGCGCCGCCGCCAAACGGGCGCGCAAGGAGCGCGTGTTCGGCAATATCCCCGACCGGGCCTTCGACGACCTGGTGTTCAAGACTCGCGGCCCGATGGGGACCTTCGTGATCGTCAGCGACCCGGCTGGCGTCAAGCGGGTGCTGGTCGACAACGTCGCCAACTACCCCAAGACCGACATGGAACAGCGGTTCTTCCGCGCCCTGTTCGGCGCCGGCCTGCTGGGCACGGACGGCGAGGTCTGGCGCCGCCACCGGCGGATCATGGCCCCCGCCTTCGACCCGCGCAGCGTCGCCAGCTATGGTCCCGCCATCACCCGCGCGTGCGACAGCTTCTACGCCAAGTGGGACAACCTGCCGGACGGGGCCGAGGTGGACATGGCCGCCGACATGAGCGCGCTCACCCTCCGGATCATCTCCGGGACCATGTTCTCGGCCGACACCGATGACGTGATCGGCCTGGTGGCCAACTCCATGCAGGACGGCTTCGACGTCAGCCAGTTCAACATCCTCGACGTCCTGCCGATCATCGGGGGTATCCGCATGCGTCGCCGCGAACGGCAGATGGCTGAGCAGTTCCGGCCCCTGGATGCGGCCATCAACCGGATGATCGACGCACGAGAGAAAGACCCCCAGGGCGCGGCGGCGGATCTGCTGGGCCGGCTGATCACGGCGCACGACGACAGCGGCGACGCCGCCATGACCTCCAAGGAGATCCGCGACCAGGTCATCACCATCTTCATCGCCGGGCACGAGACCACCGCCCAGGCCATGAACTGGACCTGGTACCTGCTCTCGCAGCACCCGGCCGAGGAGGCGCGGCTTCATGCCGAGCTTGAAGCCGTCCTGGGCGGGCGCACGCCGACGCAGGCGGACCTGCCCAAGCTGGCCTACGCCCGGCGGGTGGTGGAGGAGTCCATGCGGGTCTATCCCACAGCGCCGGGCCTGTCGGCCCGCGTGGCCCTGGCCGACGACGAGATCTGCGGGCTGAAGGTCAGGAAGGGCGACAGCATCGCCATCGCCCCTTGGGTCATGCACCACCACCGGCGCCTTTGGGACGAGCCCGCGCGCTTCGATCCCGACCGTTTCCTCCCCGAACGGAGCGCCGGGCGGCCTCGCTTCGCTTACCTCCCGTTCGGAGCGGGGCCGCGGGTGTGCATCGGCCAGGTCCTGGCCATGAACGAGGCGGTGCTGATCCTGGCCAGCCTGGCCCAGCGCTATCGCCTGCGCCTGGCGCCCGGCCAGGACGTCGTGCCTCAGGCCAATGTCACCCTGCGGCCGAAGTACGGGCTGAAGATGGCGCTGGAACGGCGCGGGTAGGAACGGGGGAGCGTTCGTTTCAGCCGCGCACGAGACCATACGCGTCTCCCCTCCCCCTTGGATTCCTCTGCGGAAGTGGTGGCGGAAGGGGTCGAACGGTGATTCCCTGCTGTAGGCGGACATGGAGCGTTGTTGATGGCCGGTTCGAAGGGATTTGCGGATGCGTTTGCCGATCCCAGGCTGGGGTCGAACGAGACGC
>DASVMY010000218.1:0-5312 GCA_036384135.1 Caulobacteraceae bacterium | reverse complement strand
GACGGCGCGATGGGCGCCGCGGGCAGGGCGGTCAGGGGCGCCGCGCCCCGGTCGAGCCGGAACAGCAGCCGCCGCATCGGCCAGGTCCCCAGCGGCGTCGCCCCGTCGCCCTCGCGCTTCTTCGCGGCGGGCTTCACTCCGCCCTTGCCCAGGGCGCACCGCACGCGGGAGCCGTCCAGGGTGAAGGTTCCATCAGCATGGGCGGTGAAGATCATGATATGCCTCTGGCGCGGGCTTGGCGGCGACCCCTTCAACGGTGCATGGTCTTAGCATGGCGCAACGCAAGACGATCCTGGTCATCGACGATGATGCCGACCTGCGCGGTCTCCTCGTCGAGCAGCTGGAGCTGCATGAGGAGTTCGCAGCCGCCGGGGCCGGTTCGGCCGCCGAAGGCGTGCGGCAGGCGAAGGACACCCGGCCGGACCTGATCCTGCTGGACGTGGACCTGCCCGACATGGACGGCCGGGAGGCATGCCGGCTGATGCGAAACGGCGGCGTCACCGCCCCGATCATCATGCTCACCGCCGCGGCCAGTGACTCCGACACCATCCTGGGTCTGGACTCGGGCGCCAGCGACTATGTGACCAAGCCGTTCAAGTTCAACGTCCTGCTGGCCCGAATCCGCGCCCAGCTGCGTAGCCACGAACAGTCCGAGGATGCGGTCTTCCGCATCGGGCCCTATGAGTTCCGGCCGGCCCAGAAGCTGCTACTGGACGCCAAGGGCAAGAAGATCCGGCTGACTGACAAGGAAACCAACATCCTCAAATATCTCTACCGCTCCGGCGGCAAGCCGGTGTCGCGCGAGGAGCTGCTGACCGAGGTCTGGGGCTACAACGCCGGCGTCACCACCCACACCCTGGAAACCCACGTCTATCGCCTGCGCCAGAAGATCGAGCCAGAGCCGGCCAACGCCCGGCTGTTGCTGACGGAAGCGGGCGGGTACCGGCTGGCGCCATAACAACTGTTTACACCTTTTATGTTGAACTGTAGGGTTCTCCCAATGCGGAGAAGCCTATGGGTAAGTACGATCCCCTCAAGACGTTCCTCCTCGCGGCTGGCGCCGAGGAAGTCCCGATGACCTTCGCGGAGATTGAATCGGTGATTGGTGCGTCGCTTCCACAATCACAACGGTTCCCGGCGTGGTGGAGCAACAATCCCTGGAACAACGTGATGACGGAGGTTTGGCTTGATGCCGGCTATCGCACTGAGCGCGTGGATATCGCCGGTCGCCGGGTCGTTTTTCGCCGGGTCTCGGACACCGAAGCGACACCTCCCTCTGACCGGAACAGCCCACGCCGTGGCCGTCACCCTGCGTGGGGGGCCATGCGGGGAACTGTTAGAATTGCACCCGGCGTGGACCTGACAGAGCCACTGCACGAGCCCTGGGGCGGTGAGGAGTGGTAACGAGGCCGATCCTGCTGGACACCTGTGCAGTGATCTGGATTTTCAGTGCCGGGGACGAGGACAGCGTCCCCCGTACCGAACTCGACAAGGCTTGGGCGGAGGGAAATACGGTCTTCATCTCCCCGATTTCGGCATGGGAGATCGGTATGCTGGTCTCGAAGAACCGCTTGAGGCTTTCGAGTCCGCCGAGGGTCTGGTTCCAGCGCCTACTCGGAACGCCCGGTATAGATTTGGCTCCGCTCACGCCTGAGACGCTGATCGAATCGTCGTTTCTATCCTCCGCGGCCCTGCGTGATCCTGCTGACAGAATCATCGCGGCGACTGCTAGAGCCTGCGACTACCGCGTTATGACGCGAGATCGGCCCATGCTCGACTACGGAGGCGCCGGGCATTTGCACGTCATCCCCTGCTGACAGTTGGGGGTCGCTCAGATCCTAAAGCCCCAAGTCCGCCGTCACCGGGGCGTGGTCGCTGGGGCGGTCCCAGGCGCGGACGTCTTCGTGGATGCGACAGGCGGCCGAGCCTTGGCGGAAGGCGGCTTCGCGCAGGCCAGGGGTGACCCAGATGTGGTCCAGGCGCAGGCCGCGGGCGGACTTGCGGAAGTCTTCGGCCCGGTAGCTCCACCAGGAGGCCAGCTTCTCCGGCTCCGGGATCGCCTCGCGCGCCAGGTCGATGAAGCCAAGGCTGGCCTGTAGCGCCTTCATGGCCTCGATTTCCGGCGGGGTGTGGCTGACCACCTTGAGCATATACTTGTGGTTCCAGACGTCGTTCTCGCCGGGCGCCACATTCAGGTCGCCGGTGATCACCAGGGGGTCCTTGGGGTCGCGGCGGGCCATCTGCGCGGTCAGACGCTCGTAGAAGTCCAGCTTGTGGTCGAACTTGGGGTTTTCGGCGCGGTCGGGAATGTCACCGCCGGCGGGTATGTAGAAATTGTGGATCTCGATCCCAGCCACCTTCACCCCGACCTCGCGGGCGTGGCCCTCCCGGCAGAGGTCCAGGCGCGGCGCCGGTTCAATGGGCAGGCGTGAGGCGGTAGCCACCCCGTGCCAGCCCTTCTGGCCGGCGATCCGCACATGCGGCAGGCCAGCCTCGATGAAGGCGTCCAGAGGGAACTCGCCCTCCTGGCATTTGATCTCCTGCATGCACAGCACGTCCGGCGCCTGTTCGGCGACGAAGCGCTGCACCTGCTCGGCGCGCAGGCGGACGGAATTGACGTTCCAGGTGGCGATCCGAAGGCGCATTCAACCTCGCATGACCAAGTTTTTTCCTACTTGGGGAGGAGCGACGCACAATAAATCGCCGGGTTGACGGTAACAGCGCGAAATTGTGCCTGAAAAAAACGCCCGGACGCGTTGCGCATCCGGGCGATTGAAGTCGTCTCTCATGCCGCCGCCGGGAGGGGATAGGTTCCGGCACGGATACGAGTGAAGCAGGTCGGATGCTCCACCGCGATGAGTGTCATATTTGCCACTCGAATAGAGATTGTCAAGCCCCGAGTTCAAAATGCTTGCTTGTGACAATATCGCTACAATCAGCGGGAAATCGGCTTGGCGTAAGGGTTTGCCGGCTTGAAGAAGCTGGTGTCAAACGGCGCGGTTAACGCGAAATCGTTCAAGGTCACACGTGTCGATAGGCCCTGGGCGTCGGTTACGGTCCAACCGGCGAGGCGCAGGGGCGTATCGGTGAAAGTCAGGGCGATCTGGCCCTCGGACTGATGGCGTGTGTCGCGGGCAACCACCGTGAAGCCGTCGGCCAGGCGATCGACCCGCACCACCTTCACCCCGCGGTCCAGCCGAATCTCCTTGGCCAGAAAGATTCCCAGGGGCGTCATTCCCAGCGGATAGCTCTGGAAGGTTTTCAGCCGCAGGTTCCACACCGAGACCACCTGGCCATCCGAAGCCATGATCACCCGCGCCGGCGGGTCATAGTCGAAGCGCGCCTTGCCGGGGCGCTGCAGGAAGAAGGTCCCCGGCGTGACGTTGCCGTGGGAGTCGGTTTGGGTGAAGTGGCCCTTGGCGCTCTTGGTCGCCTGCAGATAGGCGATGGCCTTGTCCGCCAGGGCCTGGTCCTCTGCGCTCAGGGGAACGAAAGGCGCGGGCTTGGCGAAGCTGGCGGGGGCGAAGACCTGCGGCGCGGCAAGGGCGAGGCTGAACGCGGCGATGGCGAGGCGGCGACTGATCATGGGCGGTCAATACCACGCCGCGCGGGCGTGAATACGGCCTCTTGATGGCTCGAAGAGGCGCCTGGAGGGGGTGTCAGCCCGGAGGGGGCGGCCCGGCCAGGATCTCGCGCTTTCCGGCATGGTTGGCCGCGCCCACCACGCCTTCGCGCTCCATCCGCTCCATCAGCGAGGCGGCGCGGTTGTAGCCGATCTGCAGGCGGCGCTGGATGTAGCTGGTGGAGGCCTTGCGGTCGCGGGTGACCACGGCCACGGCGTGGTCGTAGAGATCGGGGCTCTCGCCGCCCCCACCCCCGCCGCCGGCGTCGAAGGCGCCCTCGCCGTCCTCGTCGTCGGCCGAGGTGACGTCTTCCAGATACTGCGGCTCGCCCTGCAGGCGCAGGAACTTGGCCACTTCCTCGACCTCGCCGTCGGAGACGAACGGGCCGTGCAGGCGGGTCACGCGGCCGCCGCCGGCCATGTACAGCATGTCGCCCTGGCCCAGCAGCTGTTCGGCGCCCTGTTCGCCCAGGATGGTGCGGGCGTCGATCTTGGAGGTCACCTGGAAGCTGATCCGGGTTGGGAAGTTGGCCTTGATGGTGCCGGTGATCACGTCCACCGACGGGCGCTGGGTGGCCATGATCAGGTGGATGCCGGCGGCCCGCGCCATCTGGGCCAGGCGCTGGACGGCGCCCTCGATGTCCTTGCCCGCCACCAGCATCAGGTCGGCGACCTCGTCGATCACCACCACCAGATAGGGCATGGGCTCGGGGCGCAGCTTCTCTTCCTCGTAGATCGGCCGGCCGGCGTCGTCGAAGCCGGTCTGGACGGTGCGCACGAAGTGCTCGCCCTTGGCGGCGGCCTCCACGGCGCGTTCGTTGTAGCCGGCGACGTTGCGCACGCCGATCTTGGACATCCGCCGGTAGCGGTCTTCCATCTCCCGGACGGTCCATTTGAGGGCGACGACCGCCTTCTTCGGATCGGTGACCACCGGGGTCAGCAGGTGCGGGATGCCGTCGTAGACGCTGAGTTCCAGCATCTTCGGGTCGATCATGATGAACCGGCACTGGTCGGGGCGCAGGCGGTACAGGATCGACAGGATCATGGCGTTGACCCCCACCGATTTGCCCGAGCCGGTGGTGCCGGCGATCAGCAGGTGGGGCATCTTGGCCAGGTCGGCGATATAGGGCTCGCCGCCGATGGTTTCCCCCAGCGCCAGGGGCAGGGCCTGGCTGTGCTTTTCGTATTCGGCGCTGGCCAGCAGGTCGCGCAGGTAGACGGTTTCGCGCCGGGCGTTGGGCAGTTCGATGCCGATGGCGTTGCGTCCGGGCACCACCGCCACGCGGCAGGCGGCGACGCTCATGGAGCGGGCGATGTCGTCGCTCAGCGCCACCACCCGGGCGGACTTCACCCCGGCGGCGGGGACCAGCTCATAGAGGGTGACCACGGGGCCGGGGCGGATCTGGTCGATCTGGCCGCGCACGCCGAACTCGGCCAGGACGCTTTCCAGCAGCCGGGCGTTCTGGCGCAGGGCGCCTTCGTCGAAGGAGGAGGCGCGGGGCTTGGGCTTGGCCAACATGGCCAGTTCCGGCAGTTGGAAGCCGCCCGTCTCGACGAAATCGAAGCTCTTCTGCACCTCACGGGCCTCGCGGCCGGAGGGTTTGGGCGCGCCCTTGGGCTGGCGGATCGAAAGCGGCGCGGCGGCGGCCTGCGGTTGCAGCGCCATCGCCATCTCGTCGTCCATACCGTC
>DASVMY010000217.1:0-6487 GCA_036384135.1 Caulobacteraceae bacterium | reverse complement strand
CTCCGCCAGCGGCGGCGCATCCAAGGGTAGCGCTTCGGCCGGCGGCCAGGGCGCGGGCCAGGCGTCGGGCGCGGGTCAGGCTGGCGCTCCGGGTGCGGGCCTTGGCCTGTCACTGGGCGCCGACACCTCGGCCAACGGTTCGGCCTCCGCGCGCACGCAATAGGCGCCAGGTCGCAGTCCCTAGCGAAAATTGACCCCCAAACGAAAACAGGCCCCGGCTCGCGCCGGGGCCTGCACTCGAACGTTCGCAGTCGCAAAGCCTAGTTGCGGAACACCGCCGCCAGGGAGGCGTCGACCGGGGCTTCGCGGTACTGGCGCAGTTCGTTGCGGCCGACGACCATGTGGTGGACTTCGTCGGGGCCGTCGGCGATGCGCAGGGTGCGCTGGCTGGTGTACATGGCCGCCAGGGGGGTCCATTGCGAGACGCCGGTGGCGCCGTGCATCTGGATGGCCTGGTCGATGATCTCGCACACCCGGACCGGGACCATGGCCTTGACCATGTGGATCCACACCCGGGCTTCCTGGTTGCCCAGGACGTCCATGGCCTTGGCGGCCTTCAGCACCATCAGGCGCATGGCCTCGATGTCGATGCGGGCGCGGGAGATGATCTCCAGGTTGCCGCCCAGCTGGACCAGGGGCTTGCCGAAGGCTTCACGGGTGAGGCCGCGGGTGACCATCAGGTCCAAGGCCTTTTCCGCCTGGCCGATGGCGCGCATGCAGTGGTGGATACGGCCGGGTCCCAGGCGCAGCTGCGAGATCTCGAAGCCGCGGCCTTCGCCCAATAGCATGTTGGAGGCCGGCACGCGGACGTTGTCGAAGCGGATGTGCATGTGGCCGTGCGGGGCGTCGTCATTGCCGAACACGCTCATGGGACCCAGGATCGTCACCCCGGGGGTGTCGGTGGGCACCAGGATCTGGGACTGGCGGTGCTGGACAGGGCCGTCCGGGCTGGTCTGGACCATGGTGATCATGATCTTGCAGCGCGGGTCGCCGGCCCCGGAGATGTAATACTTCTCGCCGTTGATGATGTACTCGTCGCCCACTAGGGTGGCGCGCATGCTGATGTTCTTGGCGTCCGAGGAGGGCAGGGCCGGCTCGGTCATGGCGAAGGCCGAGCGGATCTTGCCTTCCAGCAGGGGCTTGAGCCACTTTTCCTTCTGTTCCGGCGTGCCGACCCGTTCCAGCACTTCCATGTTGCCGGTGTCGGGGGCGGCGCAGTTCATGGTCTCCGACGCCATGCGGTCCTTGCCCAGCTCGACGGCGATGTAGGCGTAGTCGAGGTTGGACAGGCCCTCGCCGGTCTCGGCGTTGGGCAGGAAGAAGTTCCACAGGCCCTCGGCCTTGGCCTTGTCCTTGGCCGCTTCCAAGCATTCCAGCTGGCCGGGGGCGTATTGCCACGGGTCTGGGCGGCCTTCGCCGAGGCGGTGGAACTCCTCCGACATCGGCTCGACGGTTTCCTTGATGAAGCGCTTGACGTGCGCCAGCAGCGGCAACGCCTTCTGCGACATGCGCAGGTCGTTCATCTCGTCGGCCGGGTCGAGTTTGAAGGCCGACTGCGGCTTGTCCATGATCTGGCTCATCTGGTGTCTCCCATTGCCTGTTGTTCGCGGCGATTGGGCGTCGCCTGGCGACCGCCGCCTCGCGCCCGAGGATATCGTCCGCCATCTTTGACGCATATCGGCGCGGATTTCAAACAACTGTTTCAATCTTACGCGCGTTTAGGTGAGATCGGTGTGCTGGCGTGGGTTCCTTCTCTTCCCCCACGCTTCGCTTGGGGGAAGAGAACGGAGCTTTCGCTCACCCCGCCATGCCGCCGCCGAAGCGCCGGCGGACCAGGATGGGCAGGCCGCCCGGGGTTTCGCCGACGATCTCGTGGGTGGCGCCGCGGGGCAAGACGCCGTCGGGACCCAGCCGGGCGGCGTGGCCGGCGGCGACCAGGCCCTTCACGAACGAGATCGACTCCCGGTCGTTGGGGACGATCCGCTCGTCTTCGGGGGGCGGGGTGGGGTCACTCATCACGCCCCAGCATGGCGCTGCGGCCGGCTATCGGCAACAGAGGCCGCAGTCGAACAGGACGCGTTGCAGCTTCAGGCCCTCGTGGTCCTTGACCACCCGGTGGCTGCGCAGGCGCCGGCCGTGGTTGAGCTGGTGTTCGGGTTTGCCCTGGCCGGCGTAATCCACCCGGCCGCGGCGGAACAGGTCATCGACATAGGAGGTGGCGGCGCGCGAGGAGCTGGCCGGCTGCAGGGAGGTGGCGTCGCCGGCCGCCGACATGGCCATGAACGGCCGCTGCTGCGCCGCCGGCTCCACCAGCAAGGGCTCGTCCAGGCCGTAGTGCTCGGCCGGCAAGGCCAGGTGGACGCCCAACGACGGGGATGGGGCGGCGGCGGCGACCACGCCGACCGCGTTGGCCAGGTTCACGGCGTTGGCGAATTTGGGCGCCTGGGCGGCGGAGTGCAGGGACAGGATGCCCCGGCGCACGAACACCGCCTTGACGATGGGCGGATAGGCCGGGTTCACGGCGGCCGATGTCTGGACCATGCCGGCGGCGACCTGGGCGTACCAGTTGGGCACCACCGCGGCGGCCTTGACCGCGTCGA
Source organism: Caulobacteraceae bacterium (assembly GCA_036384135.1). GTDB lineage: Bacteria > Pseudomonadota > Alphaproteobacteria > Caulobacterales > Caulobacteraceae > Acaudatibacter. Next base: position 3,887 of record DASVMY010000217.1, on the reverse strand, counting down.
CCAGGATGCGGCCGAGGTCGTTGCCGACGGCCAGGAGTTGCGCCTCGGTGGGGGCGCCGCCGGCGGCCTGGGCGTTCAACAGTCCCCCCAGGATCTCGAAGGCGGCGCCGGTGAACAGGCGCGAGAAGGAGTGGGCCTCGGAGCTGAGCTGGGAGGCTGGAGCGCCAGGCGGCAGGTCCACCGGGTCCTCATAGGTGAAGGAATTGACCGCGTTGCGCAGGCAGTCGGACTCCACGGCGTCGGGCTGGACGGCCCGGATCGCCGCCCCCAGCTGTTCGGCCAGGCGCGACAGGCGCGAGGCGCGGTAGATCTGGCCGCGGGTGTCGGCCAGGATCGCCGTGCGCAGCGACGGCAGCTGCAGGGCCGAGAGGATGCCGCTGATGTCGGCGAAGGACTCGTGGAAGGCCGCGGTCTCGTGGCTGGCGGCGCCCCAGAGCTGGGGCTTGATGGTGTCGAGGATGGCGTGGCCCATCTCGTGGCAGATGATGTCAGGGCTCTCGCCGGAATAGACCGTGCCGTCCGGGGAGTCGCCGTGGAAGAAGTTGAGCGCCTGGCGGTCGTAGTAGGCGTTCAGGTCCTCGCCCTCGTCGAGCAGGACGGGCAGGACGTCGCCGATGTGCCAGCGCGTCAGGGGGACCAGGGCGGCCCAGAAGTCGGCCCCGCGGCGCAGGGCCTCGGCGGCGGTCCAGTAGCGGAACTCCGGCGTTCCCGGCTGATAGACGGCGGCGGCGGGGGCGGGGGCCGGGAAGGAGAAGGCCAGGGGGGCCCGGCCTACGTCCGGCGCCGGGCGGGTGACCCGTACGCCGTCTCCGGGCACGCCATTGCCGGGATCGTCTTCCCAAGCGGAAATCTGCACACCGTTCGTCATGGTCGCCTCCACGGAAAGGGTGGTTGGGGGAACCGCAGGCTGAGTACACAACCTTGGACATTGGTGTGGCGGCGATGCAACCGACATTCTTGTGATCCGGCTGAGGGCTTTTGGGAGGAAGAACGGGTGTCTCCTGACGCGCTCGGATAGGCGGTCGTGCTAGGGGGAGGGACCCGCTGGAGCCCCGAGTCCTTGTCCCGAACCGAAGCCGTCCAGACCGTCGAACCGCACGTCTCGTATAGCGTGCGGGATTGGGGCCCGCTGGCGGTGTGCAGCCTGATCTGGGGCAGCACCTGGTTCGCCATCACCTTTCAGCTGGGCGCCGTGCCGCCGGCGGTGTCGATCGCCTACCGCTTCGGTCTGGCCGCGGCGCTGCTGTTCGCCTGGCTGGCGGCGACGGGACGGCTGGCGCGGCTGAGCGGCGAGCAGCACCTGGCCACCTTCGCCCAGGGGGTGCTGACCTTCGGGATCAACTATCTGTTCGTCTACCTGGCCGAGGCGCGGCTGGCTTCGGCGGTGGTGGCGGTGATCTTCGCGGCCATGGCCTTCGTGAACCTGGCTATGTTCCGCCTGGTCCTCGGGCTGAAAGCGTCGCGGGCGGCCTGGGCGGGGGCGGCGCTGGGCGCAGCCGGGGTGGCGGTGCTGTTCATCGGCCAGCTGGCGCGAGCGCATATGGACGCGCGGGCCCTGGCCGGCCTCGGGTTCGCCGTCGCTTCCCTGGTCTGCGCCACCGCCGGCAACCTGGCCGCCCGCCACGCCCAGGCCCTGAGGGTCGAGGTCGGCGCCAACACCGCCTGGGGCATGGCCTATGGCGCCGGGCTGCTGGCGCTGTGGGCCCTGGTAACCCGCCAACCGTGGCGGTTCGAGGCCACGCCAGCCTATGTCGGCTCGCTGCTGTATCTGTCGGTGTTCGGCTCGGTGACCGCGTTCCTGCTCTACTTCGGACTGGCCCGGCGGCGCGGCTACACCCTGGCCTCGTACATTTCCGCCGTGACCCCGGCCATCGCCATGCTCATCTCGGCGGTGTTCGAGCACGTGCATTGGGGCGTTGAGGCGCTGGTGGGACTGGCCCTGGTCATGGCCGGCCAGATGCTGCTGATCCGCGCGCCGAAGGGGGCGTGAGAGGGCGCCGCTCGCCTTGGCGCGCATGGGGCGCCAAAGTAGGCCCAAGCATATATCAATCGGATCTGGACCGGCATTGAGAGCGGCCAGGCGAAGGGGAAACGCAAATGTCGGATGTCGTGAAGGTTTCGGATGTTGGCCACGTGCGGACCATCACCCTCAACCGCCCGGACAAGAAGAACGCGCTCAGCAACGCCCTGGCCTGGGGGGTGATCGAGGCGGTGGAGGACGCCGCCAAGCTTGACGACGTCTGGGTGATCGCGATCACCGGCAGCGGCGATTCCTTCTGCGCCGGGTTGGACCTGAGCGGGGGTGAGCGTTACTCGCCGCTGACGCCGCAGGCGGCGCAGCTGGACGACATCAGCTGGGTGGGCCAGTTCCTGCTGGCCATCCGCAAGCGCTGCGACAAGCCCGTGGTGGGCGGGATCAACGGCGTGGCCGTGGGGGCGGGGCTGGGCCTGGCCATGGCCACCGACGTGCGGCTGGTGGCCCGCAGCGCCAGGCTTATGGCCGGCTATACCCGCATCGGCGGCTCGCCGGACGCGGGCCTGACCATCACCCTGCCCCAGGCCATGGGCTATGAGCGGGCCATGCGCTTCATGATGGAAAACCGCACCGCCAGCGGCGAGGAGGCGGTGGCCTGGGGGATGGCCGGCGAGGTCGTGCACGACGCCCAGTTCGCCGAACGGCTGGCGGAATATTGCCAGGAGCTGTGCGCCTGGTCGCCGATCACCCTGCGGCTGCTCAAGCGCGGCATGGTCAAGTCGCTGGAAACCACCGACATGGAACAGCAGCTGCGCTACGAGGTCTCCAACATCCGCATCGCCTTTTCCAGCGACGACGCCAAGGAGGCCCGCAAGGCCTTCTTCGAAAAGCGAAAGCCGGTGTTCACGGGCAAGTAGGGGGCGGGCGTTGGGTGTATTCAACCTTGCGACCGGCGACACTCACACCCGTCACCCCGGGCGCAGGCGCGTAGCGCCGCAGACCCGGAGTCGGCCGCGCCGGCTCCTCGCTGGAGGTCGTCTTGAAACGGATGGGCCGGCCCCGGCTCTGCGCTTCGCTTCGGCCTGGGTGACGGAATGAATGGGCAACGGTCCGGCATAGGGCGCCTAGCCTGACGAACCCCCACTACCCAACCCCCAGCCAGTCCAGCATTACCGGGTTCATCTCGCGCGGGTAGGTGTGGCTGAGGTCGTCAAGCTCGCGGTAGGTGACGCGGGCGCCGGCGGCGGTGAGGGCGGCCCGGGCCCCGCGCGCCAGGGCGACGTCGAACATCCAGTCCAGGGCGCCGTGGGTGATGTGGATCGGCAGCCCTTGCAGGCGGTCCGGGTCGGCCATCTGCGCCAGCATGGGGTGGAAGGCGGCCGCGATCGGGGCCAGGTGGGTGAAGGGCGAGGCGTCCTCCAGGCCGCTGACATAGCTGAAGGTGCCGCCGTCGCTCATGCCGGTGAGCAGCAGGCGGCTGGGATCGACGGGCCAGCGCGCGCGGACCTCGTCCACGATGCGCGCCAGGTTGGGGCTGTCGGTGTCGGGGCCGCTGAGCGCCCAGGTGGGGCCGGTGGAGGTGGGGGTGACCAGGATGGCGCCGGCGCCGCGCGCGTCCCGCAGCCAGCTCCACAGAAAGCCGCGGCCATTGCCGCTGCCGCCGTGCAGGGCCATGACCAGGGGCCGCGGCTGGTCCGGCGGGCCGTGCTCGGGGACATAGAGGGAATAGCCGCCGCGCGAACCCGGCTCGTTGCCGACGTGAAAGACACCGGCGTCTTCGCGCGGCTGGGCCTTCGCCAGCCGCTCCCGCAGGGCGGCGTCGGCGCGGGCCCCAGGGTTCAGGAAGAAGCGGCTGACCGGCGGCAGGTCGGCGGCCAGGGGGTAGAGCGCTTCCTGGGCGCGGGGGACGTGG
>DASVMY010000216.1:0-5719 GCA_036384135.1 Caulobacteraceae bacterium | reverse complement strand
CCCTCCGCCGCCCCCGCCCGCGCCGCCCACCGACCCGACCGCGATCGCGACGATCAGCCTCCTGGAAAAGATGTGCATGCCGGCCGCCGACGGTGGCGACTGGCCAAGCCTGGCCAAGGCCGCCGGCCTGCGCAAATCGGGCAATACCTGGACGCTGAAGGGGGTGGGCTACCAGTTCACGGTCAATGCGCCCGGGTCCAATCCTAACCAGTGCATCGTCGACATCGTCCACCCGGTCGACCCCGAGGCGCCGGCCAAGCCCCTGATCATCGCCCTGCACAACTGGGCCGCCGTCACCCGTGGCTGGACCCTGTACCGCAACGACAAGAGCGTCAGCGGCGCCACCGAATTCACCACCCGCTCCTGGGAAAACACCGAGAACGGCAAGGCCTACGCCCTGGTGCTGACCACCATGCGCAAGGCTGATGGCTCGCCGACGAAGGGCAGCTCCGACACGACCGAGATGATCTACAGCGTCACCAAAGCCCCTTGATGACAGCCTGGGAGGCGGCGGGGCTCGTGGGCGTGCTCATGACCCTCGCCGCCTACGCCGGCGTGCAGCTGCACCGCCTGAATGCGGTCGGGGCGCCGGCGCTGCTGATGAACTTCCTCGGCTCCAGCCTGATCCTGGTGTCGCTGTCTCAGCACTTCAACCTGTCGGCCGCCGCCATCGAGGGCGCCTGGGCCGCCATCTCGCTGTTTGGTCTGATCGGGGTCCTGGTCAGGCGGCGTTAGCGGCCGCCAGCTTCGAGAGCCAGTCCAGGGCGTGGGACGCCACCGCTTCCCAACCAGGTTCACCCGGCAGCCAGTGGCTCATGTCCTTGAACACCCGGACGTCTCCGCCCACGCGCGCCGCGGTTTGACGGACGGTGGACGGCGGGTGCACGGCGTCGCGGCCGCCGGCCAGGGCCAGCACGGGCGCTTTCACGGAGCCGGCCGAGACGATGGTGGTGGCGAAGGGGTCCAGCCACCAGTTCAGGGTTTCCCACAGCGCCCGCCCGCTCTCCGGCGTCATCTGCGCGAACGCCTTCTGACGCTCGGGTTTGGAAAGGCGGTCGAAGCTGTACATCCGGGCCGACGGATAGTCCGGGTCGATGGCCATGGTCCAATAGGGGCCAAGGGCGTACAGGCTCACCGCCGAGATCGCCTCTTCAAGGGTCACGCCGGTCACGCCCCAGGGAGCGGATGGGGCGAGCAGGACCAGGGCCTTGACCGGCGTCCGCGCGGCGGCCAGCTGAACCACCAGCCCGCCAAGGGAATGGCCGAGCAGGATCGGGGGTTCGTCGAAGGTGGCGCAGGCGGCCGATACAACCCGGGCGTAGTCGCTCATCGACAGGCCGGTGACCGCGCCCGGCCGTGCGCCGGCCTCATGGCCGGGCAAGTCGATGGCCACGACCTCGTGCCCGGCCGCCTCGAAGGGCTGTCTGAACTGATCGAAAATCCAGGCGCCGCAGAAGGCGCCGTGGACCATCACAATGGGAGCGGGCAATCGCAGGTCCTTCAATTAGCCCCCGGCATGGTCCTTGGGGGCCGGTCGTCGGAATGACCTTGGCACGGCCCTCGCGCGGGAAGAAGCCCCTTCACCCCAGCGGGTGCGTCAGGGGCTCGAATGCCGCGATCACCTGCTCGTACGTCTCGCGCTTGAACGGGACCACGGCATCCAGGGCCTCGCCGATATCCGCCCAGCGCCAGGCGTCGAACTCGACATCGCCGTGGGCGTCCAGATTGATCTCGTCGTCCTGGCCGGTGAAGCGCATGGCGAACCAGACTTGCTTCTGACCCTTCCAGCCCTTGGCGATCTTCGAGCCGGCGTGATCGGGGGGAAAGGCGTAGGTGATCCAGTCCCGGGTGCGGCCCACGATCTGGACCGAGGTGACACCGGTCTCCTCCTGGAGCTCACGCTGGGCCGCGTCGGCGAGGTCTTCGCCGGGGTCGACCCCGCCCTGCGGAAATTGCCAATTGAACGGCCCGGGCGTGCCGGCGCGGCGGCCCAGCCACACCTTGCCGTCCGGCCGGATCAGGACAACGCCGACATTGGGGCGGTAGGAGTCGAGCTCGGCGCTCATCACCGCCTCCCCCATCACCGCGCCCCCTTTACCGCCGGGCCATGACCGCCGAGGCGGGGGCCAGCTGAAAGCCGCGCGCGGAAAGGCCCGTCGCCCACTTGGCGGCCTCGTCCAGGGTCACGGGATAGGCGAAGCCGGAGCCCAGCGCCCGACCGGTGCGCGACGCTTGGGTCTCAAGGGCGGAGAGCTGTTGTTCGATCGCCTCGCCGGCCAGCTGGCTGTCGATGATGCGGTCGGCCGAGGCGCGCGGAATGCCGCCGCCGATCCGACCCGCCGAACCGTCGTCGATGAAGGCCAGGCCCCGGTTCTTCAGGGCCCCAGTGAAGGCGCTCATGGCCGGCGGCGAAGCGACGAACTTGGATCCCAGATAGTTGGTCAGGCCGAAATAGCCGCTGGCCCGCGACATCAGCCAATCCAGCTTGTGTCCATTGTCGCCGGCGCTGGCGTCGGTGAGCAGGGTGTAGGGGCCGGGATCGTTGTCGGGATAGTCCTTTGGCTCCATGGGCGTTTCCAGGAGCACCTCGTGACCCGCCGCCCGGGCCATGTCGATCCAGCCCTGCAGGCCGTCGGAATAGGGCACGAAGGAGAGTGTGACTTCCGGCGGCAGGCCGTCGATGGCCTGGCGCGTGGCCTTGGCGTTGAGGCCCAGGCCCCCGATGATCAGGGCCACCCGGGGGTGGCCGTCTGGGGTGAAGGGGCGGGCGTAGGCCTGGGCGGAGTTCGAACCGTCGGGTCCGATCACCGGCAACAGCCCGCCGGGACCAGGCGCGCTGAGCCCCGCAAGCGGCGCCTGGGGCAGGGCCGCGCCGACGTTCAGCGCCGTGGCCCCCGCCGCGGCCCCGCCGCCGGGCAAGGTGATCACCGCCTGGCCGTTCATCGGTCCGGCGTCGGCATAGCTGGGCGCCTCGGTGGAGAACTCGACCGTGGCGTCGTCCAGGGGCGCTTCGACGGCGCCGTCGCTGGGCAAGGCCTGTTTCCAGCCGGGCGGGCCGCTGGTGTCGCCGATGTGGGCCAGGGACAGGCGCACCACCGGCGTGCCGGCCTTGGGATCACCGGTCATGCCCAGCAGCATGATGGCCATGATCGTAAACAGCGCCGCCGCGCCTCCGGCCCCGACATAGGGGTTGCTGAGGGCGGCGATCAGCGTCGCGCCCGGTCGGGGCGTGGGCTGCGGAACGGGTATCGGCGGGGGTTTGGCGAACATGGGACGCGATTCTGGAAGGACCCGCCCAGGGTGTCGGCATATGGTTAATGAAGGGAAAAGCGGAGTCATCACTGGACCCCAAAACGCCGGCCCTAAAACGCGGAATGGCGGCCGACGCTGCACGCCGACCGCCATCCTTAGGTCGAAAGGCTCGCGAAGGCCCTAGTTGGTCTTCGGCGCGGGCTCCGGCTTGGTGTCTTCTGGCTTGGCGCCGGAGAGGCGGGCGGCGCGGACGGCGGCGGCTTCGGCCAGGGTGGCGGCCGGCTTGGGCAGCTTGGGCGTCGCCGACACCGAGCCGTACTTCAGCACGTCGAGAGCCCGGGTGAGCTGGAAGTCGCCCTTCTTCTCGTCGAAGCCGGATGGCGGCGCTTCGGCCGGCTCGTGGGCGCCCTTGCGCTCCTTGCCCTCGTCGGCGTTGAGCGCATTGCGGAAGCTGGCTTCGCTGAACTGGAAGGCCTGGTTGGCCACGGCCTGGGCTTCCTCGCGGGTGGAGGCGACCTCAAGCTCCGGCGTAATGCCGGTGCGTTGGATCGAGCGCCCCGACGGGGTGTAATAACGCGCCGTGGTCAGCTTCACGGCGCCGTCCAGGCCGCCGCGCAGGGGGATCACGGTCTGCACCGAGCCCTTGCCGAAGCTGGTCAGGCCGACCAGCTCGGCCCGGTGGCGATCCTGCAGGGCGCCGGCGACGATTTCCGAGGCCGAGGCCGAACCGGAGTTGATCAGCACCACCAGATGGGCGCCGCCGGTGATGTCGCCGTGGGCCTTGGCGTTGTAGCGCTCGATGTCCTTGGGGTCGCGGCCGCGCTGAGAGACCACCTCGCCGCCGTCCAGGAACAGGCCGGCCACGCCGACCGCCTGGTCAAGCAGGCCGCCGGGGTTGTTGCGCAGATCAAGGACGAAGCCCTTGAGGTTGGGGTTCTTGGCCTTCAGCGTCTCGATGGCCGACCGCATCTCGTCGGTGGCCTTCTCGTTGAAGCTGGACAGGCGCAGGTAGCCGTAGTCGCCTTCCATGCGGAAGGTCACCGACTTGGGCTGAATGATCTCGCGGATCAGCTTGACGTCGAAGGGGTCGGTCTTTTCCCGGGCGATGGTGATGGTCACCAGCTCGCCGGGCTTGCCGCGCATCTGCTTGACCGCGTCATTGACCGTCAGGCCCAGCACGCTCTGGCCGTTCACCGCGGTGATGTAGTCGCCGGCCTTGACGCCGGCGCGGGCCGCCGGGGTGCCGTCGATGGGCGAGATAACCTTGATGACGCCGTCTTCGCTGGTGATCTCGATGCCGAGGCCCCCGTATTCGCCGCGGGTCTGGTCCTGCATGTCCGAGAAGGCGTCGGCGTTGAGGTAGTTGGAGTGCGGGTCCAGGGACGAGAGCATGCCGTCCAGGGCCGACTCGATCAGCTTCTTGTCGTCCACCGGGGTGACGTACTGCCGCTCGACGGTGTCCAGCACGTCGCCGAACAGCTCGAGCATATGGTAGGTCTGAGCCCTGGGCTCGGGCGTGGCCCGGGCGGTCTGGCTCACGTAGGCCATGGAGCCTGCCCCAAGGACGAAGGCCGAGGCGCCGATCAGGAAGTACTTTCTCATGAGCTCGCTATCACTCCCGCACGCGCCTGAATTAAGGCGCGGGTTCTTAAGATTCGTCCCACCGTCCCGCCTTTTCCGCACACCGGCTAGTCAGAGTTGACGGCCCCCCGCAGGGGCCCCGGCGTCGTCTTCAGCGACGTTCCGGCCAGGAACTGCGCCGGGTTCACCGGCGCTCCGCCCAGGCGGACTTCGAAATAGAGCTCCCGAGAGGACTGACCATCCTTCGGCATCGCCCCGACACCCTGGCCCGCCGCGACCGATTGTCCGGCGCCCACCAGGAGCTTTCCTAGCCCTGACAATACCATGTGGCATCCGCCGGGTGCGCGCAAGATCACGACCAGACCCCATCCGTTCAAAGGTCCGGCATAGTCCACCACGGCGGCGGCGGGGCTGACCACGCCCGCCCCCGGCTCGGTGACCAGGACCAGACCATGCGAGCGGGCGCCATCCGCCAGGCGCCCGTCGAAGCCCGCTGTGCGGCGCCCGGCCGCCGGCAAGACCATTTGCGAGGGCGGCGCTTCCTTCGGGGCAGCCTGGGTGGCGGCGCGGGTGGAGGGCGGCGACAGCGCCTCGGCGTCGCTCATCACCCCCTCCAACCGGCTGAGGCGATCCTCCTGGGCGCTCTCGGCCGCGAACAGGTCGCCGTTGGCGGCGGCGGCCTTGCGTCGAATGGCCGCGAGGGTTCCGGCCTGCATCGACAGGGCGCGGGCGCGCTCTTCCAGGGCGGGGGCGATGGCGCGGATCAGGATGGCGGCGCGGACGGAGTCCTTCACCTCGCCGGGCGCGACCAGCAGGGCCGGCGGCGGCTGGCGCACGTAGAGCTGCAAAGCCCCCAGCACCCGGGCCAGTTCGGCGCGGTTGTGGC
>DASVMY010000215.1:0-5248 GCA_036384135.1 Caulobacteraceae bacterium | reverse complement strand
CGAACACCACCGCCGGCCCCGCCGCCGGATCGAACCCCGGCGCCTGAACCGCGAAGGCCGCCAGCAGGCCCAGCCCGTCGGTGTTGTCAGCGTGGATCGTCCTGTCCGCCCTGAACACCAGCAGGTTCGCCGCTCCGGCCGCCGCCGCCCGGTCGCTGGCGGTATCGGCCAGGGCCAGGGCCTCTTCCTTGAACGGCACGGTGACATTCAGCCCGGTGATGGCCCCGCCGCGCAGGCCCTTGGCGAAGGCCGTGAACCCCGCCGCCGGCGGGCTGAACGCCACATACACCCCGTCGATCCCCGCCGCCGCCAGCCAGGCGTTGTGCAGCAGGGGGCTGAGCGAATGGCGCACCGGCGCGCCGGCCACCCCCGCCACCACGGTCATCCCACTGATCATCATACGTCCAGCACCCCATGCCGCCGGAAGAGGTCCAGCAGGCCCAGCAACGGCAGGCCCAGGATGGCGAAATAGTCGCCCTCGATCTTCTCGAACAGCTGCGCCCCCTCGCTCTCCAGCCAATAGCCGCCGACACTGCCCAGCGCCGCCTCGGCGTTGCGTTCCAGATAGCCGTCGAGCCAGGCGTCGGAGAAGTCGCGCATGGTCAGGACCGGGCTTTCCAGGGTTCGCCAGATCGGCGCGCCCTCCAAGGCCACGACCACGGCGGCGTGCAGCTTGTGCCGCTTACCCCGTAGGGTCTTCAGCCGATCCCGCGCCTCATCCAGGCTCTGCGCCTTGTCATAGAGCACGCCCTCCAGGTCCAGGGTCTGGTCGGCCCCGATCACCAAGCCCGGCCGCGCCCGCGACACCTTCACCGCCTTCAGCTCCGCCAGCGCATCAGCCACCTCCCGCGGGCTAGCGCCCTCGGCCAGCAGGCCGGCCTTCACCGACGCCTCGTCCACGCCGGGGGAAACCTTGTCGAAGACCACCCCCGCTCCGGCCAGGATAGCCGATCGGGATGGACTCTGTGACGCCAAGGTTACCTTCACCCCAGGAACTCCACCTGCCCACGCCCGCCGGACAGGAAGTTGATCACCGCCGCGGCGGTCTCCTCCACCGAGCGGCGGGTGACGTCGATCACCGGCCAGCCCTGGCGCTCGAACAGGCGGCGCGCATCCATGATCTCCTGGCGCACGGAATCGGTGTCCACATAGGAACTGTCGCGCTCCTCGCGCAGGGTGCGCAGCCGGTTGCGCCGGATCTGCACCAGGCGGTCGGGTGAAACGATCAGCCCCACCACCGGCACCGTGGAGTTCATCAACGCCGGCGGCAGGCGCGCGCCGGGCACCAGCGGCACATTGGCCGCCCGCACGCCGCGGTGCGCCAGGTAGATCGAGGTTGGGGTCTTCGACGTCCGCGACACCCCCACCAGCACCACGTCGGCCCGCTCCAGATCCTGGCCACCCTGACCGTCGTCGTGGCCCAGGGCGTAGGAGAGCGCGTCCATGCGGTTGAAATAGTCGGTGTCCAGCTTCAGGTGCGCCCCCACCCGCGTCGACAGCGGCGCGCCCAGATACCGCGACAGGGACGAAGTCAGGGGGTCCAGAGCTGCAATACAGGGCATGTCCAGCCGCTGGCATCCCGCCTCCAGGGCCGAGCGCAGCCCTGCGTCGACGATGGTGTGCAGCACCACGCCGGGCGCATTGGCGATCTCCTCGATCGCCCGGTCCAGCTGCCGGTTGGAGCGGACCAGGGCGTAGATGTGTTCGATAGGCAGGACATTGGTGAACCGGGCGCACACTGCCCGCGCCATGGCGTTGAGGGTCTCACCGGTGGAGTCCGACACCAGATGGACGTGGAAATAGGTGGCGAGGCGCGGCGCCGGGGTCATCGCGCCGGCGCCCGTCTGGAAGGCCCTCGCGCGGTGATCAGCCTTGGGGATTCCTGTGGATGCATCGTTAACCTCTGCTTAACCAATGGGGCGCTGAGGCCGCCCCGCGGTGCATGGAATCCGGCCCTGCGGCCACCGTCCCGATGATCAGGGGACAGACTGCGGTTTTGACCCAAAGCCATCCCCCGATCCAGTCCCCGGTGGATGGGCCTTTGGGTCGTCCCCACCGTGTGACGCCGTCCCCGCCCCGGCGCCAGGGGTGTGAACACCAGCGCGCCGATTCCGCCGGGCTGTCAGGGGTTTGCAAACGCTCCCCGCAATCCACAGCTGTCCACACCCTTCCGGCGGCTGGGGACGGCGCTGTGAATGTTCCTGTTATGGCGTCGGAGCGAGCGGCGTTCATCCCCAGGACTCACAGCCAAACCACCACTTTTCAAAATCCTTAATTCTTCCTTAAGAGATGAAGGTGAGGGCTCTCCCCACAGCGGGGCTTGAGGCGAAGGGGGCTTGGCGGTTTAAGGACGCATGGCCCTTTCCGATCTCCCCGCCGAGCAGACCAAGCCACCGATCCCCGTCGATCAGCGTCCCCGCTTCCTGCGGGCCCTGGCCCACGAGACCCTTGAGCGTCCGCCGATCTGGTTCATGCGCCAGGCTGGCCGTTCCCTGCCCGAGTACCGCGAGCTGCGCACCAGGGCGCAGGACTTCATCTCCTTCTGCCACGATCCGGAGATGGCCGCCGAGGCGACGCTGCAGCCCATGCGCCGTTTCCCCTTCGACGCCGCCATCGTCTTCGCCGACATCCTGCTGATCCCCGGCGCCCTTGGCCAACAGGTCTGGTTCGAGGCCGGCGAGGGTCCGCGTCTGGGCGAGATGCCGTCCATCGAGAGCATGGCTGACCAGGTGGAAGGATCCACGGCCAAGCTGGCCGCCATCGGCGAGACCCTGACCCGCGTGCGCGCCGCGCTGGAGCCGGAACGGGCCCTGATCGGATTCGCCGGCGCCCCTTGGACCGTGGCCACCTATATGATCGAGGGCCGTGGTTCCGACCGGGTCCGCGCCCGGACCATGGTCTTCAGCGAACCGGAAAAGCTCGACGCCTTGATCGCCGTGCTGGTGGACGCCACCGTTCGCTATCTGGCCATGCAGGCGAGGGCCGGCGCTCAGGCCCTGCAGCTGTTTGAGAGCTGGGCCGAGCTGCTGCCTGAGGACGTCTTCGAGCGCGTGGTGATCAGGCCCCATGCCGCCATCGTCAAGGGTCTGCGCGACCAAGGGATCGATGTGCCGATCATCGGCTTTCCGCGCGGCGCCGGCGCCCTGGTGGAAGGCTATGCGCAGCGCGCCGGCGTCCAGGGGGTCGGCCTCGACGTGCAGGCGCCCGCGGCGTTGGGCAAGCGCCTGCAAGAGAGCGTCACCATCCAGGGCGCCCTGGACCCCCTGCTCCTGCGCGCCGGTGGCGAGGCTCTAGACCGCCGCGTCGACCAGCTCCTGCAGCAGTGGGCCGACGGGCCCTACATCTTCAACCTTGGCCACGGCATCATGCCCGACACTGCCCCGGACAATATCGGCCAGGTCGTCCGCCGGGTCGTCGACTACCGCGCCGGGCGTTGAACATGGCCGATCCGGGCCGCAAGATCGCCGTCGTCCTGTTCAACCTCGGCGGCCCCGGCGGCCAGGACGACGTGCGGCCGTTCCTGCAGAACCTGTTCTCGGACCCGGCGATTATCGGCGCCCCCGCCCCGGTCCGTCTGCCCCTGGCCTGGTTCATCGCCAAGCGCCGCGAGACCATGGCCAAGGCCAACTACGCTCTCATGGGCGGTGGCTCGCCCCTGCTCAAGGAGACGCAAGGACAGGCGAAGGCGCTGCAGGCGGCCTTGGCCCGGCGGCTTCCTGACGACCAGGTGAAGATCTTCATCGCCATGCGCTACTGGTCGCCCACCACAGCCCAGACCGCCCGCGAGGTCGCCGCCTTCGCCCCCGACGAGGTGGTTCTGGTCCCCCTCTATCCGCAGTATTCCACCACCAGCTCCGCCTCGTCCCTGAAGGCCTGGCGCGAAGCCTACAAAGGACCAGGCCGTCAGTTCACCCTCTGCTGCTGGCACAGCAACGAGGGCCTGGTCGAGGCCCACGCCGACGCCATCCGCCGCACCTGGGACGCGGCCGGCCGGCCGCAGGTGCGGCTGTTGTTTTCCGCCCACGGGGTGCCGGAGTCGGTGATCGGCAAGGGCGACCCTTACCAGTGGCAGATCGAACAGACCTGCGCCGCCGTGGCCGCGCGCCTGGGCGAGGGCTGGGACTGGAGCCTCTGCTACCAGAGCCGCGTCGGCCCCATGAAGTGGCTGGGCCCCTCCACCCAGGCGGCCATCCACACCGCAGCCGAGGAAGGCCTTGGCGTGCTCATCGACCCGATCGCCTTTGTCTCCGAGCACATCGAGACCCTGGTGGAGCTGGATATCGAATACGCCCACCTGGCCCACGAGCTGGGCATGCAGACCTATCTGCGCGCGCCGGCGGTGGGGGTGGACGCCATCTTCATCGAGGGCCTGGCCGCTGCCGCCCATAAGGCGCTGGAGGGTCTGTCGGTCACCGCCGACGGCGCCCGCTGCCCCGGCGCCTTCACGGGGTGCGGCCAGAGGGTTCATCTCCAACAGCCAGGAGCCCACCGCGCATGATGGGGATCACCACTTACAACCTGCTGCGCGGCCTGCACATCGTGGCGGTGATGGCCTGGATGGCCGGCCAGCTCTACCTGCCGCGCCTGTTCGTCTACCATACCAAGGCGGCGGTGGGTTCGGAGATGGACGAGACCTTCAAGACCATGGAGGTGAAGCTGCTGCGGATCATCATGAACCCGGCCATGGTCGCCGCCTGGGTCTTTGGGCTGAGCCTGGTCTGGTACGACGGGACCTATCTGCGCGGTTGGTCCTTCCTCGCCGCCCCCTGGATGCTGACCAAGATCGCCGGCATCCTGTTCATGACCAGTTGGCACGGCTTCTTAGCCGCGTCCCGCAAGGGCCTCGCCGCTGGCCGCCGCGACCGCTCCGAGAAGTTCTGGCGAATGAGCAACGAACTGCCGTTTCTAGTCCTCATCATCATGGTCCTGGCCATCACCACCAAGTTCACGTTCTGAGGCGAACCCATTCCCCTTCTTCCCTCGCAAACGGCTAGGCGATTCACACATCCCGTCATTAGCTGTCTGCGGGGCCTGGAGCGGTCCTTCTCCCCTTGCGGGAGAAGGTGGCTGCGAAGCAGACGGATGAGGGGTCGCGCCGGCGATTGTGGATTATTGTCAGCCGCTTAGCCCGACAGGCCTCTCGACCCCTCATCCGACCCGCTGCGGAGTGTCCAGTGGAGAGATGGGTGACAGTTTAGCCCGGACACATGGGTGACAGTTTTCGGCCGAGGTGGTCGATGAGCCCGAT
>DASVMY010000214.1:0-19685 GCA_036384135.1 Caulobacteraceae bacterium | reverse complement strand
AGGCGACGCACTGGGTGGTCCATGACCGGCCGGACGATGTCCGCGACGCCCTGCTGGCCTTCCTCAAGCACTGAACGGCGCAAGGCGCTTGCCTGCCCCTCGGTCCGGGGTGTTAGCTTGCGCTTACAACATAAAGGGATGGAAACGATGAGCGAGACCCTGGCCCAGGCGCGTACCGACGCGGCGCCGGAGGTGATCTACGAAGCCAGCGACGGCATCGCGACCATCACCTTGAATCGGCCGGAGCGGCTGAACACCATCTCCGGTCCGATGCTCAATCAGCTGACCCAGCTGCTGATCAAGGCCAACGAGGACCCGGCGGTTCGCGTGGTGGTGCTGACCGGGACGGGCAGGGCGTTCTGCGCCGGTCTGGACCTGGTGGACGCCACCCAGGGCTCGGGCATCGGCTCGGAGAGCCAAGCCTCCCACATCTCGGTCAATATCGACCTGCGCAACACTCCGCCCACCGTGCTGTTCGCCATGGACAAGCCGACCATCTGCGCCCTGAACGGCGCCGCGGCCGGCTACGGCATGGACACCGCCATGGGCTGCGACATCCGCATGATGGCCGAGAGCGCCAAGCTGGCCGCCGCCTTCGTGAAGCGCGGCGTAGTGCCGGAATCCGGCGGCACCTGGATCCTGCCGCGCCTCATCGGCTGGTCGAAGGCCGCCGAGCTGATCTTCACCGGCCGCACCCTGACCGCCGACGAGTGCGTCGAGATGGGCCTGGCCTCCGCCGCCTTTCCCGAGGCGGAGCTGGCCGGCGCCGCGCGGAAGCTGGCCCTGGAGATCGCCTCCAACGCCCCCTTGGCCGTACAGGCATCCAAGAAGCTGATGCGCATGGGGCTCAGCGAGACCTTCAACGACCACGTCCACCACGTCTTCCTGCAGCTCTTGCCCCTGGTTCGCACCCAGGATGCGGGCGAGGGCATGCGGGCCTTCATGGAGAAACGCCCGGCGGAATTCAAAGGCCGCTGAGCGGATCCGGGGGGGGCGCGATATGGGGGATGTTCTCGGGCTTCTCGCCATCAACGCGGGGGTCTCGGCTGCCTGCTTCATCGTCCTTTGGCTGATCGGCATCGCCCTGCAGGACGTCACCTTCGTTGACGCCTACTGGGCCATCGGCATGGTGATCCTGGCGGTATCGAGCTACGTCCTCTCCGGCCCCGGTTCGCCGCACAAGTTTGTGCTCACCGGCCTATGCCTCGCCTGGGGCCTGAGGCTGGGCTTCTACCTGCTCCTGCGCTGGCGCACCCAGGGCAAGGACCGGCGCTATGTCACCATGCTGGGCAAGGCCCAGACCCAGCGCGGCTGGGGCTTCGCCAAGAGCTCCCTGCTGCTGGTGTTCGCCCTGCAGGCGCCGCTGCAGTTCGTCGTCTGCTTGCCGATCCAGCTTGGTCAGGCCGCGCCGGGCGACAGCCCGATCGGCAAGCTGGCGCTCGCCGGCATCGCCTTGGCGTGCCTGGGCCTGGTCTTCGAGACCATCGGCGACTGGCAGTTGAGCCGCTTCAAGGCCGATCCCACCAACGCGGGCAAGGTCATGGACCGGGGCCTGTGGCGCTACACCCGCCACCCCAACTACTTCGGCGACGCCTGCGTCTGGTGGGGGTTGTTCCTGGTGGCGGTGGAGACGCCCTGGGGCCTGTGGTCCCTGCCGGGTCCGGTGCTGATCACCTTCCTGCTCACCCGTTGGAGTGGGGTTCCCACGGTGGAAGGCCGCATGCGCCGCACCCGCCCCGCCTATCAGGACTATGTCGCCCGCACCTCCGGGTTCGTGCCCTGGTTCCCGAAGAGAGCCGCCTGAGACGCGAAAAGGCCCGGCGATGTGACGTCAGCCAGGTCCTTCCGCGTGCCGCCCCCAACCGCTACGGCTCGGTCGGCGCTACCAGCCGGCGATTTCGTAGCCGGTGTTGTCGGCTACCTGCGCAAAGCCGTCGGAGACAGCGTCGCGGTAGCAGTCCGGGCTGCCCGAATCCAGGACGTCGGGGCGGTTGTCCAACTCATCACAGGCCGAGCGAGCAGCCCGTTCGATGCGGACCTTCAGGATGTGGGCGTCGTAGGCGTTGCTCAGGTCCAGGTCGCGGTAGCTGACCACCCGCGAGGCGGTGATCGTATCGATCGGCGCGCCGATGGCGGAGCGTTCGTGGCGATATGGGCGCACGGTGACGCCCGCGACCGTGTCGTCGTAGTAGTAGCCGCCTAGGTTGTAGCCGTTGTTGTAGTCGCGGTCCTGGGCGTGAACCGGCAGGGCGGCGAGGCCCAGGCTGAAGGCGCCAGCGGCCACGCCGCACAGCGCCCGTCGGGCGAGGGTCATGGTGTTGAGGGTCATGTCTGGCTCCATGATCTGGCAATCACGGCGCGGAAGCTTGGCCCATCCGGGCTTTCAAGCTGATCTGTCGTTTCGCGTCGTCGTGTTGAAAAGAACACCAGACGGCGGACTCGGTTCCTTGATTTCCCTGTCAGGCCAGGCGGCTCAGTTTCAACTCAAGCGGACTTCAGGCTGGCGAAAGCATCTCCCGCGGCGCCCAACACGAGTGCGTGCCGCTGCAGATCTTGTGGGGCAAGGCGATGCGGCAGACCGGGCCGTCCTGGATGCGCTTGGCGTCGATCACCAGGCATTCGGAACGGCCGGCGTTCTCGTCGGTGATGAAGCTGACCAGGTAGCCGTCGTCCTCGTCCACGGCCCCGACCCGCGGGGCGAAGGGCGCTTCGCTGGCGTAGCGGCCCGGCGCCAGCTTCAGCTCCCAGCTCTCGCCGGTGTCCAGGTCGTGCTTGACGAACCCGTTGAACAGGAACCAGCCGGGCAGGCTGGTGGTAGAGTAGGCGTAACGGTACTTCCGGCCGGCATAGCGCTGGTTGAACATGCCGAACTCCAGCACCCGGTCGTCCAGCCGCTCTTCCCGTGTGGTCCCGTCGGCCAGGTTGAAGCGCCAACGGTGGAGCTTGGACTTGAAGCTGTGCTCGTCCAGATAGGCCATCATGTGCTCGAACCCGGCCGGGGCGTCCTTGCGTGGCCGCGGCATGGGTTCCTCCTGGAAATAGCCGTCCAGGATCACCTCATCGCCCTCTTCATAGGCGTTCAGCCAGTGCAGGACATAGGTCGGCGCCGCCTCGAACCAGCGGATGTCTTGCGTGCGGCCATGCCGGGGCACGAGCGCGAACCGCGAGGGAACGCCCTCATGCAGGCGAGCGGCGTGGATGTTCCGCTTCAGCAGTTCCGCGTCCCAAAACAGCGGCAGGTCGTTGAGGATCGACCAGTGCTCAGAGAAGGCCATGTCGTGTGGCAGGCGCGGGCCGGGCAGCGGCACGGGGATGTAGGTGGTCAGTCGGTTATCCCTGTCGACCACGCCGTAGTGCATGTAGGGGGCGTGCTTGGAGTAGTTGAAGAACATCAGCTCGCCGGTAGCCTCGTCGACCTTGGCGTGGGCTGAGATGCCGTCCAGCGGGACCCAACCTTCGATCCCCACCGTCTCCAGCGTCGCCGGGTCCAGACGATAGCCCTCGCCGCACTGGTAGAAGGTCGACAGCGCCTTGCCGGCATGGACGACGATGTCGGTGGAGGTGTTGTCCTTCAGCGACCCGTGCGCCCCGAACCCCGGCCGCAGGCTGAGCGTGGGGGGATCGGCCAGGCCGCCCCACAGTGAACCGCCGGCCTCCTGCTCCGCCTGGAACCCGCGCGTGCGCACGAAGCGGTTGCGGTAGCTGGCCCGTCCGGCATGGAAGTCGATCTGATGGATCATGGCGTCGCCGTCGAAGGGATGGAAACGCCCCAGCGGCTGGTGGACCTGGTTTTCGGTGTTGCGCAGGTAGACCCCGTCGAGGTCGGCGGGGATGACGCCCTCGATCACATCCAGGTCGCTGGCGTTGACCTCCTCCATCAGCGGCGTCCAGGCGCCGTTGAGATAGGGGTGGTTGCTGGGTTCCAGGGAGCTGACGATGGGGGCCAGGCGCTCGACGATCATGGACGGTCCCTCAAAGGTCTTGGCGCTCTGACCGGCGCCTGCCTTGAAGTGGAAGCCGGGATACTTCCCCGGTCAAGGCTTGCCCCGCATCCCACCTTTGTCGTCGCCGGTGCGGCGGCGTGAGCCGTCCCTGGCGAACCTTCCCCAGCCTGATCAGGCGGCCGCCGCCTCGAACCACGCCTCCACCGCCGGCAGCACCAGTTCGGCGACATTGAACCCGCGGGTCACCAACCCGTAGGTCCCATCCGCATTGGGGCCCGCGACCAGGGTGGGAAAGCCGGTGACGCCGGCGCGCTGGGATACGGCATAGTCCTGCCACGTCTCCTGCTTCACCCCCTCGTCCGCCAGCAGGGCCTCGAATTCGCCCGGGTCGAAACCCAGCTCCGCCGCCAGTTTCGCCAGCACCCCCAGGTCGGTGACGTCCTGGTTCTGGGCGTAGAAGGCGCCCTGGATGCGCACCAGCAGGGCCAGGGCCAGCACAGCGTCCTGCCGCCGGGCCAGCACCACCGCCCTGGCGGCGGGGTCGGTGTCGTAGATGAAGCCCTCGCGGTCGAAGAAGCTGTAGTCGAAGGGTTGGCCCGAGGCCTCGCGCACATGCTCCCAGTGGCTGCGCGTGTCGGCCTTGGCGGCGTCGGTCATCGGCCTATCCGTGCCGGGGCGCAGGCCGCCCATCACCAGGCGGATGGGCAGATCGTCCCTGAACCGCCGGCGGATCAGCGCCATCACCGGCACGAAGCCCCAGCACCAGGAACACATGGGGTCGGCGAAATAGACCAGGTGCGGTCGGGTCTCTTCCATGGCGCGACGCTAACATGCACGCCGCCATCCGTCCTCCACCTCTCCGCCTTGTGAGCAGGGTGGGTTGCTATAAGAAATTGTCGATTGAGCGCGCGCCCGGCCTGGGTAGGCTCGTCCCAGGCAAAGGGAGTAAACCATGCTGGACCTGCACTATTGGCCGACGCCCAACGGCAAGAAGGTCACCATCCTACTCGAAGAGTGCGGCCTGCCGTACACTATCGTGCCGGTGAACATCGGCAAGGGTGATCAGTTCACGGAGGAATTCCTGAAGATCAACCCCAACAACCGCATGCCGGTGCTGGTCGACAGGGAACCGGCCGACGGCGGGCCGCCGCTCAGTATCTTCGAGTCCGGCGCGATCATGATGTACATCGCGGAAAAGGCTGGGAAATTCTACCCGCAGGACGTCCGTGGCCGCTACGAAGTGAACCAGTGGCTGATCTGGCAGATGGCCAACCAGGGACCCAAGTCCGGCGAGTGCGGCCACTTCCGCCGCCTCGGCGACACCCAGGGGGACCAGTCCTACGCCGTCCGCCGGTTCACCGACGAGGTCAACCGCATGTACGGCGTGCTCAACAACCGCCTCTATGACCGCAAATACCTGGCCGGCGACGAGTACACGATCGCCGACATGATCTGCTATCCCTGGACCGTGAACATCGCAGGCCAGGGCTCGGACATCAACGATTTCAAGTATTTCAAGCGCTGGTACGACGAGCTGACCGCCCGCCCCGCCGTCGAGCGCGGCATGGCCGTCACCGCTGGCCCGGCGGAGGACTTCGCCTCCCTGTCCCAGGAGGAGCGCGAGCGCCGTATGAAGCTGCTCTTCAACCAGCGCGCCCGGCCGGCGCCGGTGAGCTAGATGGAAGGACGTCCCGCCGCCGCGTAGATAGCGTCGATCACCGCCATATTGGCCACCGCGTCCTCGCCGCCGGTCACGGGCGCCGTCTCGCCGCGCAGCACCTGGGCCAGGTTGATCAGCTGGGCCTCATAGGTGGTGGGGCCGGTGACGTTGTGGCGGGTTTCCAGGCCGTCGATGACCGTGGTGAACCGGCAGCCCTGTTGCGGCGCCACGAAGTTCAGGATTTCCAACAGGCCGCGCTCGCCCTGGACAGCCAGGCGCGCGGAGGGGGCCGGTGGCGCCATGGCGCAGGCGACCGTCGCCGGCGTTTCGCCGAACCGCAGGCGGGCGCTCATGCTGGAGTCGATCCCGTCCTCGAAGGTCCCGTGGGCCGAGATCACAACCGGCTCGGCGCCCATGAGGGTGCGCAGGGCGTGGATGGGATAGAAGCCCAGGTCCATCAGCCCGCCGCCGCCCAGGTCCGCCCGCCAGCGCAGTTCGTCCGGGGTGCGGGGAATGGGAACACTGAACTCCGCCTCCGCCGAGACGACCTTGCCCAGCACGCCCTCGCGCATCATCGCCTCGGCCCGGCGCATGACACTGTGGAAGCGGTAGTGCGCCGCCTCAAGCAGCGGCAGGCCGGCGGCCTTGGCGGCGTCGACCATGGTCCGCGACTCGCCGGCGTTCATGGCGAAGGGCTTTTCGCACAGCACCGCCTTGCCCGCCTTCAGGGCCGCCAAGGTCCAAGGCAGGTGACCCACCGGCGGCAGGGCGTTGTAGACCACGTCGACGTCCGGATGGGCGACCAGCGCCGCATAGTCGGCCGCCACGCCGGGGATGCCGTGTTCGGCGGCATAGGCGCGGGCGCGGTCGGCGTTCCGGGCGGCGACCACGGTGATCGCGAAGTCGGGGTTGTCCCTGGCCGGGGTGATCACCGCCGTGGGGGCGATCTTCGAGGCGCCGAGCAGGCCGATGCGGAAGGGTCTGGCCATGGCTCAGCCCACCAGCGCTTCGCCGCCGAGGGCGTCGCGCCATTCCTTGTCCTTGGACTTCAAAGCGTCGGTGAGCCCCAGTGCGGACATGCCCTCGCCATCCACCTCTTCCAGCACCTCGAAGGTGAAGGTGTCCTCGCCCTGGGCCGTCCAGGCCGTCTGCAGCTTGCGGTTCGAATGGGAGCCTTGCCGCAGGGTGAACCACTCGCGGTTCTGCTGCTGGCCGAGGTTGCGGGACTTCCCGATCCAGACCTCGCCGGTGGCGGCGCAGCGCACGGCGAAGATGCCGCCAGGGCGCTTTTCTTCCTTGTAGGCCTGAAGAATCTCGCGCTTGCGGGCCTTTTCCATGGGTTCCCTCGGACTCTAGATCGCCCGGTCTTTCCAGTAGGCGTCCTTCAGCAGCCGCTTATAGAGCTTTCCGGTGGGCAGGCGAGGCATCTCGGCGATGAAGTCGATGGAGCGCGGGGCCATATAGTGGGCCATGTTGTCCCGCGCGAAGGCCAGCAGTTCGGCCGCCAGTTCGTCGGTGGGCGCATGGCCGGGAGCCGGCTCGATCACCGCCTTGACCGCCTCGCCCATCTCCGGATCGGGCACGCCGAACACCGCCACATCGCCGACCTTGGGATGGGTGACCAGGGCGTCCTCGATCATCTGGGGGTAGATGTTCACCCCGCCGGAGATGATCATGAAGGCCTTGCGGTCGGTGAGGTAGAGATACCCTTCCTCGTCCAGATAGCCGACATCGCCCAGGGCGTTCCAATTGTTGTGTTTCGGGTGCTGGGCGGCGCGGGTCTTGTCCGGGTCGTTGTGGTAGGCGAAGGTCTGCGTCTCGCGCTCGAAATAGACCAGCCCCGGCTCGCCGACCGGCAGCTCCTCGCCGTCGTCGTCGCAGACGTGCAGCACCCCCAACGCCGCGCGGCCGACCGAGCCGGGATGCGCCAGCCAGTCCTCGCTGGTGATGAAGGTCGAGCCCGACCCCTCGGTGCCAGCGTAGTACTCATAGAGTATCGGCCCCCACCATTCGATCATCTGGCGCTTGACCTCCACCGGGCAGGGGGCGGCGGCATGGATGGCGACCTTGTGGCTGGAGAGGTCGTGGGCGGCGCGGGCCTCGCCGGGAAGCTTCAGCATACGGACGAACATGGTCGGCACCCACTGGCTGTGGGTGACGCGGTATTGCTGGATCAGCCGTAGCGCCTGCTCGGCGTCGAAACGCTCCATCATGATCACCGTGCCGCCATGGGACTGCACGCTGAGCACATAGGCCAGCGGCGCGGCGTGGTAGAGCGGCGCCGGCGAGAGATAGACGCTGTCGCGGGTCAGGCCATAGCGGTTGATCAGCTGGCGCTGGGCGAAACCCTCCGCGGCCGTCACGTCCGACTGCGGCCGCAGGATGCCCTTGGGCCGGCCCGTGGTGCCGGAGCTGTAGAGCATGGAGTCGCCCATCCACTCCCGCGCCAGCGGCTCGGGCGAGGCGGACCCCAGGGCGTCCTCGTAGGAGCCATAGCCGTCGATGGTCCCGTCCAGCATCAGCCGGATCGGGCAGTCGGGCATCAGGTCCAGCAGGGCCTGGGCCGTCTCGCGCTTGGCGAAGGAGGTGATCAGCGCCTTGGCCCCGCAGTCGCCGATGATGTAGGCGGCCTCGTCCGGCGGCAGGTAGCGGTTGACCGTGGTGACGTAGAACCCGGAACGGAAGCCGGCCCACACCGGCTCCATGAAGCGCGGGTTGTTCTCCATCAGGATGGCGATGTGGTCGCCGCGCCTCAGCCCCCGGGCATACAGGTATTGCGCCAGGCGGTTGGAGCGCTCATCCAGCTGCGCATAGGTCAGCACCGCCCCGGTGTCGGCCGAGATCATCGCCGGCTTGTCGGGGGTCTCCACGGAGTGGTCGGGCAGGTACATGCCTAGTCCAGGTCCTGGCCGTTCATGCCGGCGTTCTTGCGCGCCTTGGCCATCATCTCGGCGACGATGGGACCGAGCAGCTTGGGGTCGTCGACCGGCTTGGTGCTGGGGCCGCGGTGCCAACCCTCGGCGATGGCCAGGACTCCGCCGCTGCTCTCGAACATCCGGCCCGAAACCTCGGCCGACTCCTCGCTGGCCAGCCACACCGCGATCGGCGCCACCCATTTCGGATCGCCCGAGCGCCGGCGCTCCTCGGTGATCGGCCCGCCCAGGTCTTCGGTCAGGCGGGTCAAGGCGCCCGGCGCGATGGCGTTGACCGTGATCCCGTACCGCCGCAGCTCCCGCGAGGCGATGATGGTGAAGGCCGCGATGCCCATCTTGGCGGCGCCATAGTTGGTCTGGCCGACGTTGCCGTAGATGCCCGACACCGAGGAGGTGTTGATGATCCGGGCATTGACGCCCTCGCCGGTGGCCTTGTTGACCTCGCGCCAGTAGGCGGCGGCGTGGTGCGCCGGGGCGAAGGCGCCCTTCAGATGCACCTTGATCACCGCATCCCATTCAGCCTCGGTCATGTTGACCAGCATGCGGTCGCGCAGGATGCCGGCGTTGTTGATCAGCACGTCCAGCCGCCCGAAGGCGGAGACGGCCTGGTCGATCATGCCCTTGGCCTGTTCCCAGTCGGAGACGTCGGCGCCGTTGGCCACCGCCTCGCCGCCGGCGGCGCGGATCTCGTTGACCACCTCGTCGGCGGGGCCAAGGTCGGCGCCGATCCCGTCGCGCCCGCCGCCCAGGTCATTGACCACCACCTTGGCGCCCTCGGCCGCCAGCATCAGGCAGTATTCCCGCCCGATACCCCGCCCGCCGCCGGTGACGATCGCCACCCGGCCTTCGCACAATCCCGCCATGCCCGTTCCTCCCATGCCGGCGCCGGCTCGCCGCAAAGGGCGTCCGCGCCTGTTGTTGGCCCGATCGTTATCGCCTTGCCGCAAGGGCCGGCAACAGGCTCAGGAGGCGGCGCGGCGCCCTACCGCGCCATGTTGATCACCTGTAGCTGGGTGAACTCGGCCAGGCCCTCTTCGCCCAGTTCCGTGCCCAGGCCGGAGAACTTGGCGCCGCCGAAGGGGATGTTGGGCGCCAGGTCGGCGTGCTTGTTGATCCACACCGTGCCGGTGTCCATGCGCTCGGCCAGGGCGTGGGCCTTGTCCAGGTCGGAGGACCAGATCGAGCCGCCCAGGCCGTAGGGGGAGTTGTTGGCGCGGTCGACGGCGTCCTGGTCGTCGGCGAACCGGATCACCGGCAGCACTGGGCCGAACTGCTCCTCGTCCACCAGGCGCGTGCCGTCGGAGATGTCGCGCACGATGGTGGGCCGGATGAAATAGCCCTTGCCTTCCGGCGAGCCGCCGCCCGCGATGACCGTGCCGTGCAGTTTGGAGTCGGCGATCAGGTCCATGACCTTGTCGTACTGCATCTTGTTCTGCAGCGGGCCGAACTGGGTGCCTTGCTCCAGGCCATCGCCGATCACCGCCGCGTCGGCCAGCACCGCCAGCTCGTCGCAGACCGCGTCATAGATGCTCTCGTGCACATAGGCCCGCTTCATGGCGATACAGACCTGGCCGGAGTTCTGGAAGGCGCTGGCGAACAGCTTGGGCGCCACGACCTTGGGGTCGTTGTCCGACAGCACGATGCCGGCGTCGTTGCCGCCCAGCTCCAGGGTGATGCGCTTCAGCGCCTCGGCGGCGCCGGCCATCACCCGCTTGCCGGTTTCGGTGGAGCCGGTGAAGGAGATCTTGCGCACGTCCGGGTGGGCGGTGAGCGCCGCGCCCAGGTCGCCGTTGTCGGCGATGATGTTCAGCACGCCGGGTGGCAGCAGGTCCTTGATCAAGGCCCCGATGCGCAGGGTCGACAGGGGCGTGGTGGGGGCGGGCTTGAGCACGATGGTGTTGCCGGCCAGCAGGGCAGCGGGAACCTTGAAGGCCATCAGGATCAGCGGGAAGTTCCACGGCACGATGGCGCCGATCACGCCCAGCGGACGGCGGCGCGCCTCGACGCGGCGGCCGGGACTGTCATCCAGCACCTTCACCGGCAGGTCCAGGGAGGTGAAGTAGCGGAAGAAGGCGGCCGCGCCATAGACCTCGCCGGTGGCGTCGCCGATGGGCTTGCCCTGTTCCTGGGTCAGGATGCGGGCCAGCTCGGCGGCGTTGTTCTGGATCGCGTCGGCGATGGCCAGCAGTGCCTTCTTGCGTTCGTCGATGGTGGTGGCGGCCCAGGCCGGGAAGGCGGCCTTGGCGGCGGCCACGGCCTTGTCCAGCTGCGCCTTCGAGGCGCGCGGGGCCTTGGCCAGGACCTCTTCGGTAGCCGGATTGATCACGTCCATGGCAGCGTCGCCGTCTTCCAGCGCGCCGCCGATGAGCAGCTTGAAATCTTCCATCGCTTTCCTCCAACCGCAGGTGCATTCGGGATCGCCGCCAGGGCTTGGTTTCCCTGACGGCCAGGCCCTTAACATCGCCACCTGACCCTAGGGGCGGCAAGGAGGAAAGCATGCCCACGTTCCGGACTGTCAATGTCGGCGAGCTTTCCCTGCGCTGCGCCATCGAGGGCTCAGGCCCCCTGGTGGTCATGGTGCACGGTTTTCCTGAGTCCTGGTTTTCCTGGCGCCATCAGATCGGCCCCATCGCCGCGGCCGGCTTCACCGCCTGCGCCATCGACGTGCGCGGCTACGGCGGCTCGGACAAGCCCCAGCCGGTCGGCGACTACGCCATGCAGAACATCGTCGGCGACGTCGCCGGTGTGATCGAGGCGCTGTCGCCGGGCGAGCGCGCCGTCCTGATCGGTCACGACTGGGGCGCGCCCATCGTCTGGAACACCGCCCTGACGCGGCCTGACCGGATCAGGGCGGTGGCGGGCCTCTCCGTGCCCTATCTGGGCGTGCCCACCCGCTCGTTCCGCGAGGTGTTCGAGGCGGTCTTCACCAGCCAGGGGAAGTTCTTCTACCAGGCCTATTTCCAGGAACCGGGCGTGGCCGAGGCCGAGCTGGAAGCCGATGTCCGCGACAGCCTGAGGCGTTTCTACTATGCCATCAGCGGCGAGGGCGCGGATCACTGGCCGAACGACAAGCGGCATGGCGATCCGTTGCTCAAGGGCCTGCCGGACCCGGACCCCTTCCCCGCATGGCTGACCCCCGCCGACCTCGACTACTTCGTGGGCGAGTTCGAAGGTTCCGGCTTCCGCGGTCCGCTCAACCGCTATCGCAACCACGACGCCGACTTCGCTTGGCTGCAAGGGTTCAAGGGGCGCAAGATCGAGCAACCGGCGCTGTTCGTAGGCGGCGAGCGCGACCTTGTCCTGTCGATGCTGGGACGCGGTGACCTGGTGGCGATGATGAAGGCCGAGATGACCGATCTGCGCGGCGCCGACATCCTGCCCGGCTGTGGCCACTGGACCCAGCAGGAACGGCCGCGAGAGGTGAACGAGCGCCTGCTGGCCTGGCTGGGCGGCTTGTAAGGCGGCGTGGGTTTAGCCAATCATTTTTGCCCGCCTCGGTGGAGTTTCAACACTTTGTTCGTCCACCGCCTGTAACGCTCCGCTGGTCGGCCAAGGTAAGAGCCGGCCCGAAGGTGGGGTGAGACGGTGACGGGGTCAGATCGGCCATCCAGCGTCGGTGGCGGACAGGTCGCGGACCTGCCCGAATCCGCGCGGCTGGACCTGCTGCCCGCCGCCGTCCTGATCTGCGACGCCGCCGGCATGGCGGTGCGCTGCAACCGCGAAGCCGCCGAACTGTGGGGACCTCTGGACGGGCCGCCGCCGCGCCTCTATTCCGCCGAGGGCCGGCCGTTGGCCCTGGAAGACACTCCCGTCGTCCTGGCGCTGCGCAACGGCGCTCCGGTGCGCAACCGCGAGGTCTGGCTTGACCGGCCCGGCGCGCCGCGCATCTGCGTGATCGCTGACGTCAACCTGCTACACGACGCGGCCGGCAAGATCACCGGCGCGGTCATGGCCCTGCGCGACATCACCGAGCGCAAGGACGCCGAAGCCGCCATCCACCAGCAGCACGTGTTGCTGCGCGCCCTCTACGACCACACCCCCGACTGCGTGAAGGTGGTGGCCGAGAGCGGCGAGGTGCTGAGGATCAACGCCGCCGGCGCCAGGATGGTGGGGGCCAACAGCCCTGCCGACGTCATCGGCGCCAATATCGCCGAGTTCCTGGAGCCCGCTCAGCTGGCGATCTGGCGGGAGAACAACGCCCGCGTCTGCGCCGGCGCGGCGATGAACTGGGAATATGAGGTCGTCGGGCTGGACGGCCGCCGCCGCTATCTGGAGACCCACGCCGTGCCGCTGAAGACCCCGCTGTGGGGCGCGGTGCAGCTGTCGGTTACCCGCGACATCACCAATCGCAAACGCAACGAGGCCCAGCTGCGCGACAGCGCCCGGCGCATGTCCGAGTTGCTGCAGGCCCTGCCCACCGCCGTCTACACCACCGACGGGGAAGGCCGCCTGACCTTCTACAACCAGGCGGCCGTCGAATTGTGGGGCCACCGCCCGCCCCTGCTCGAGACCCGCTGGTGCGGCAGCTGGAAGCAATTCAACATCGACGGCACGCCCTTGCCGGCCGACGAATGCCCCATGGCCACGACGCTGAAGACCGGCGACGCGGTCCGCGACGTCGAGGCGATCCTGGAGCGGCCGGACGGCACGCGGGTGCCCTACGCGCCCTATCCCACCCCCCTGCACGACGAATTCGGCCAGGTGATCGGCGGGGTGAACATGCTGGTGGACATCTCCCGCCACCGCGCCGCCGAGGACAGCCAGCAACGTCTGATCGACGGCCTGATCCAGGCCGAGCGCGAACTGATCGATTCCAAGGACGCGGCCGAGGCCGGCGGCGCCGCCAAGAGCGCCTTCCTGGCCACCATGAGCCACGAGATCCGCACGCCGCTGAACGGGGTGCTGGGCATGGTCCAGGCCATGGCCCGCGACGAGCTGAGCCCGATCCAGACCGAGCGCCTGCAGGTGATCCAGAAGGCCGGCGCCGCCCTGCTGGCCATCCTCAACGACCTGTTGGACCTGTCCAAGATCGAGTCCGGCAAGCTGGAGCTTGAGGACGGCGAATGCGACATCGAGGAGATCGCCGGCGGCGTGGCCCAGGCCTTCACCACCCTGGCCACCGAAAAGGACATCGGCTTCAAGGTGCATGTCGCCGAGGCGGCCCGGGGTGTCTACCGCGGCGACGCCACCCGCCTTCGCCAGATCCTCTACAACCTGGTTTCCAACGCCCTGAAGTTCACGCCCCACGGCAGCGTCGCCGTGCGCGTGGAGCGTCCGGACGAGGCCCTGCGCATCCGCATCAGCGATACCGGCGTCGGTATCGCGCCGGAGCGCCTGCCGTTCCTGTTCGACAAGTTCGTGCAGGCCGACGCCTCGACCACGCGCAAATACGGCGGCACGGGCCTGGGCCTGGCCATCTGCCAGGAGCTGGCTACGCTCATGGGCGGCGGCGTCGCCGTCCAAAGCACGCCGGGCGAGGGCTCGACCTTCACCGTGACCCTGCCTCTGATCCGGCTGGCGGAAGGCCAGCGGAGCGTCGCCACGGCCGACGACTCCGAGCCCGAGGCGGCGGCGCCCTCCCGCTCGCTGCGCATCCTGGCGGCGGAGGACAACTCCATGAACCAGCTGGTGCTCAAGACCCTGCTGCACCAGGTCGGCGTCGAACCGACCGTGGTCGGCGACGGCCAGGAGGCGGTGGAGGCCTGGCGCGCCGGCGAGTGGGACGTGATCCTGATGGACATCCAGATGCCGATAATGGATGGCCCCACCGCCGCCCGCGCCATCCGCGACGAGGAAGCCGCCACGGGCCGGCGGCGCACCCCGATCATCGCGCTGACCGCCAACACCATGTCCCACCAGACCGAAGCCTACCACGACTGCGGCATGGACGCGGTGGTGGCCAAACCCATCGAGGTGGGGCGGCTCTATTCGGCGCTGGAGGCGGTGCTGGCGGGGCGCGACGGCGAACAGGCCGTGGCGGCGGCCGGCTGACCGCCGCCGCAAGGGCGATCAGCCCGACTTGCGTCCCAACGTACAACCGAAGCTGAGGGTCTCTCGCAGCGCGCCTTGAGCTTCGTGAGCGGCCAGTTCATCCCTCAGCGCGGCGGTCCCGGCGAAGGCCCTTGGCCCGATGTTCAAAGGGTGCTGCATCCTTCCTTGAGCCTCCCCCACCGCCGCAAATCCGCAAGTCTCCATCGCGGGCCGACAGATAATTGACTCAGGCAACTATATGATCAAACCTCCCCGCAGGAGGACCCGTCATGCCGCCCGATCTCGCCGAGCAGGTCACCGCCATCCGCGCCTTCAACCGGTTCTACACCCGGCGGATCGGAGTGCTGGACGAGGCGCACATGGGCAGCGGCTTCACCCTGGGCGAGGGGCGGGCGCTGTATGAGCTGGCCCAGGCGGACGGGATCACCGCCACGGCGCTGGGCGAGATCCTCGACCTGGACGCGGGCTATCTGAGCCGGGTTCTGCGCCGCTTCGAGGACAATGGCTTGCTGGAACGCCGCCCCGACCCCAAGGACGGCCGCAGCACGCGCCTGCATCTCACGGACATCGGGCGCAATGAGTTCATCCGCCTGGACCGGATGTCGGCGCAGCAGGTGGCGGCGATGATCGCACCCCTGGCCCCCGACGAACGCCTGAAGCTGGACGCCGCCATGGCCACTGTCCGCGACGCTCTAGGCGCGACCGAAACACATCCGGCGCCGGCCGCCGTTACCCTGCGCGGCTTGGAGCCTGGCGATATGGGCTGGGTGGTGGAGCGGCACGCGGTGATCTATGGCCGCGAGTACGGCTGGGGCCGGCTGTTCGAGGCCGAGGTGGCGGGGATGGCCGCGAATATCCTGCGCGCCCTCGATGACCCCGGCGCCCGGGCCTGGATCGCCGAAATGGCCGGCCGGCGCGTCGGCAGCGTGTTCATGGTCCGTGAAGCCGGCGATATCGCCCGCCTGCGCCTTCTGCTCCTGGAACCAGAAGCCCGCGGCCAGCGTCTAGGTCAGCGGCTGGTGGACGAGTGCCTGGCCTTTGCCCGCGCCGCCGGCTACCGCGAGGTGGTGCTGTGGACCCACACCGAACTCACCGCCGCCCGCGCCATCTACGCCAGCCGCGGCTTCGAGCTGATCGAGACCCATTTCCACAGCGATTTCGGGCCGGAAGTGCAGAGCGAGACCTGGCGGCTGGTGCTGTAGGACTCACCTTACCGCGGCAGCTTCATCCCGAAGAAGATCGAGCCCAGGTCCGGCAGACCCAGCTGGAGCTCCTGCCAGCCGTAGATCTGGTAGAAACGGATGCCGCGCACATTGTTCGACGCCACGCCCAGGTGCGCGCCCGGCGAGCCCCTCGCGGTGACCTGATCCAGCCAGGCGTCCATCAGCAGCTTGCCCACGCCCTGTCCCTGCAGCCGGGGCAGCAGGTTGATATGCAGGTGCGAGGGATAGTCGGCGACCACCCGGCGCGGGGCGGGGTGGGGGTGATGGATCTGATAGGCGCGGGTCTGGTCCGGGGTCCAGACCTCCGGCGAGAGGGCAACCGGATCGGCATAGCCCGGCCGCAGCGTCGGCCACCAGGCTTCCTCGGTCAGGGCTTCGAAGGCGCGGGTGTCGAGCGCGCCGACGATGTAGCCGGCCACGCCCTGGTCGTCCTGCGCGACGAAACAGGTCTGCGGCGCCAGCACGCCATAGGGCGCGGCGTAGATGTGTCCCACCAGCTTGGGGTCGCGGTAGATGTCCGTGGCGTCCTGCCCTGCCTCGCCGGTCTTCAGGGCGATTTCGTACAGAGCGTCGAGATCCCTTGGTTCATAGGGGCGGATGGTCGCCAAGCCGGATCCCTCCACGCGTCGAGCGGCTCAGCCGCCGCCGATCTTGGGGATCAGATAGACTTCGCTGTCGGCGCCGATGGGCGAGGACCAGGCGTCCTGATGGATTTCGCCGTCGATGGCGATGGCCATGCGACGGTCGATGTAGTCGCCCAGCCCCGGGAAGCGGGCCTCAAGCGCGGTGATCAGCCGGCGGACGGTGTCCGCCTCCACGTCGAACTCCGCCAGTCCGCCGGTGAACTGGCGGCAGTCCGACGGAGCCACGACGTGGGCCACGGTCTCTAGCCTTCCTTGGCGTCCAGCACCGCCCGGATCTTGGGCGGCGACAGGGGCAGGTCGCACATCCGAACGCCGGTGGCGGCGCGCACCGCGTTGGCCACCGCAGCCAGGGGCGGCACGATCGGCACCTCGCCGACCCCCTTGGCGCCGTAGGGATGGCGAGGATTGGGCACTTCCACCAGGATGGCGTCGATCATCGGCAGGTCGGAGGCCACGGGCACCCGGTAGTCCAGGAAGCCGGCGTTCTCCATCTTGCCCTCGCGGTCGAAGATGTACTCCTCGTTCAGGGCCCAGCCGACGCCCTGGGCGACGCCGCCCTGGACCTGGCCTTCGACATAGGCGGGGTGGATCGCCTTGCCGACGTCCTGGGCCGCCGTGTAGCGCAGCACCGTGACGCCGCCGGTCTCCGGGTCGATCTCCACGTCGCAGATGTGCGCGGCGAAGCCGGGGCCGGCGCCCTGGGCGTTCAGCGACACCTGGGCCGAGATCGGCCCGCCCGTGCGCGCCGACTGGCCGGCCAGGGCTTCGAGGCTCATGGGCGGCTTGTCCGCCTTGGCCGGATCGAGGCAGTGGGCGGCGCCCTCCTGCCAGGCCACCAGGTCGGCCGAGACGTCCCAGGTCAGGGCGGCGCGGCGCTTCAGCTCGGCCACCACCTTCTCGGCCGCCTGGACCACGGCCATGCCGGTGGCGAAGGTGGTGCGGCTGCCGCCGGTGAGCATGGAAAAGCCGATGGAGGCGGTGTCGGCCACTATCGGCCGGACCTTTTCCACCGCGACGCCCAGAGCCTCGGCGGCCATTATGGCCATGGAGGCGCGCGAACCGCCGATGTCCGGATTGCCGGTCACGACAACCGCCGTGCCGTCTTCGTTGATGTGCACCGCGGCGGTGGATTCCCCACCGATATTGAACCAGAAACCCACGGCGACGCCGCGGCCTTGGTTGGGGCCAAGCGGGATCTGGTAGTGCGCACTGGCCTTGGCGGCGGCCAGGGTCTCGACATAGCCGATGTTCTGGTAGGTCGGGCCGTAGGAGGCCTTCATGCCGTCGCGCACGGCGTTCTTTTCCCGGATGGCGATGGGGTCCAGGCCCAGCTTCAGGGCCAGGTCATCCACGGCGCTCTCGACCGCGAAGGCCGAGATCGGGGCGCCTGGCGCGCGATAGGCGGCCACCTTGGGGGTGTTGGTGACCACATCCCAGCCGGTGATCCGGAAGTTGGGGATGTCGTAGCAGGCCAGCGCGGTCATGCTTCCCGCGCCCACCGGCGAGCCCGGGAAGGCGCCGGCCTGGTACTTCAGCTCGACGTCGGCGGCGATGATCGTGCCGTCGGACTTGGCGCCCAGCCGCACGATCATCACCGAGCCGGAGGTGGGGCCGGTGGCGCGGAAGACCTCGTCGCGGGTCATGACCATCTTCACCGGATGGCCGCTCTGGCGGGACAGGGCCAGGGCCAAGGGTTCCAGATAGACGGTGGTCTTGCCGCCGAAGCCGCCGCCGATCTCGGCGGGGGTGACGCGGATGTTGGAGATCTCCAGCCCCAGCACCTTGGCGCAATAAGTGCGGACCATGAACTGGCCCTGGCTGGAGCTCCAGACGTAGCACTGGCCGTCCGCCGCCCAGGAGGCGACGCAGGCGTGCGGCTCGATATAGCCCTGGTGCACCGCCTGGGTGGTGTAGCGGCCTTCGACGATCACGTCGGCGGCGGCGAAGCCGGCATCGAGGTCGCCGCGGGCGAGGCGGTTGCGCTTGGCGATGTTGGAGGGCTTGTCCGGCCGCGCTTCCAGCCCTTCGGTGAACATGCGGGCGTGCAGCAGGGGTGCGTCCGGCGCCATGGCCGCCTCGACCTCCTGCACGTGGGGCAGGACCTCATAGGTGACCGTGATCAGGGCCAGGGCCTCGTCGGCGACGGCGCTGGAGGTGGCGGCCACGGCGGCCACGGCATGGCCGTCATAGAGGGCTTTGTCGCGGGCGATGACGTTCATGGCCAGGTCGCGCAGGTTCGACGCCGCCTCGCCGCCCTCATGGAACTCATCAGCCAGGTTGGGGAAGTCGGCGCCGGTGATGATCGCCTTCACGCCGGGCAAGGCGCGGGCCTTCTTGGTGTCGATGGAGACGATGCGGGCGTGGGCGTGCGGGCTGCGCAGCACCTTGCCCACCAGCTGGCCGGCCATGTTGAAGTCGGCGCCGAAGGCGGCGCGGCCGGTGACCTTGTCGGCCCCGTCGGGACGGATCGGGCGGGTGCCGACGACCTTGAGGTCGTCATCGCTGTTGTGGCCGATATCGGGTCGGTCGAGAACGTCGCTCATCACACTCGCTCCTGTCTCAGCTCGGCGGCGGCGTCCATGACCGCGCGGATGATCTTGTCGTAGCCGGTGCAGCGGCAGAGGTTGCCGGCCAGCCAGTAGCGGGCCTCGCTCTCCGTCGGGTCGGGGTTGGCGTCCAGCAGGGCCTTGGAGGCCATCAGCAGGCCGGGCGTACAGAAACCGCACTGCAAGGCGGCGTGTTCCAGGAACTTCTGCTGCAGGGGATGCAGGTGGCTGCCGTGGGCCAGGCCCTCGATGGTCTCTACCCGGCGGCCTTCGGCCTCCGGCGCCAGGACCAGACAAGAGCAGACCAGCCGCCCGTCCAGGATCACGCTGCAGGCGCCGCAGTCGCCGGAGCCGCAGCCTTCCTTCGAGCCGGTGAGGTCCAGCTCGTCGCGCAGGGCGTCCAGCAGGGTCGTGCCGGGCTCGGCCAGGAACTCCACCGGATCGCCGTTCACGATCGTCGAAACGTGCTGCTTGCTCATGCTTGGCCTCCTGCCCGGCTATAGGCGATGGCCGCCGCGCGCCGGGCCAGCACGCCTGCGATCTTGGTTCGGTATTCGGCGGTGCCGCGCTTGTCGCTGATCGGCCGGCAGGCGGCGCGGGCGGCGGCGTCGAGCTTGGCCAGGGCGGCCTCATCGAGCTTAGAGCCCACCAGCGCCTGGCCGGCCTCGGCCACCAGCAGCGCGGTGGGGGCCACGGCGCCAAGGGACACGTGGGCGTCGGTGACCACGCCGGCCCCGTCGAGGG
>DASVMY010000213.1:0-11313 GCA_036384135.1 Caulobacteraceae bacterium | reverse complement strand
CGCCGCTGGCGCGGCTTGTCCGGGGCGACGGGGAAGTGTGGGGGATGCTTGGGACCCGCTCGTGCGGTTCCTGCCGTTCGTGGTTCAAACCTTTTCGGCCTGCCCGCATTCCTGGGCTTCAAAGGACTCCCCCACCCCGGTCCTGCGGACCGACCCTCCCCACAAGGGAGAGGGAGGACACAGCGCCTGATCCCATCGCGTTCGCGGCTGTTGAATCATCGCCGATTCTGTGTTCTTGTTCTGTTCATGAGCAAGCCGACCCCATCGCCCAAAAGCCTCCCCCCGCGCCCTTCGCCAGAACGGTACGAGCGGCAGCTGCGCAGTCTGCGGCGAATCGCCGAAGCCGGCATGGCCAGGGCGCGGGAACTGCAGCGCCGGGCCGGGGATCCAGAGGCGGGTCCGGCGGCCTTGGCGCCCGTCGCCTTGGCCAAACAATTTTGCCGCACCGCCCGCACGGTGCGCATGGTCATGACCCTGGAAACCCGCCTGGCCGCGGAGGCGGGGGCTCGGGTCCTGGCCCGGGCCCAGGCGCAGGCGCCGGACCCACGGCTTCGCGCCACCCCGCCGTCCAGCCGGCTTCAATAGGCTAGGGCCTCCTTCAGCCCGCCTCGGCCCGCACCGGCAGCTTCCACTCCGGGCGGATGAAGTGGCAGGTGTAGCCGGTGGGGTAGCGCTCCAGGTAGTCCTGGTGCTCCGGCTCGGCCTGCCAGAAGGGGCCGGCGGGGGCCAGTTCGGTGATCACCTTGCCGGGCCACAGGCCGGACGCGTCGGCGTCGGCGATGGTGTCCTGGGCGATCTTCTTCTGCTCGTCATTGGCGTAGAAGATCGCCGAGCGATAGCTCAGGCCCAGGTCGTTGCCCTGGCGGTTCAGGGTGGTCGGGTCGTGGATCTGGAAGAAGAACTCCAGCAGGCGGCGATAGGAGATCACCGCCGGGTCGAAGACGATCTCAATCGCCTCGGCGTGGGTCCCATGGTTGCGGTAGGTGGCGTTGGGCACGTCCCCGCCGGAATAGCCGACCCGGGTGGAGATCACGCCCGAATAGCGCCGGATAAGGTCCTGCATGCCCCAGAAGCAGCCCCCGGCGAGGATCGCGGTCTGTGTCGAAGCGGCCATGGCGGTGTTCCTTCGGTTTGCGGATGACCCGACTAGATAGTCACGATCGGGCCGATGTTGAACCCGTCGACCCCGCCAGCCAAGCCCACCTCACCGCCTTCCGCCACGGCGCCCTGGACGCCCGCCGCGATCACGTCCGTACTTGCGGGTCAGGGCGACGGGGAGGAAGGCCAATGACGAACGCGACCATGGAGGCCGACCTGGCGGCGCGGTTCTTCGACGCCATCGAGCGCGGGGACGCCGAGGCGGTGGCGGACTGCTACGCCGACGACGTGGTGATCTGGCACAACACCGACGGCCTGGCGCAGGGCAAGGCGGAGAACCTGACGGTGCTGCGCGGCCTGATCCGCGCCTATCCGCGGCGGCTCTACGACGAGCGCCGGCTGACCGCCTTTCCCGGCGGCTTCGTGCAGCAGCATGTGCTCAAAGCCACGCGGGCCGATGGCGCGGACCGGACTCTGGCGGCCTGCCTCATCTGCAAGGTCGAGGCTGGCCGGATCGTGCGCCTGGACGAGTATTTCGACTCCGCCCAGGTGGCGGCCTTCACCGCCTAGGCCGCTGAACGCACCGTCGGCTTGGCGGCGTGTGGGCGGGCAAGTTGCTGGGTCAAGGCGGTGACGCCGGCCAGGCCGCCCAGCTGCATCGACTCAACCGCTGTCGAGGGAACGATGACGATGGTCGAATTGTGCTTGAGGCCCTCGTACAGCATGTTCATCGCCCGCAGGTGGAAGGCGGTGGGGTTCTCGGCGTAGGACTCCGACGCCGCCTGGAAGCTCGCGGCCACCTGGCGCTCGGAGTCGCCCAGGATGATACGGGCCTGCCGTTCGCGATCGGCCTGGGCCTGCATCGACATGGCGTCCTCGAGACCACCGGGGATCAGCACGTCCTTGAGCTCCACCGAGATGACGTTGACGCCCCAGGGCTGGCTGCGCTCGTCGATGATCCGGCGCAGGTCAAGGCCGATCTTCTCGCGGCCCTCGAGCATGTCCGACAGCATGGTCTTGCCGATCACGTCGCGCAGGGCGGTCTGGGACGCCCAGGAAACGGCGCTGACGAAGTCCTCGACGTCGATGGCCGCCTTCTGCGGATCGACCACCCTCCAGAACAGCACCGCGTCCACGTCCACCGGCACGGTGTCCTTGGTCAGGGTCTTTTCGGCCTTGAAGGTGGTGGTGATGACGCGGATGTCGATCCAATAAGGGATGACGTCGACGATCGGGACGATGAAGAACAGCCCCGGCCCGGACTGAGCCTTGAACCGGCCCAGCCGCAGGACGATGGCCCGCTCCCACTGGTTGGCGATCTGGATCGAGGCGGTCGCGAGCATGATCACGGCCACGGCGATCACCTCGAACGTGACCGCCGGCGCCGGTCCGGCCGTGACGGCGATCAGCCAGGCGATCGCCGCGCCGAGGGCGGCAAGGAGGAAGAAGAGGATGAGGGGAATAGGACTGGCGCGCCGCATCGGACGAGCCTTTCGCTGAAACGCGCGGTCGTCCCGCCGCCCAACGCGTCGGGTCCGGCTTTCAAAATGAGAACGCGAAAACTCAAGCTTGGTTGCCGCGCCGCGGGCTCTTCAGCACTCTCGACCCCGCCATCTGATCCGCTAGGATGCCCCGATGTCCGACCGCCCCCGCCTGCGCCGCCTGATCGACCTGCCTGGAATGGCGGAGCTGGAGTTCGCCGCGGTGATGAAGCCGCGGATGGCGGACGCTGACGCGCGGGCCGAGTTCCCGGACATCGACCTGGTCAGCCGCGCCAACTTCGGCCTCACTCCGGACGAGGCCGACGCCGTGCCTGACCCCGAGGGCTGGGACAACATCGACGCTAAGGCGCCGCAGCACCAGGTCTTCCCCTTCGAGGACGCCGGCTGGGACATCACCGACAACAAGCGCCGGCCCATGCGCCTGCTGCCCCAGTTCAGCCGCGTGCTCTGGCTGGCGATCCGGGGCGTGGCCGGGGAACTGCCGTTCCAGGCCGACGCGGCGCCGGACGCCGCCATCGCCTCCCTGGTCAAGGACGCCAAGGCGTTCCTGCGCAGCAAGCGGTAGGGCGCGGCGTACGGGCGATGGCGGCGGTGTTCGAGATCAGACCGGTGCGGCCGGACGAGGCGGACGCCTGGATGGCGATGCGGCTGGAAGCGCTGACGGCGCACCCGATGGCCTTCGGCGACAGCTATGAGGAGGCGTCGGCGCGGCCCCTCGCCGACCTGGAGGCGCGGCTGGCGCAAGCGGGGCCGGGGGTGACCCTGGGGGTCTATGTGGAGGGCGCGCTGCAGGGCACGGCGGTGTTCTCGGTCGAGGCGCCGCTGAAGATGCGGCACAAGGGGCTGCTGGGAGCGGTCTACCTGCGGCCCGTGCTGCGCGGCAGCGGGGCGGCGGACGCCCTGGTGGCGGCGATCATCGCCCATGCCCGCCAACATGTTGACCTGCTCAAGGCGGTGGTGAATCCCAGCAACGACGTCGCCCGCAAGCTCTACTTCCGGCACGGCTTCCGCACCTATGGCGTCGAGCCGCGGTCGCTGCGCTACGGCGGCGTCGACAATGACGATGAACTGATCGTGCTGGAGTTGGCGCCTAAGGCGGCCAAGACCTAAGGCGGGGTGATGGCCATCTCCAGGGCCAGGTGCGCCTCGTCCCGGTCGTCCGGCGGCGGGGCGTGGCCGGTGACGGCGCGGCGGCGGTCCAGCTCCTGGCGGGTCAGCAGGTGCTTCTGGCGGGTGATGCTGTAGCGCGAGCCGAGCGCGAAGGGGACGATCAGCAGCAGCGGCGCCAGGACGCCCGCCACCAGGCCCAGGCGTACGACGATGTGCGGGTCGACGGTGGCCGGATTGGCCTGGACCGGCCAGCGGACCACCTCCTGCAGCAGGAAGCCGGCGATGATGGCGCCGACCCCGGCCGTGGCCTTGCCGGAAAAGGCCAGGGCGGCGGCGAACACCCCCTCCTGGCGCAGG
The DNA here is from genome assembly GCA_036384135.1 of Caulobacteraceae bacterium. Lineage (GTDB taxonomy): Bacteria > Pseudomonadota > Alphaproteobacteria > Caulobacterales > Caulobacteraceae > Acaudatibacter. The sequence continues at coordinate 7,246 of DASVMY010000213.1, read as the reverse complement.
CCCGTGCGCAGCTCCTGAACGTCGATGGTGTCGGCCAGCATGGAGACGAACATGATCCCCAGCACCGTGCCCAGATAGGCGCGCACGATCTCGTTGCAGACCAGGATCACCACCAGCACCGTCGAGCCGTTGGGCGGCATCAGGTGGGCCAGGCGCAGGGCGATGACGCCGACGCCGTCGATCATCAGCAGGGCGAAGGTGGCCAGCAGCAGGGGCTTCTTGTCGAAGCGCCGCTCGATGAAGGTGAGGCTAAAGAAGGCGGCGATGGCGCCGAAGACGGCCAGGGAAAACAGCTTCAACTGCTCCGCGCCCAGTCCCCAGAAGAAGGTGGCGACATAGCTGCCCAGGGTGTCGGTGGCCCCGGTGACGCCAGCGGTGAGCAGGGCGCCGACGAACAGGATCAGGAAGTCGCGGTTGACGAAGGTGCTGGACACGTCCCGCCAGACCCGCGCGAAACTGAAGCGCGGGGTGGCGTTCACCGGCTGGAGCAGGAACGGGATCTCGCGACGGGTGAGGACGGTGGTGAGCAGGGCCGCGGCGGTGACGCTGAGCGCGATCACCAGGGCGAAGTGGGCGTAGGCGTGCGGGTTCAGCTGTCCCAGGCGATAGCCGGGCGCCTTGGTGAAGACCGTGGCCCAAACGGTGTAGATGAACGCCAGCGTTCCCAGCCAGCCGATGGCGTAACGCCAGGTGACGATCACCGTGCGCTCGGCGTAGTCGTCGCTGAACTCGGCGTAGAGGGCGGTCCAGGGGACCACGAACAGGCTCATGGAGACGTGGGTGAAGACCACGGTGGCGAACAGCCAGGCCAGCAACAGGGTGTCGGAAAGTCCGGCCGGCGGCGAAAAGGCCAGGTAGAGGCCGATCCCCATGGGGACGGCGGAGAGGTACATCAGCAGATGGCGGCGTCCCAGCCGGGTCTTCAGTCCATCGGAGAACGACCCGATCAGGGGATCGAACACCGCGTCGATGATCAGGGCCGTGGCGATGACCGCCGAGGCCTTGAAGGCGTTCAGCCCCAGCACCTGATTGTAGAACAGCAGCAGAAAGGTGCTGAAGCCCCAGTTCTTCAGCGCCTCGGGCAGGGCGCCCACAGCCTGGAAGATCTTGGTGGAAAGCGGCACCCTGCCGATACGGGCCTGGGCGCGATGGTACAGGGGCTCTGAAGCGCTCAACGACGTCTCCCTCACGCGCCCTGGTATGGGTCACGGCCTTTCGGTCGTGCTGGGCGTCATTGGTTGACGGCGATCATGACGCCGTTGCCGGGCCAGGAATAGTGACGGTTTGGAAAGGTCGGATACGGAAAGGGCGCGCGGCCTGGAAAGACCGCGCGCCCTTACTCGGCAGACCTGGAATTGGCCGGACTAGAACTTGGTCTTCACCTCGAAGCCCCAGGTGCGGGGGTCGTTGACGAAGCCAGTCAGGTTGTCGAAATCGATGGCGCCTTCGAGGGAGACGTCGTTGGTGATGTTGCGGCCGAACACCGCCGCTTCCCACTGGCCGCCCTTGTAGGAATAGCCGACCCGCAGGCCGCCCTCGACGCGGTTGGGCGACTGGAACTCCTTGGACTCATAGAGGAAGAAGTTGGTGCGCGAGCGGTAGGACCAGTCGGTGAAGGCGAAGAACTCGCCATCGCCGAACGGGATGCCGTAGCGCGCGGTGACGCTGGCGATCCAGCGCGGGGCGTTGGGCAAGCTGTTGCCGTTGATGTTCACCGTGCCGGGCAGGGCGCCGGCCGGGTCTGTGACGGTGCAAAGGTAGGACGGTGAGCCGCAAGGCGCGGTGGCCAGGGTCGGATCCTGCAGTTCCGTGTGGTTGTAGCTGACGCCCGTGGTCAGTTGCAGGTGGTCAACCGGCTTGGCTTCCAGGTCGGCTTCGAAGCCGTAGCCCTTGGCGTGCTTGGCGTTGAGCAGGCGGTTGAAGTTGGCGGAACCGCCAACGGCGGTGACCTGCAGATTGTCGACCTGGTAGTCGAAGGCGGCCAGGTTGGCGCGCAGGCGATGGTCAAAGAAGTACGACTTCATGCCCAGTTCGTAGGAGTACAGGGTCTCCTTGTTGGCCACGCTGATGGTGTCGCCGAACAGCAGGCGGCCCTGGATGGACGGCGCGCGATAACCCTTGGCGATGCGGCCATAGACGCTGACGTCGCCGGTAATGGCGTAGTCGGCGCTGACGTTGAAGGAGAGGTCGTCGCTCTTGGGGTTGGTGCGCAGAACGCCGGTCGTGGGCGCGCCGAAGGGCGAAGTGATCCGGTCGGCTTCGAAGTTCTTGGTGTCGTTGGAATAACGCAGGCCGCCGGTCAGGGTCAGCTGGTCAGTGACCTTGTAGGTGGCGGTGCCGAACAGGGCCCAGGACTTGGTGATCTGGTGCTGCCAAGCGTAGCCATCCTGCGCGCCGCCGGCCAGGGTGTTGTAGTCGAAGCTGTTGATGTTGACCGATTCATAGAAATAGAAGCCGCCGACTTGGTAGTGCAGCTTGCTGTTGGCGTCGCCTGACAGGCGGATTTCTTCGCTGATCTGGTGGTGCTTGGGCAGGCCGTCGGCGCTTTCCGACGGGAAGGGGATGAACCCGGGGCCGTAGGGCGGCGCGAACGAGGCGCCGAATCCGCCGTCGATGTCGCCGTGGCTCAGCGTGTGGGCGTGCTCATAGGCGGTGATCGAGGTCAGCTTCATGCCGCCGCCGAAGTCGTAGGTCAGGTTGACCAAGCCGCCCGTGGCGTTGACGTGCTGGAACGAGCGGGGTTGGGCGTCCTGGTAGATGACGTTGCGCTGGAAGCCGGGGATGATCTGGTCGGTGCCCGGCGTGATGATATTGGCGCGGAAGATCTGCGGCGTGCCGTTCAGATGCATGTGGTGGAAGTTCAGCAGGGCGCTGAAGTTCTGGGTCGGGGTCCACAGCAATTGGCCGCGCAGGGCGTACTCGTCATAGCCGCCGGTGGCGTCGTGCTGGCCGGTGAAGCCGTTGTCGATCCAGTTGTTGCGGTGCTGGTAGAGGCCCGACAGGCGGCCGTAGAGCACGCCGGGGGTGATCGGGCCGCCGATGGCGCCCTCGGCGTTGACGGTGCCGAGCGAGGCGTAGGAGATCTGGCCGTAGCCGGAGACGTCCTTGCCCGGCTTGACGGAATCGAACTTCAGCACGCCGGCGGGGGTGTTGCGGCCGAACAGGGTGCCTTGCGGCCCACGCAGCACTTCCACCTGGCCGATGTCGAACAGGGGAAAGCCCTTGAGGATCGGGTTTTCCAGGACCACGTCGTCATAGACGAAGGACACCGGCTGCGAGGCGTTAAGGTCGAAGTCGGTGTTGCCCAGGCCCCGGATGTAGGGGCGCGGGAAGGTGCGGCCGAAGCTGGATTCCAGCGTCAGGCTGGGCACGCGCGCCGACAGCATGCGGATGTCGCCGCCGCCCGAGGCGATGACTTCCAGGGTCTGGCCGCCCAAGGCCGACATCGACAGCGGCACGGCCTGCATGTCGGCCGTCTCGCGGGTGGCGGTGACGGTGACCGGCGCGACTTCGGTGTCGCTCTTGGCGGTGGTGGCGGCGTCGGCCGCGGCGGCCTGGCCGGCCAGGCCGGCGAAGATCAGTACGGAGAGAGCGCCGGCGGTGCGGCCCCAGGTCTTGCTCATCGTGGTATCCCCAAGACGTGGCGAGCGGGGAGGCGTCGCCACGTGGTTGTCATCAACGCGTTATGGAATTGTCGTGAATGCAGGCGTGATTTGGCCCCCTGCCGTCAATGCTGAGCGTGCACAAGCGTGACGGTTGTGGCGCAAAGTGACCGTGGCGCCACAACCGTCGCTGCTCTTTTTTCGACCTAGGCCGCGGGCGAATTGGCCCGCCACTCCTCCGCCAGGATCGCGTACAGGTAGCTGTCGCGCCAGCCGTCGTGGGCCGCGATGTCCTGCTTGAACAGGGCCTCGCGGCGCATGCCCAGCTTCTCCATCACCCGCCAGGAGCCGGTGTTGCGCGCGTCGCAGGTAGCGAACACCCGGCGCATGCCCAGGCGGCTGAAGGCCAGGTCCACCAGGGCGCCGGCGGCTTCGGTGGCGTAGCCCTGGTTCCAGTAGGCGCGGTTGAAGCTGTAGCCGAAGTCGCAGGTCAGGCTGGGCGGATCGACGATGGCGAAGCGAACGGCGCCGATCATGCGGCCGTCGACCTTGTGCTGGGCGGCCATGTTGACGATGGCGCGCGGCCAGCGGCGCTGGTCCTTCAGCCATCGGTTCAGAACGCCGCGGGTGACGCGCCGGGTGTTGGGACCCCAGTTCATATACCGCACCACCTCCAGGTCGGTGGCGTAGGCGTGGATGTCGTCGAAGTCGGTCTCGCCGACATCCCGCAGGATCAGGCGCGGGGTCTCCAGGGGCAGCCAAGGCTCCGCGCCGGGGCGCAGGGCGGCGGGCGGCTGAGGTTTTCGGGGCATTGCAGGAGTTCCTTCCGAGGGCTTTGAAAAACGCCGCTGGAAGGATGGTCGACCCTGCCGAAACGGCGGGGTCGTGGTCGTCAGCGTCCGGTCAGGCGCCAGCAACCGACCCCGGAGGGGTGGCGCAATTGGACGAACCGTGCCGGGTGGCGATGACCATGGCCGGGGCCATAGCCGATTTTGACAGCGATGTCAGCCCGCGGCCTGGCCGAGGAAATCGGCGATATCAGCGTCGGTCTTCAGGCTGATCACCGGGACATCCGGGGCGATGGCATTGCGCAGCCCCTCGATACGGGGGCGGTTGATGCGCTCGAAGCCCCAGATGAAGCGCATCACCTTGATCAGGTCCTTGGGGCTGTGGGCTTCGCCGGGGCGGAAGACGCGGCCCACGGCGCGGACCGCGCAAAGCCAGCCGGGGCGGTCCATCCACAGGATCAGGTCGGCGCGGGGCAGGCGGATGTCGAAGGTGGCCGCCGCGAAATTACCGTCGCTGACCCAGACCTCGCCAGCATGGACGTCGGCCACCAGGGCGCGGAAGGCCGGAGCGTCGGCGGCGGTCCAGTCCGGCAGCCAGATGGAGTCCAGGCAGATGAACGGCGCGCCGATGGCGCCGGCCAGGGCGGCGCCCAAGGTGCTCTTGCCGGCTCCAGCGCAGCCCAGGAGCACGATCCGACGGTAGGGGAAGGCCATGCGGCCTGGATGGGGCTAGGCAAGTGGGGCAGTCAAGGAGGCTTGGGCGCGGTATCGCTTGGCGCCGTGAGCGGCTGCGTCCAAATACGCCGCAGCGTTTAGGAAAGCGCCGGCTGACCCCAAAAGGGTCCGACCGGCCAGGAGTTGGGGAGTCAGGGATGCGGCACACGATTTTGACCTTGGCGGCGGGCGTCGGCGCCGCGGCGATGCTGGCCGGCTGTTCGCCCGGGCCCAAGGCCGGCCCCATGGCCACCTACGGCCCCAACCCCACCCTGGTGGCGCAGGCCAAGGGCATGATCCCGGTGGTCAAGATCGCCAAGGTGGTGGGCTGGCCCTCCGGCCGCACGCCGGTGGCGGCGCCGGACCTGAAGGTGGCGGCCTTCGCCACCGGGCTGGACCATCCGCGCTGGATGCTGAGCCTGCCCAATGGCGACGTGCTGGTGGCCGAGAGCGACGGCCCCGGCTACGAAAAGCCCGAGGGCCTGCGGGGGTTCGCCGAAAAGACCCTGATGAAGGACGCCGGGGCGGCGACCAAGAGCCCCAACAAGATCATCCTGCTGCGCGACACCAATGGCGATGGCGTGGCCGATGTGCGGACGGTGCTACTGGACAGCGGCCTCAACTCGCCCCTCGGCATGGCCTTGGCGGACGGGCGGCTCTATGTGGCCAACACTGACTCCATCGTCAGCTATCCGTTCGCCCCGGGTGAGACAAAGATCACCGCGCCTGGCGTCAAGCTGACCGACCTGCCGGGCGGACCCATCGACCACCACTGGACCAAGAACATCCTGCTCTCGGCGGACGGGAGCAAGCTCTATGCCTCCATCGGATCGAACAGCAATGTCGGCGACAACGGCCCGGCGGCGGAGGTCAACCGCGCCGACATCCTGGAGGTGGACCGCGCCACCGGCAAATGGCGGATTTTCGCGTCGGGCATCCGCAACCCGGTGGGCATGGGCCTGGAGCCGACCACGGGCGCCCTTTGGACGTCGGTGAACGAGCGAGACGAACTGGGCGACAATCTGGTGCCCGACTACATGACCTCGGTGAAGGACGGCGCCTTCTACGGCTGGCCCTATAGCTACTATGGTCAGCACCTCGATACCCGGCCCAAGGACCAGCGCCCCGATCTGGTGGCCAAGGCCATCCCGCCGGACTACGCGCTGGGCGCCCACACCGCCTCGCTGGGCCTGACGTTCTCGCAGGGCGAGCTGTTGCCCGCCGCTTACAGGGGCGGGGTGTTCATCGGCCAGCACGGTTCGTGGAACCGCTCGGTCCCGGCCGGCTACAAGGTGATCTACATCGCTTTTTCAGGCGGCAAGCCGGTGGGCTATCCCCGCGACGTCCTCACCGGATTCCTGGACGACAAGGGCCAGGCCATGGGCCGCCCCGTGGGCGTCACCTTCGACAAGGCCGGGGCGCTGCTGGTGGCCGACGACGTGGGCGGGGCGATCTGGCGGGTGACGCCGAAGTAGGCAATGCCTGCGCCGGGCGTGTTTGGACGGCGCGTCGTCGTCCAGGACACGCTAGGCTCGCCGCGAGAGATAGCCCGGCGAGGACGCATGTCGATCGCAGCCACCTTCGAAGCCCTTGGCGACGCCAACCGGCGCCAGATCATGGCCTATCTGACCCAGGGCGAGGCCTCGGTGAGCGAGGTCGCCGAACAGTTCGACGTCTCCCTGGCGGCGGTGTCGCAGCATCTGAAGGTGTTGCGCGAGGCGGGCCTGGTGACGGTGCGCAGCCGCGCCCAGCAGCGGCTCTATGCGGTGACCTCGCCGGCCGTGGTGGAGGCGGCGGCGTGGCTGATCCGCCTGGCCGAGCGGGCGGTGGCGAGCAAGGCGGCATAGGGCGTTGATCAAGTCCCTTTTCTTCCCCCATAGTCATCTAGGGGATGCACACATCTCGTCATTAGCTGTCGGCGGAGCCTTGAGTGTTCCTTCTCCCCTGGCGGGAGAAGGTGGCTGCGAAGCAGACGGATGCGGGGTCGCGCCGGAAATTGCCGATTATTGTCAGCCGCTTAGCCCGACAGGCCTCTCGACCCCTCATCCGACCCGCTGCGGAGTGTCCAGTGGAGAGATGGGTGACAGTTTAGCCCGGACACATGGGTGACAGTTTTCGGCCGAGGTGGTCGATGAGCCCGAT
>DASVMY010000212.1:0-6217 GCA_036384135.1 Caulobacteraceae bacterium | reverse complement strand
GTCCGGCGCGGTCCCCAGGATATCGCGGGCCGCGGCCTCCGCCCGCGTAGGATCGGAGGCCAGCAGGGCCATTGCCTGTTTTACGGCGGCGTCGGTCGCCATCTGGTCCTGGCCCTCACGAAAACGCCTGACTATGCGCGGCGTCCCACAAAAGGAAATCGCCGAACGGCGAGCCGCTCGGCGAAGGTGAGGGGATGAAGAAGGAAGGGCGGACCCAAGAACGGGCGAACTTGGCCGGTGGGGGGCCAGGTCCGCCCGGAAGGCTTAGAACTTCACGTGCACGCCGGCGTAGACTTGGCTGCCGTTGTCGTAGACCGCCCGCACCTGGGTGCGGTTGGCGGCGTAGTAGATCAGCTTGCTGTTGGTGATGTTCAGCGCGTCCACCGAGATGGTGATGTTCGGCGTCACGGTGAAGTTCACCGAAGCGTCGAGCTGGCCAAAGCCGGCTTCGTTCTCCGGCGTGGCCCGATCCAGGCCGATGAAGTAGTGCGAGCGGTAGGTGTAGGCCAGCCGCGCGCTCAGCCACTTGTTCTCGTAGTAGCCGACGATATTGCCGGTGAACTTCGAGGTCCCGACCAGGGGCGCGCCGCTGGATTCATGGCCCTGGATGTAGGTGGCGTTGGCCTGGAAGCCGAAGCCCATGCCGATGGGCTGCTGCACCTGCAGTTCGACACCCTTGAGCTCGCCGGAGGTGTTGACCGGCGAGGAGATGTTGTAGGTCGCCAAGACCTGCGTGCCCTGCTGCGAAGACAGCAGCTGGTCGACGTAGACGTTCTTGGAGGTGCCGTAGGAGATGTAGGACGACAGGTCGTCGTAGAAGACGCTGACCGCCGCCATCGCGGAGGGCGCGTAGTACCATTCCAGGGCCGCGTCATAGACCGCCGCCTTGACCGGCTTCAGGTTGGCGTTGCCGCCGCTGCCGGTCTGGGTGAGGTCGGTCAAGGATACCGTGCCGCCGAGCGCGCTGTAATCCGGCCGCGACATGGTCTCGGCCGCCGACACGCGCAAGAACAGGTTCGGCTTCAGGTCGAAGGTGAAATTCAGGCTCGGCAGGACGTCGAAGTACTTATGCGTGACGTGGTCGATGTAGTACGGGCCGAACGCCGAGGTGTTGATCGCCGCCGGGTTGCTGGCCGCGGTGGGAACGTTGACGTAGGCGTTCTCGTTGGTCTCCACCAACCGAACCCCGAAGTTGCCGCGCCAGCCGTCGCCGCCGACCTTGGCCATCACATAGCCGGAGTAGTCGGTTTCCTGAACCTTGAAGGCGGTCAGCCAGTAGTAGTTCTGCGGGGTGTGGGTCACCGCCGCCGAGCCGCGAACGCCGCCGGGAATGGCGTTGATGATGTTGGCGATGTCGGCGGGGTTGCCGGCCAGCGGCAGCAGCAGGCCCGGGATGCCCAGGGCGCCGGCGTTGTAGCCGCTGGGGTAGGGGACCGGGTTCACCGCTGAATACGGCATGGTGGGTGAGCCCCAGCAAGCGCCGTTTGCTCCCAGGGTGCAGCCGCGATCCCAGCCGTCGACCTTGCGGGTGTGCTGCGAGATGTGGCCGCCGAACAGGACGTCCTTGAACACCCCGTCGCCCAACTCCCAATCGCCGTCGACCTTGCCGTAAACTTCCTTGTCGACGGAATTGAAAATCGCGTTCCAGGCCCAGTCGTTGGACAGGCCCGCGGCGCTCTGGGTGTTGATCCCGACCGGCGTCACCGCCCAGCCGTTGCCGGACCGGGCGATGGAAATCCCGGCGCTGCCGCCATCGACTTCGAAGGATGGCTGGTTGGGCGTGTTGCCCGCGCCCTGGGTGTAGCCGATCTGGGTCTTGAGGGTGATCTTGTCCCCGACTTTGAACTTGCCGTCGAGGTTGATGTACGACGTGTAGGAGTTCTCGTGCGGGCGGGTGATGGCGTCGACCACCAGCCCGTTGGGCCCGGCCGGCCAGGTCGCGGAGGTCAGGGTGTTGTCCTTGACCGTGAAGGCGGTGGGGACGTTGTTGTTGAGCTCGTTGGTGCCCCAGTACATGTAGTTGAAATTGTTGTTGCTGGCGTCCAGCTTCGAATAGAAGCCGGTGAGGTTCAGTTCGGCGCGGTCGCTGGGACGGTACTCCACCGCGAAGCTGCCGCCCTCCCGCTTCTTTTCCTGCTGGAACAGGCTCGAGCCGATCAGGGTCGGCGCCTGGACGCCGACGACCTCGGGGTGCGCGACGCCGAAGGGCATGGTGTTGGTGATCGCTGTGTAGCCCAGGGTTTCCTGGCCATAGCGCTGGACGCTGCGGTCCTCGTAGAAGCCGGCCACCGAGGCGCCGAAGGTCCCGTCGTCATTGCGCCAGTTGATCATGCCATTGACCTGGGGCTTGGTCTGGCCGCTGAGGCTGTTGTAGGCGGCTTCGACCTGGCCCTGGAAGGTCAGGGTCTTGGTGAAGTCCAGCGGCTTGTGGGTGATCACGTCGACCACGCCGGCGACGCCGCCTTCAAGCAGGTCCGCCGACTGGGTCTTGTAGACCAGGGTCGAGGAGACGATCTCGGCCGGCAGCAGGTTGAAGCTGACGCTGCGGCCCACGGTTTGATACTGGTCGAGGATGAACCAGTCGCCGGTGGCGACGCTGTGGCCGTCGATGGTGACCTGGGTCAGGCTGGGCGAGGTGCCGCGGATCGAGACGCGGTCGTTCTCGTCAAAGCCGCCTTCGCCGCTGGCGGCGGACTCGGTGTTGACGCCAGGGATACGCTGTAGCGCGTCGGCGACGTTCTTGTCCGGCAGCTTGCCGATGTCGCTGGACGAGATGGCGTCCACCTGGTTGAGGTTCTGCTTCTTGATCTCGATCGCTCGTTCGAGCGACTCTCGGATGCCGGTGACCACCACTTCCCTGACGCTGTCGTCAGCGGTGGCGGCTGCCTCAGCGGCGAATGCCGGCGCGGCGAAGCCCGCCATCGCGACAGCGCTCACCGAACAGATTAGGATACGCTTACGAACGTTCATGGCTCTATCTCCCCTTGCCGGAACGCTGTGCATTGCGATCCGCCCCATAAGTCCACTTCCATACCAATCTGGCTTATCGCAGCGGAAATGTGCGACCAATTGGCCCGGACGCACAAAGGCTGTCATAAAAATTGAGACATTTGCAAGCCCAAAGTAACACCAATCGCGGACCAATCATTTATTGGTATGCAAATGGTCCTACGTTGTGGCAGAAACATCACCAGGGGCGCCCCCGGGGGCGTCCCACCAGGAAAGGAACACCGACTTGGCGTCTTTCTCCGATGTCATCGGCACGCTCGATGAACAGGGCCGCGCACCGCTGTACCAACAGCTTCAGCGCGCCCTGCGGGAGGCGATCGCCAACAACCGGCTGACCGCGGACGAGGCCCTGCCGCCCGAGCGGGACCTGGCCGAGGAGTTCAAGGTTTCGCGAATCACCGTGCGCAAGGCGCTGGACGCCTTGGTGGAAGAGGGCCTGCTGACCCGCCGCCAGGGCGCGGGCACCTTCGTCGCCGCGCGGGTGGAGAAGAACTTCTCCAAGCTGTCGAGCTTCTCCGAAGACATGATCTCCCGCGGCCGCAAGCCCGAGAGCGTCTGGCTCAGCCGCTCCACCGGCACGGTGACGCCGGAAGAATCCCTGACCCTGGGGTTGAGCCCCGGGGCCACGGTCTATCGCTTCAACCGTATCCGCTACGCCGACGGCTCGCCCATGGCCCTGGAATATTCCGCCGTGCCGGGGTTCTGCCTGCCGGACGAGAAGGTGGTGGAGGAGTCGCTCTATGCGGCGCTGGACAAGTACGACCATCGCCCCGCCCGCGCCCTGCAGCGCCTACGTGCGGTGCTGTTCATCGCCGAGCGCGCGCGCCTGTTGGGCGTCGCCGACGGCGCCCCGGGGTTGCTGATCGAACGGCGGGGATTTCTGCGGGACGGGCGTCCGGTAGAGTTCACACAGTCCTATTATCGCGGCGACGCCTACGACTTCGTCGCCGAACTGAACACCTCGGCGTCTTAGAGAACGCGCCAACAAGGAGTTACCACTTGAGTTCCCGCCCGGCGTCCCGCCCGACCCTTCCGGCTAAATCCGATTTGGCCAAATCCGCTGAAGCCACCAGCATGTTCGCGGAAGCCTCGCAGGCGGCCGCGGTGGTGCGCGCCCAGCTGGCGGCCAACGACGATGCGGTGGTCGCCCTGGCCGGCCGCCTGCGCGCCAACCCGCCCCGGCTGGTCACTACCCTTGGCCGCGGCAGTTCCGACCACGCCGCCACCTATGCCCGCTACCTGATCGAGACCCGGCTGGGCGTGGTCACCGCCTCGGCGCCGCCCTCGGTGAGCTCGGTCTACGACCAGGCGCCGGACCTAGCGGGGGCCCTGTGCATCGCCATCTCCCAGTCCGGCCAGAGCCCCGACCTGCTGGCCGCCGCCGAAGCCTCCGCCTCTGCCGGCGCCCTGGTGGTCGCCATGGTCAACGAGACCGACTCGCCTCTGGCGGCCCTGGCCCAGGTGGTCATCCCCCTGCGCGCCGGGCCCGAACGCAGCGTCGCCGCCACCAAGTCCTATATCGCCGCCCTGGCCGCCTCGGCCCAGCTGGTCGCCCACTGGACCGGCGACGAAGCCATGATCGCGGCGCTGAATGATCTGCCGGGCGCGCTGGACCGGGCCTGGGCCGAGGACTGGAGCGCGGCCCTGCCCGTCCTGCAAGGCGCCAAGAACCTCTACATCCTGGGCCGCGGGCCGGGCTTCGGCATTGCCCAGGAGGCGGCGCTGAAGTTCAAGGAAACCTGCGGCCTGCACGCCGAGGCGTTCAGCTCCGCCGAGGTCCGCCATGGCCCCATGGCCCTGGTGGGGCCGGGCTTCCCAATCCTCGCCTTCGTACAGGACGACGAAACCCGCGAAGGGATCGAGGCGGTGGCCAGGGCCTGCGCCGCGCAAGAGGCGGCGGTGATCAAGTCCGGCGGCGGGGCCCTGCCGGGGGTTCTCGACCTGCCCACCGGCGCCATCCACCCAGCCCTGCAGCCGATCCTCCAGGTGCAAAGTTTCTACCGCCTGGCCGCTAACCTGGCCGTGGCCCGCGGCTTCGACCCCGACCGGCCGCCGCACCTGAACAAGGTGACCGAGACCCTGTGATGGATGTCGTTCTGATCAATGGCCGGGTGATGACCGATCGCGGCTTGGCGCAGGGCGTCGCCGTGCGCCTGCGCGGCGAGCGCATCACCGCGGTGGGCGCCGCCGAGACGGTTTCGGCCGGCGCCATTGTCCGTGACCTGGGCGGCGCCATCCTGCTGCCGGGGTTCATCGACACCCAGGTCAACGGCGGCGGCGGGGTGCTGTTCAACGACACCCCCACCCTGGAAGGCATCGCCACCGTCGCCGCGGCCCATCGCCGGTATGGCACGACCGGGTTCCTGCCGACCCTGATCAGCGACGATCTTTCCAATGTCGCGGGCGCCATCGCCGCCACCGACCAGGCCATCGCGGCCGGGGTCCCGGGCGTGCTGGGCCTGCACATCGAGGGGCCGTTCCTGAACCCCAAGCGCAAGGGCATCCACGACGCCAGCAAGTTCCGCAAGCTGGACGGTGACGCCTTCGAGCTGATCACCTCACTGAAACGGGGCCGCACCCTGGTGACCCTGGCGCCCGAAGCCACCGATGCGGAAACCATCGCGCGCCTGGCCAAGGCCGGGGTGGCGGTTTCCGCCGGCCACACCAACGCCAGCCATGCCACGATCCGCACCGCCCTGGAGTCCGGCCTCACCGGCTTCACCCACCTGTTCAACGCCATGTCGCCGCTCACCAGCCGCGAGCCCGGCGTGGTCGGGGCGGCGCTGGAGGACCAGACCGCCTGGTGCGGGATCATCGTCGACGGCCGTCACGTGGACCCGGTGGTGCTGAAGATCGCCCTGCGCTGCCGGCCCCACGACCGCTTCATGCTGGTCACCGACGCCATGCCCTGCGTGGGATCGGCGGTGCAGTCCTTCGTGCTGCAGGGCAAGACCATCACCGTGAAGAACGGCGCCTGCGTGGATGAGCACGGCACCCTGGCCGGCTCGGCGCTCGACATGGCCGGGGCGGTGCGCAACGCCACGCGGATGCTGGGCCTGTCGCTGCTGGAGGCCTCGCGTCTGGCCAGTCTCAATCCGGCGGCGTTCCTAGGCTTGGACCACGAGCGCGGCCGCATCGCGCCGGGGTATTTCGCCGACCTGGTGCTGGTGGATGACGGCATCGGCGTTCTGGACACCTGGATCGCCGG
>DASVMY010000211.1:0-10055 GCA_036384135.1 Caulobacteraceae bacterium | reverse complement strand
GTCTGCGGGGCCTTGAGCGGTCCTTCTCCCCTTGCGGGAGAAGGTGGCTGCGAAGCAGACGGATGAGGGGTCGCGCCGGCGATTGTGGATTGGCGTCAGCAGCTTAGCCCGATGGGTCTCGTCGACCCCTCATCCGACCCGCTGCGCGGGCCTGATCTCCCACAAGGGGAGAAGGGAGAGTAGGGGCGGCCTCAGCCATCTCGTAACACGCTGGAATCCTGGGTGACTCTGAGATGTGTGAATCGCCTAGCGCTTTCGCGGGGAGGAGCGGAAAAAGGGGCGCCCCTCAGGCCGCCGCCGCTCCCCGGCCGGCCTCGGCGGGCGCGAGGGTCCAGAGCTCCGTCAGCAGGGTCTGCAGCTCTTCCTTGACTAGGCCCGTCGTGCCGGCGTTGACCAGCTTGTTCTGCAGAAACCCGGCGGCGGCAGCCAGCCTGGAGCTCTTGATGGCAATGGCCGCCGACTGCAGCTCCGCGGCCTGGGTCAGCATGGCGCGCAGGGCCTGTTTCGGATCGATCTCGATGGAGCCGATGGCCGCCCGCAGGATCTTGAGGGACTGAAGGATGCGGGCCTCCCCCGGCAGGGTCTCATCGGCGTCGGCGCCGCGTTTCAGCGGGCCGCTGTAGTCGCCGGAGTTGAACCGGCGCCGGTCTGGGCCGACATAGTTCACCGCCTCGACCCAGTCGCGCCCGCGAAGGGTGACCGCCTCCAGGCGCCGCATCAGGTCCTTGGCGGTGTAGGGCTTGCGCAGGAACTCGTGCACGCCGGCGTCCCGGGCGCCCAGGATGGTGGCCGCGGTGGCCTCCGAGCTGAGCATGATCACCGGAACCTTGCGGCAGTTCAGCTCGCTGCGGCGCAGCTTGCGGGTGAAGGCGGCGCCGTCCACCACGGCGTTCTGCTCCACGAAGATCATGTGCGGATTGACCTGCGCCGCCAGGGCCAGGCCGCGGACGGCGTCGGCGGCCGTCCACATCTGGCAGTTGGCGATATCGCGTAGCAGGTCCGACAGCAGGCGCGCCCCGGCCGGCGCCGGGTCGATGATCAGGACCCGCTGCATCAAGGGCGCAATGCGCTGAAGGGTTCGGGCGTCGGTGTTGTACACGCGCGGAATCTGCTCTCCTGACCAGCCTGCTAGGCTAAGGCAAGACGGTAAACGACCGCTTGACGCCGGTGGGACTTGGTCCGTCCGGGGACGTTGGATCGCGATTGGATGCCACTCGCGCAAAGTCTACTCAGGCCGGGGTCGGGGGAAGAGAGCGGATCAAGCCTGGAACGGATCGCGCATCAGGATGGTGTCGTCCCGCTGCGGGCTGGTGGAGACCAGGGCCACCGAGGCGCCGATCAGCTCCTCGATCCGGCGCACGTATTTCACCGCCGCCGCCGGCAGGTCGCGGAAGGAGCGGGCGCCCTGGGTGCTCTGGCTCCAGCCCTCGATCTCTTCGTACACCGGGGTGATGCCGGCCTGGGCCTTCAGCCCCGCGGGCAGGTAGTCCAGGCGCTGGCCGGCCACGTCATAGCCGACGCAGATCTTCAGCACCGGCAGGCCATCCAGCACGTCCAGCTTGGTCAGCGCGATGCCGTCGATGCCGTTCAGGGCCACCGATTGGCGCACCAGCACCGCGTCGAACCAGCCGCAGCGGCGGGCCCGGCCGGTGACCGTGCCCAGCTCCTTGCCCACCGCGCCCAGATGCTGGCCCACCGCGTCGTTGAGCTCGGTGGGGAAGGGGCCCTCGCCCACGCGGGTGGTGTAGGCCTTGACGATGCCCAGCACATAGCCCGGCCCCTTGGGCCCGACGCCCGAGCCCGCCGCCGCCTGCCCCGCCACGGTGTTGGACGAGGTGACATAGGGATAGGTGCCGTGGTCCACGTCCAGCAGGGCGCCTTGGGCGCCCTCGAACAGCACCCGCTTGCCGGACTTGATCACCTGGTCCAACAGCCGCCAGGCCGGCCGGGCATAGGCCAGGACCTTGGGCGCGATGGCCTCCAGGCTGGCCAGGATCTCGGCCGCGTCGGCTTCCGGCAGGCCCAGCCCCCGGCGCAGGGGCGTGTGGTGGGCCAGCAGGCGGTCAATCTTGGCCTCCAGGGCTTCGCGGTCGGCCAGGTCGGCCACCCGGATCGCCCGGCGCCCCACCTTGTCCTCATAGGCCGGGCCGATGCCGCGCCCGGTGGTGCCGATCTTGTTGGTTGCCGCCGCCTCCCGCGCCTGGTCCAGGTCGCGGTGCAGGGGCAGGATCAGGGCGGCGTTGTCGGCCAGCACCAGCAGGTCCGGCGTGATGGCGATCCCCTGCTCGCCGATCTTGCGGATCTCCTCCAGCAGGTGCCAGGGGTCCACCACCACGCCGTTGCCGATGACGGAAAGCTTGCCCTGCACCACCCCCGACGGCAGCAGCGACAGCTTGTAGGTCTGGTTGCCGACCACCAGGGTGTGGCCGGCGTTGTGCCCGCCCTGGAACCGCACCACCACGTCGGCGCGGTTGGACAGCCAGTCCACCAGCTTGCCCTTGCCCTCGTCGCCCCACTGGGCGCCGATCACCGTGACGTTGGCCATGAAATACGATCCCTCACCTGCCGGGAGAGTCCGGCCGCCCTTCGACAGGGCTCGGCGGCGGGACTTGGATCGTGCTGCGCCCCAGGCGGCCTGGCCGCGCGAAGGCGGACGGCGTTTAGACCGGGGGGTGCGGCGGCGTCAAGCGGCGTCGCCCAGCCCCACACGGGCCACTACGGAGGTTCCTCTTCCCCGCCAGAGGGCTATGATCCGCCGGCCCGTCCCAGACTGACGGCGGGCGGGAGAGCGACATGACCAAGCGGCGCGTTGTCCAGCAGGGCCTTCTGACCGTGGTCGAGGAGATCGACAGCGACGGCGAGCATGCCTGGTTCGTCCGCTGCAAGGATCCCCAGCTCAACGGCGGCTTCGATGTCGAGGCGGCGGCGCTGTCCTATGCCCGTAGCGTCGAGGCCGGAACGCCCGAGCCGCCGCTGTAGGGGAGCCATCAGGATATCCCACTTCCATTTGTCATCCTCGGCCGTCAGTCCCGAGGATGATGGGTGGACGGCCGCCCGATAGCATCTAGGCGCCACAATGGTCGGAGCGACCCTGACCAAGGCTAAGGAGGCCGGGTCCCGTCACGGTGAAATGGCCTGACGGCCTCACCTATTCGATGACCAATGAGACATGGAAGGCGCTGCGTGAGGAGATGCAGATCGACCACCCCGCGCCGCTTCCCGGAACGTTTTCGTTCCACCTCTTCGGCGAGGCCAACGTGCACATCCCCCGCCTAACAGCGCCCGTAGTTAGTTCAGACTATCTTCCAGCGTCGCCAGCCGCGCCGCCTGGTCCTCGGCGATCAGGGGTTCGATGACGTCGTCCAGAGACTCGCCCTCGATCACCTTGGCCAGGTTGTAGAGGGTCAGGTTGATGCGGTGGTCGGTGACCCGGCCCTGGGGAAAGTTGTAGGTGCGGATGCGCTCGGACCTGTCGCCGGAGCCGACCTGGCTCTTGCGGGCTTCCGAGCGGGCGGAATCCAGGGCCTCACGTTTCTGGTCGTAGAGCTTGGCCTTCAGCACCTTCATGGCCCGGGCCCGGTTCTGGTGCTGCGACTTCTCCGAGCTGGTGACCACGATGCCGGTGGGCAGATGGGTGATCCGCACCGCCGAGTCGGTCTTGTTGACATGCTGGCCGCCGGCGCCCGACGAGCGGTAGGTGTCGATGCGGATGTCCTCGTCGCGGACCTCTATCTCCACGTCCTCGACCTCGGGCAGCACCGCCACGGTGGCGGCGGAGGTGTGGATGCGCCCCTGCGTCTCGGTGTCGGGCACCCGCTGCACCCGATGCACGCCGCTCTCGAACTTCAACCGGCCGAACACCCCCTCGCCGGTGATCGAGGCGATGACTTCCTTGTAGCCGCCGGCCTCGCCTTCGGAGACGCTCTCCACCTCCACCCGCCAACCGCGGGTGGTGGCATAACGGCTGTACATGCGGAACAGGTCGCCGGCGAACAGGGCCGCCTCGTCGCCGCCCGTGCCGGCGCGCACCTCCAGGATCGCCGAGGCGTTCTCGTCGGCGTCGCGGGGGGCCAGCAGCAGGGCCACGGCGCGTTCCAGCTCCGGCGTCTTCTCGTCCAGCGCCTGCAGCTCGTCGCGGGCCATCTGAGCCATCTCGACGTCGTCGGCCTTGGCCATCTCCTCCAGGTCGGCGCGCTCGGCCCAGAGCTTCTCCAGCGCCTTCACCGCGTCGGCGACCGGGCGGATCTCGGCGTGCTCCTTGGACAGGCGCACGATCTCGGCGCCCTCGCTGGCGGCTGCCATGCGCGCCTCGACCTCGCGGTAGCGGTCGAGCACCTGATCGAGCCGGGCCTGGGGCAGTCGCACGAAACACATATCCTTCGTCTGATGGTCGGCCGCCCGTCTACCGCCTGCAGAACCGCGCGTCACCCCGCGCCGCTGAAACGCCGCCCCCAATCCCCCCAAATCCCGCCCAAATCCCCATTGGCTGACGCCGCGTCGCCTCCGATAATGACGGCCATCATCCCACTTGGCCTATCGCGTCCTGGCCTCTCGATCGAAGGAACCTGCTCATGGCCGAAGCTTACATCGTCGCCGCCGCCCGCACCGCCGGCGGACGCAAGGGCGGCAAACTGGCCGGCTGGCATCCCACCGATCTCGCCGGCCAGGTGCTCAACAACCTGCTGGACCGCACCGGCGCCGATCCGGCCCTGATCGAGGACGTGATCATGGGCTGCGTCGGCCAGGCCGGCGAGCAGGGCAACAATGTCGCGCGCGGCGCGGTGCTGTCCTCGCGCCTGCCCGAGAGCGTGCCGGCCACCAGCGTCGACCGCCAGTGCGGCTCCTCGCAACAGGCCCTGCATTTCGCCGCCCAGGCAGTGATGAGCGGGACCATGGACGTGGTCATCGCCGCCGGCGTCGAGAGCATGACCCGGGTGCCCATGGGCACCCCGGTGATCCTGCCGGCCAAGGAGGGCCTGGGCACGCCCATGAGCCCGGCCCAGCAGAAGCGCTATCCCAACATCCAGTTCTCGCAGTTCATGGGCGCCGAGATGGTGGCCGAGAAGTACAACCTGACCAAGGACCAGCTGGACCAGTTCGGCTACACCAGCCACCAGCGCGCCATCGCCGCCACCCAGAGCGGCGCCTTCAAGGACGAGATCGTCGGCATCCTGGTCAAGGACGCCGAGGGCAATGAAACCCTGCACACCACCGACGAAGGCATCCGCTACGACTCCAGCCTGGAGGGCATGCGCGGCGTGAAGCTGCTGCGCGAAGGCGGCCGCATCACCGCCGCCACCTCCAGCCAAATCTGCGACGGCGCCAGCGGCGTGATGGTGGTTTCGGCCAAGGGCCTCAAGGACCTGGGCGTCGAGCCGATCGCCCGCATCCACAACCTGACCCTGGTGGGCGGTGACCCGGTGATCATGCTCGAAGCCCCGATTCCCGGGACCAAGCGCGCCCTGGAACGGGCCGGGATGAAGATCGATGACATCGACCTCTACGAAGTCAACGAGGCCTTCGCCTCGGTGCCGGTGGCCTGGCTGCAGGAGCTCGGCGCCGATCCGGACAAGCTGAACGTCAACGGCGGCGCCATTGCGCTGGGCCACCCGCTGGGCGCGTCGGGAACCAAGCTGATGACCACCCTGCTGGGGGCCCTGAAAGCCCGCAACAAGCGCTACGGCCTGCAGACCATGTGCGAAGGCGGCGGCCTGGCCAATGTGACGATCGTCGAGCGGCTCTGAGCCTCAGCTCGATCGAGACCCGCGAAGGAGCGTCCGGGCAACCGGGCGCTCCTTTTTTGTTCCGCGGTCGGCAAGCCCGCCGTCGCTGCAACCAAACGATGCTTCGGCCCCAGATTCAGGCAAGCATAGGATCGACCTTACGTGACTTGACTTCAGGGTAACCTAGGGCGTCAACTTGCCTCAACTTGGTAGGAGGCAACCATGGGCAAGTTCCTTGCGGTGTCGTACGGTGCGATTTGCTACGCGGTGTTCTTCGCGAGTTTCCTTTATGCGATCGGTTTCGTCGGCGGGGTGGCGGTTCCCAAGGGGATCGATGACGGCGCGGCCTCAGGACTGGTCCCGGCGCTGTTGATCAACACCGTGCTGCTGGGCGTCTTCGCGGTCCAGCACAGCGTCATGGCCCGGCCGGCGTTCAAGCGGGTCTGGACCCGCTTCGTGCCCCAGCCGGTCGAACGGTCGACCTATGTGCTGTTCGCCTCCCTGGCGCTGGTGCTGCTGTATTGGCAGTGGCGCCCCCTGCCCGCGCCGGTGATCTGGCAGGTGGCCAGCCCGGCGGCGGCCAGCCTGATCTGGGCGATCTGCGCCGTGGGCTGGCTGACGGTGCTGAGCAGCACCTTCCTGATCAACCACTTCGACCTTTTCGGCCTGCGCCAGGTCTGGACCTACGCGCGCAACGGCCAGACCCCGCCGCCGGAATTCAAGACGCCGGTGTTCTACAGGGTGGTCCGCCACCCGATCTACCTGGGCTTCATCATCGCCTTCTGGGCGACGCCGAAGATGACCCTGGGCCACTTGGTGTTCGCGGCGGCGACGACGGCCTACATCCTGATCGCCATCCAGCTTGAGGAGCACGACCTCATCGGCCTCTTCGGCGACAAGTATCGCGACTACCGCGCGCGGGTGTCGATGCTGGTGCCGTGGCCGCCGGCCAAGGGCGATCCGAGGCGCGGTTCGCCTACCGGCGCTTCGCCACCGTCGCATCCAGCCAGGCCTTAAGGTCGGCGACCACCTCGTCTCGGTTGGTCTCGTTCAGCATCTCGCGCCGCCCGCCGGGATAGACCTTCAGGGTCACGGTTGTATCTCCCTTGGCGTGCTTGTTTGTGGCATTGTCCATCGCATGGAAGAGATGCGAAAGGTCACAGTTCGTCTGCCGGCCAAGATGTTCGCCCAGATCAAGGCGGAGACCGGCCAAACCAACGCTGGGGTTCTGCGTCTGGCCCTAGAGACGTTGCTCAAGCAGGCTGCTCGGCGGAGGATGGAGGACCCGTCAAGCGATGACGGCGTATCGCAAACTCTGACCGACTAGCCGCAGCTTCAGTGGCAAGGGCGCTTTGCGACCCGGACGCTTCTTCTCTTGGATGATCTTCGCCGGATGCAGGGGCTTGCTCAAGGGCACGCAGCGCCGCCGGAGGCGGGCGGCCGGCGGCCGCCCCTTGACCAAGCCTCTGCATCCGGCACGCATGGCCGCCATGAGAATTAAGCCGGCGAATGCGTGCTGGGTTGCGTGGAGGGAGCAACCCACCCGCAGGAGCTTAAAACACGATCAGCTTCAAGGTCTTGCCGCGGTCTTCGTCGTCAAAACGGCCAAAGTGGATCTGCCCAGATTCGTATGGGCCAAGCACCGAATGGAACACGATTGCCATCCCAGAGTCGAAGCGCAGCATGAGCCGCAGTTCCTCCCTGGCCAACGCCACCACCGTAGACTGCAGCAGGCTGTAGAATCGAATGGGCGGAGCTTCGGCAGCGCAGCAAGGATAGTTGGAGGAGGCGCCCGCCCCGTCCACGAAGTCGAAAGCCTCATCACAGACGATCGCCCTGCCGCTTGCGAAATTGAAGGTGATGCCGAACGGGTTGAGAATGATCTGGGTGAGTTCTTCGCCGACCAGGAAAGAAAGCTCGTCCGCTGGGGGAAAGGGGTGCATTGGGGCCTCGGGTGTCTTCGCACCGTGATCTATAAACCAGACCCATGCCCTTCACCGCCACCGTCCTGACCATGTTTCCCGAGGCCTTTCCCGGCCCCCTGGGCGTCTCCCTGATCGGCACGGCCTGGCGCGAGCAGGACCTGTGGCGATTGGAAACGCTGGACATTCGGGGGTTTTCCAAGGATAAGCGCGGCTTCCTCGACGACACCCCCGCGGGTGGCGGTCCTGGACAGGTGATGAGGGCGGACGTGATCGCCGCCGCGCTGGACAGCGTGGAGGTGGCGGGGCGGTCGCTTTTGTATATGAGCGCCCGGGGTCGGCCCCTGACCCAGGCGCGCGCGGCGGAATGGTCCAAGGCCCCTGGCCTTGTCGTTCTCTGCGGCCGGTTCGAGGGGGTGGACCAGCGGGTGATCGACGCCCGGGGGTTCGAGGAGGTCTCCGTCGGAGACGCGGTGCTCGCCGGTGGCGAGGCGGCGGCCCTGGTGGTGATCGAGGCTTGCGTAAGGCTCGTGCCCGGTGTGTTGGGCCAGGCCGAAAGCCTGAGTGAAGAGAGTTTCGAGGACGGTCTGCTCGAACATCCGCAATATACCCGTCCGCGGACGTTCGAAGGCCATGATATCCCCGAGGTGCTGCTGTCGGGCCACCACGCAGAGGTGGCCAAATGGCGCAAGGCGCAGCGGGAAACCACCACGCGGGAGCGGCGCCCGGATCTCTGGGCCAAGCGAACCGCCAATCAACAGCCAAAGGGCGAGTAAAGCCCAGTACGGAAAAGGAATTTAGCTATGGCCGACATCATCGCCGAACTTGAGAAGGAAGAGGTTGCCCGCCTCCTCGAAGGCAAGAAGATCCCGCCGTTCCAGCCGGGCGACACCGTCCGCGTCAACGTGCGCATCAAGGAAGGCGAGCGTGAGCGCGTGCAGGCCTATGAAGGCGTCTGTATCGGCCGCTCCGGCGCGGGCCTGATGGAAAACTTCACCGTCCGCAAGATCAGCTTCGGCGAAGGAGTCGAGCGGGTGTTCCCGGTGATGAGCCCGATGATCGAGAGCATCGAAGTGCGCCGCCGCGGCGCCGTGCGCCGGGCCAAGCTGTACTACCTGCGTGATCGCCGCGGTAAGTCCGCCCGCATCGCCGAACGCGCCGCCGGCGCCGGCGACCGCATCGACGCCGACATCGAGACCGAAGAGTAGGACTTTTCAGGGCGCCTTCCTGACCGCGGGCCGTGCGGCCGCAGCGGCAGGAGGGCGCCTGTGTCCCACAGCCTCATCGAACATCACGGCCGCCGCATCCTGCTGGCGGCTGGCTCTGGTCCCGTGATCGGCGAGGTCCCTGCCGGCGCCCTGCAGAGCCAGCCCCCGCGCGACTTCATCGCCGAGTCCAACCGGAGGGGACAAACCCTGTTCGTGCCGGACCTGGCGGCGCTGGAAGCGCGATTGGGCTAAGAATCGTTAATACCCGACCGCATCGGACTAACCCTTCCCCCGCGAGCACCGCGAGTGGGGGAAGGGTTGCTTCCCCTTGCGGGGACGGGAACGACGCGCCCCACCACACCTCAATCCCCAGCGGCATGGTAGACGTGCGTTAACCATATTTTAAGATTCTCGGTTGGCTTTTCGTTCTCCCTGGCGAGCCGGGCCAGCGTGGGGCCTACGGCGCAAGGCGACAGAATGACGCCGCCGGGATGTTCCGGTTTTGCCGGCCTGGCGGAACATTGCGAGCATGCCTCACCCGTCCTTCTGGCTTGTCGCCGCATAGGCGCTCAGGGCCGTCACCAGGTGGTCGAACATCAGGCGCATACGGCGGCTGGACTTCAGGTCCTCGTGCATCACCACCCACATCTCCATCTCGAAGCCGACGCCGGGCAGGACTTGGACCAGGTTCGGATCGCGCCGGGCGATGCCGTACATGCAGCCGCTGATGCCGAAGCCCGCCCGCATCGCCGCCAGCTGCGCCAGGTCGCTGTCGCTGCGGAAGGCGAAGAAGTCCCGGGTGAGCGGCAGATTCAGCGCCCGCACCGCCCGGGCCACCGACGGGTCCCGGTCGAAGCCCACCGCCACGTGCCCCGGATCGTCCAGGGTCAGCGGCTCGCCGTGTTTCTGCAGATAGCGGCGGTGGGCGAACAGGCCCACGTCCACCGTCCCGATCCGCTTGGCCAGCAGGGCGTCCTGGGTGGGGCGGACCATGCGCACGGCGATGTCGGCCTCGCGGCGTAGCAGGTCCTCTGGCCTGTTCGACAGCACCAGCTCGATGCTCACCTGCGGATGGGCCTCATGGAACTCGGTCAGGATGGCGGGCAGCACCTCGCCGCCCATGATCTCGCTGGCGGTGACACGCACGGTGCCGGCCACCGACTCCGCCGCGCCGGAGGCCGTGCGGATCAGGGCCTCGGCGG